>JANWKN010000250.1 GCA_025451355.1 Pseudolabrys sp. | reverse complement strand
CGGGCTCGTAATCCGGTTGGATGCCGCCGTTCCGCCCGTCCTGGCGGACGTTTGCGGAGTCCCCGATTTGGCCAGTAATAGAAATGACGGCGCAAAGGAGCGACCCGCCGTTGGCGGATCCCTATCATCGTTCGATCGTCCGGTTCCGGCGGGGGTCAATGCCGCCGGTTTCGGCAGCGACGTGGTCGCCGACACATTGCGCGCAACAGATATCCCCTACATCGCCCTCAATCCGGGCGCGAGCTATCGCGGCCTGCACGACAGCCTCGTCAACTATCTCGGCAATGAACGCCCGCAAATGCTGCTTTGCCTGCATGAGGAAAGCGCGGTGGCGATCGCCCACGGCTATGCCAAGGTCACCGGTAAGGCCATGGCGGCTGCCGTGCATTCGAATGTGGGGCTGATGCATGCGACCATGGCGGTCTTTAACGCCTGGTGCGATCGCATGCCGATGGTGATCCTCGGCGCGACCGGTCCAGTCGACGCAGTCAAGCGGCGACCATGGATCGACTGGATTCATACCGCGCGCGATCAGGGCGCGTTGGTGCGCGGTTACACCAAATGGGACGATCAGCCGGCCTCCCCGGTGGCGGCACGTGAAGCGGTGCTGCGTGCGAACTGGATTGCCAATACGGCGCCGCGTGGGCCGACCTACGTCAATCTCGACGCAGAGATGCAGGAGAACAAGCTCGCGGAACCCGTGCCGCCAATTGAGGCTACACGGTTCATGCCGCCGGTAGAAAATGTGCCTGCGCCCCATTTGATCCGGCAAGCCGCCGAATTGTTACATAGCGCCAAGCGCCCGGTGATCCTCGCCGGTCGCGTATCGCGCAATCTTGACGCCTGGAAAGCGCGCATTGCGCTCGCAGAGCATTTGAACGCGCGCGTCGCTACCGACCTTAAAGTCGGCGCCGCCTTCCCGACGCATCATCCCCTTCACGTTGGATCGCCGGGCACCATCGGCATGACCACGCAAGCGGTCGAAGCTATTCGCGAGGCCGACGCAATTTTGAGTTTCGACTGGGTGGATCTTGCCGGAACCCTTAAGTCGGTCTTTGGTGCATCTGCACCGTCTGCGCGCATTGTGCAGGTGTCGGTCGATCATCACCTGCACAATGGCTGGAGTATGGACTATCAGGGCCTGCCGCCGGTCGATGTGTTCATCGATTGCGAACCCGACGTCGCGCTGCCGCCGCTGCTTGCCGCGCTGGAGCCTCACCGCCCGCAAGCCACTAACGCGCACAAGAAGGAATTCCCCAAACTTTCAGACGACAAGCTCACCGTCGATCATCTTGCCGATGCACTGCGTCGCGCGGTCGGTGAACGCCCAACGTCGCTAACTCACGTATCGCTGTCCTGGAATGGCGCGAGCTGGGCTTTTAATCATCCGCTCGATTATCTCGGCTCGGATGGCGGCGGTGGCGTGGGAGGCGGTCCCGGTATTTCCGTCGGCGCTGCGCTGGCACTGAAAGGCAGCGGTCGCTTGGCCGTTGCGGTCTGCGGCGACGGCGATTTCCTGATGGGTCTCACCGCGTTATGGACGGCGGCACATTACCGCATTCCGCTCCTCATCGTGGTCGCCAATAACCGATCATTCTTCAACGACGAACTGCACCAGGAACGAATGGCCCGCATGCGCAATCGTCCCGTGGAAAACCGTTGGGTCGGCCAGCGGATTTCCGAACCCGATATCGATCTCGCCGGAATGGCACGCGCGCAGGGAGCGCAAGGTTTCGGGCCGGTGACCTCCATTGCCGAACTTGTTCCTGTGTTTCAGAAAGCGATTGCCGCCGTCGAAGGCGGGGCAATCGCCGTTGTCGACGTACGCGTCGAACCCGGCTACACCGCCGCCATGACGGCCGCGATGACGCGAAAGAGCGAGTAAGTTCCCGATGCCACCGGACCCCGTAGCGAGGAACGCCATTCTGGTGGCGGAGGACATCATAGTTCGGTTCGATACTCCGGAAGGGCCGCTCACTGCGGTGGACAATGTGTCATTCGAGGTCAGGCAAGGTGAATTCCTGTCGGTTATCGGCCCCTCCGGCTGCGGAAAATCGACCCTGTTCAATGTTATCGGCGGTCTCCTGAGCAGCCATGAGGGCATCGTTAGCGTTGCCGGAGAAACCATTTCTGGCCCGCACAAATCGATCGGCATGGTGTTTCAGGAGGAGTCCACGTTCCCCTGGCGCACGGTCACCGACAACGTCGCCTTCCCGCTCGAGCTTGTCGGCATGTCGAAAGCAAAGCGCGTAGAGCGCGCACGTCATTTCATTTCGCTTGTGGGCCTCGACGGTTTCGAGAACCGCTATCCCGGCGAACTCTCCGGGGGCATGCGTCAGCGCGTTTCGCTGGCGAGGACGCTCGCCTGCGAGCCGAGTATTCTGCTGATGGATGAACCGTTTGCCGCGCTCGATGAGCAGACGCGGCTCCTGCTCGGCGACAAGGTTCTACAGATACAACAGCAGCTCAAGCAAACGACGTTACTGATCACGCACAACATTACCGAAGCCGTGCAGATGTCCGATCGAATCCTGGTCATGACCTACCGGCCCGGCAAGCTGAAACGTGTTGTCGAAATCAATCTGCCGCGTCCACGCACGTCCGAGATTGTCGGCAGCGAGACATTCGGCCGCTACGTCGCACAGATCTGGAATGACCTGCGCGAAGAGGCGAACCGCGGCATGCGTGATGAGGAGCAAAACGCTCTCAGACAGGAGGAACAGGCACTATGACGACGGCGGATACACCGCTTGTCGCCTCGGACCGTGACTCTGTGGCCCGGTTGGTCGGCTTCGGTACATTCGTTGCGTCTTTGCTGGTCACCGAGGCGGTGATCCGCATCGGCTGGCTTAACCGTTTCATCGTCCCGCCGCCGTCGGAAATTGTTGCGAGCTTTGGCCGCCTGTTTACCGAAGAGCACATCGCCTACCGCTTCTTCTTTACGGCCGGCGAATGCCTTATCGCCGGCATCATGGTGACAATATGCGGCATTGCCATTGGCGTTTTGATGCAACGTTACAAACTGCTGCAACGCTCCTGCGAGACGTGGGTCGCGGCATTTGCCTCGGCACCTTTAGTGCTGACCTACCCGCTGTTCATGGTGATCTTTGGCCGCAACGCCTGGACGATCATCATGATGGGTTTCTTATCCGCCCTACCCCCGGTGATCCTGAAGACGATCGAAGGGATATCCGGAACGCGCAAGGTTCTGGTCAATGTCGGACGCAGCTTCAACCTCACGGCGACGCAGCAGTTCTGGAAAATTCTTTTTCCGGCTGCATTGCCGACTATCTTCGTCGGCATCCGGCTTGGACTGATCTTCGCGCTGATCAATGTGGTCGGCACGGAATTCCTCATCAATTTCGGCGGGCTTGGCCAGCTCATCAATGATCTGGCCGAACGCTACGACCTCGCCGGCACCTATGCGGCGATCTGTTTTGTGATCCTGGTGAGTGTGTTGTTCTTCATGGCATTGGAAAAGGCCGAGCGATGGCTGAGACCGGTCGACTGAGGCAAACGGCGGTTGCCTCCCCGGCAATCAACCCGGTGACGCTGCTGCGCATCGCCATCATTCTGGCGGTGCTGGCAGCGTGGGAATTTCTTGCCCACTCGGGCTGGCTATATCGCGACGTCGTGCCGTCGCTGCTTTCCATTGGCCGTGCGATGGCGGCGCTGCTCACAGACCGCAATTACTATTTCAATCTCGGGGTCACCGCAGCGGAAATCGGTGCGGCGCTGGCAATTGGCGGTTCCGCCGGTCTCGTCGTTGGGCTCGTCCTTGGCGCCAATCGATTCTTGGCGAGGGCTTTCGAGCCGTATCTCTACTATCTTGGGCCAACGCCGAAGATCATCTTCTTCCCGATCATGATCATGTGGTTCGGAGTGGGACCGGAATCCAAAGTGGCGCTGGGCACACTGTCCTGTTTCTTTCCGGTCGCGCTCAATGTGGCCGCCGGTATGCGGCAAATCGATAAAGTTCTTGTCCGCGTGGGGCGCAGCTTCCGTGCCAGCACCTGGCAGATGGTTCAGAAAATCTATCTTCCCGCGATGCGTCACCCGATCATCAACGGGGTACGTCTCGGATTCGGCTTCGCATTAATTGGCACGTTGCTTGCGGAGACCAAGCTCTCGAACAAGGGGATCGGCTTCCTGATCATCCAGACTTACAGTATTTTCGATATGCCGGCGATGTACGCAATGCTGATCGTCTTGTTCGTGCTGGCGATCGGTGCCAACGCCTTGATCGGAAAACTCGGCGGTCTCGACAGCATCAAAAGGAACTAAGAACGCGTGGGAGGAGCTTCATGAGACACTTCCTTGCGATTGTGGCAATGGCCGCGATTGCTCAAGTCAATCCTGGCGCCGCCGACGATCTCGTGAAAATGACCATCGGCCAGCGCGGCAATTGGGATACTTCGATCACCCACCTTGGCGAAAAGGCCGGCATCTTCAAGAAGCACGGCCTCCAGCTTGAGATGATTTACACCTCAGGCAGCGGCGAAACCTTGCAGCCGGTGATCGCTGGCGGCGTCGATCTTGGATTGGCGGTTGGCACGCTTGGTGCTATGGCGGCCTACGCAAAAGGTGCGCCGGTGCGCATCATCGGTGCTCAGGCAACCGGAGCCGCCGACTACTGGTACGCCAAAAATCCCAGCATCAAGACGCTCAAGGACACCAACGGTCACACCATTGCCTTTTCGACCAATAACTCCTCCACCAACAGCGTCGTCCGAGCCTTCATCGATGAGTTCAAGCTGACGGCCAAACCGCAGGCGACCGGCAATCCGAGCGCGACGCTGACGGCCGTTATGACCGACCAGGTCGACGTCGGCTGGGCCTCACCGCCTTTCGGCCTCAAGGAAATGGAAGAAGACAAAATTCATCTGCTCGCCCGCGCAACCGACGCCACGCTGGTGCGGGGTCAGACGATCCGCGTCCTGGTTGCCAATGCCGACGTCCTTGCCAAACGAAAAGACGTAATCGAGCGCTTTATGAAAGCCTATCGTGAAAGCATCGATTACATGTATTCATCGAATCCGCAGGTCATCACGGACTACGCAGAGTTCGCCAAAGTTCCGGAACCGATGGCCAAGCGTGTGCGCGATGAATTCTTCCCCGAGAGCCTCGTCAATCCCGATAAAATTCATGGTCTCGACTCGCTGATTCCCGAAGCGGTGAACCTGAAATTCATTCCGGGACCGTTGAGCAAAGAACAGATCACCGAGTTGATCCAGATTTCACCGCGTCAGTAGTGACAAATAGACGGACAGTCCCATGACCACAGTCGTTTCACCGCAAGCAGCCTCCGCACAGGCGGTGGTGCTGCCAAAAAACCGGGGTGCCTATTACGGAGGCGCGTGGCACGAGCCGAAGGCCGGCCGGTTTGTTGAAACGATCAGCCCTGGCACTGGACAGTCTCTGGGCAAGGTCGCAGAATCCGGTGCCGACGACATTGACGCTGCCGTCGCCTCGGCAAAGGTCGCATTCATGGAATGGCGGCGCGTGTTGCCGCTCGAGCGCGCGAAGATTCTGCGGCGGATCGCGGAGATCCTGCGCCAGAACGCCAATGAATTGGCAATGATCGACGCCGCAGATTGCGGCAATCCCGTCAAAGAAATGGTCAGCGACGCGATGATCGCGGCAGCGCAAATGGAATTCTTCGCCGGCTTTGTAACGGAAATGAAGGGTGTATCGATTCCGATGGGCCCGGATGTCATCAATTTCTCCGTGCGCGAACCGCTGGGCGTCGTCGGCCGCATTATCCCCTTCAATCATCCGTTCATGTTCTGCGCGGGGAAATCCGCAGCCCCGCTCGCCGCCGGCAATACCGTGGTCGTAAAACCGCCGGAGCAGTCCCCCCTTTCCTCGTTGCGGCTCGCCGAATTGATCGGCGGACTCCTGCCGGCAGGCGCGTTCAATGTCGTTCCCGGCGGACAGGAAGCCGGGCAGCGGCTCGCGGGTCATCCAGATGTGGCCATGATTGCGCTGATCGGCAGCGTGCCGACGGGACGCGCGGTCATGAAAGCGGCATCCGATACCGTCAAACGCACCATGCTGGAGCTTGGGGGCAAGAACGCCCTGATTGCCTACGGCGATGCCGATCCCGATGAGGTCGCTGCCGCCGTCATTGGCGGCATGAATTTTACCTGGTGTGGCCAATCCTGCGGGTCGACCAGTCGCGCGTTCATTCACGAGACCATCTACGATCCGGTGGTCACGCGGGTGAAAGAAAAGATCAAATACTACAAACCCGGCATCCCGACCGACCCGGCGACCACCATGGGCGCCATCGTATCCAAGAAACAATTCGACCGCGTGATGCGATTCATCGAGTCGGCCAAAACGGAAGGCGCTCAGCTCATCACTGGTGGCGGACCACCCGCGGATCCGACCCTCAAAAATGGCTTCTTTATCGAGCCGACGGTTTTCGCCGTCTCTGAGAAGAACAGAATAGCGCGCGAGGAAATATTTGGACCAGTTCTCGGCGTGTTTAAATGGCGCGACGTGGCGAAGATGCTCGAAACTGTAAATGCCGTCGAGTATGGGCTCACGGCCTCGATCTGGACCAATGATCTGAATACCGCGCACCGCACCGCGCTCGCCGTGCAAGCGGGCTATGTGTGGATCAATGAGGTCAGCAAGCACTTCCTCGGCGCGCCATTCGGCGGCTTCAAGCAGTCGGGGCTTGGACGCGAAGAATGCTTCGAGGAGATGCTCTCCTTCACGCAGGAGAAGAACATCCACATCCGGCTGAAACCCGCAAAAACCTAGGAGCCGGGTGGATCGAAGCCCGCGTGCTTCCAGACGCCGCGATTCTCCGGGGCGGCCATGAATTTCACAAAGGCCGCCGCAGCGTCCCCGGCGGCGCTGTCGGCCGAGGCCGCCGCGCCATAGAGCGTGTTCAAGTCTATTCCCGCTGGTAAAGGTCCGACAACAGCCAGACCTTTGACACCGGAAACTTCGCTGGCCGGATAGATTCCGATCTCGGCCTGGCCCTCCACGACAAGCTGTACACCGCCGTCGAGCGCCGGCCGATGGATGACCTTCTTCGCCATTGTGTCCGCGATTCCGAGTTGCTCCATCATTTTGCCCATATGTGTGCCGCTCGGCGTCTTTCCGGGAGTCGCATGGACCACCGACCGTGCGGCCAGCATGGCGTCGCGGAATTTATCCTTTGTCGAGATATCCGGCTTCGGCGCACCTTCTTTCACGACCACGCTTGTACCGACTATGCCGAACGTCGCGCGGCTGCTATCGCGCAATTTGCCGTCCTTGGCATAACCGTCGAGCATGGGCACCGGCATGACCAGCACGTCGGCCTTTTCGCCTGCAGCCAGCTTTTCGCGCAAGGCGGTCAACACGTCATAGATGAAGACGACCTTATTTCCGGTCTGTTGTTCGAACTTCGGCGTGAGCTGCACGAAGACTTCCTTCGGAGCACCGCCGCTCATCACCCTGATCTCGCTCGCTGATAAAGACATACTGGTCACCATAAACGCGGAGAACGCGATCAATCCCGAACTTTTTTCATCGGGGTTCTATCCATCAAAGCTTGAAACTTTCAAGTGTGCCCGGATGAAACATTTCTTCAACTGAAACCAGCCGGGACGACAGACCTTGCGAATGGTGGTGCCGCAAAAACGTTTCCAGTGTTTTGCGGTTAGCCGCGGCGCCATACGACCAGAAATCCTCGCCCATCAGGGTATGCGCTTCGATCAACCGTTCCTCGACAAAGGGCAACGTGACTTTGGTGGCAGACGTGTCGCTCAATTGAGCGAGCGCTACCTCTTTTGCTTTTTCGAAGGCCTTGAACACCGCACCTGGCAGCCATGGATGCCTATCGGCGAGCGTGCGTCGAACGCCGACGAGATGCATGATGGGGAATATACGTGTGCGTTTGAAATAGTCCTTGGCCGCCGCCACCGGGTCGGCGAACAACCAACCGACGTTGGGCGTATCTTTCGGCAAAGATGGCGGCCGTGGCGCAATAAAACCGTCGATCGCGCCTTCCTTGAGGAGTGTAGAAATCGATTTGCCCTTAGGTGCGTCCTCGATCCTGACATCGGACGGCAGCTTGATACTGATCTTTTCCGGTCGATCCACATCCTCAATGCCGCCGCGCACCCACTGGATATCGGAGGGCTTCACGCCGTTGTCGTCCTCCAGGATAGCCCGAGCCCACACATTCGCGGTCAATTGGTATTCGGGCAAACCAACTTTCTTGCCCTTGAGGTCGGCCGGTTTCTTTATTCTGTCCGTTCGGACGTAGATCGAGGTGTGACGAAAAGCGCGAGACACGAACGCGGGTACGCCTACATACGGACAATTACCTTGCGCCGTCTTCACCGTGAAACTCGACAATGACAATTCGCAGATGTCGAATTCGGCCTGTCGGAAAGCGCGGAAAAAGATTTCTTCCGGCGACAGGGTCATGCAGGTCGGCTTTACGCCGTCAATTTGCACAGTACCGTCGATGAGCGCCCTCGTTCGGTCATAAGGCCCGACGGCGACGGAAAGACTAAGTTTGGACATGAATATCTCGGCTTGACGTCAAAGTTGCCGGAGTTTCATAAGCGAAATAGGAGCCGGACGCTACTCTACGCCACGTTTTGTCGCTTCATCGGGCGTTACATCGACCGCTCCAGCGCGGCCGGTAATCCGGACCGGCCCGCGGCAATCCTTCATACAGGGACTAGAATTCCAGAAGGCCTTCTCGGCTGTCTCGCGGTCATCGTCGAAGAAACCGGCCGCGTTGGGCATTGCGACTTTGCCCCAGGTCTCCTTCGACAGCACGAATTTCTCGTCAACGACGTCGTTGAGATAGAGCACGTAGGCCGTAACGGCATAGAGCTCGTCGTTGCCGAGCGATTGCGCGTCGCCAAACGGCATCGAGCGGCGGATGTAGTCGAACACGCTCGACAAATACGGGAAATAGGATCCGACCGTTTTAACTGGATCATGCGATTTAAGCGTACCCCTGCCTTGCGCGAGCTGCGGCCAACGCCCTGCACTTTCGCCGAACTCGCCATGGCAGGCGGCGCATTTGTCCATATAGACTTTCTCACCGGCTTTCACCGATCCGCTGCCCGCAGGCGCGCCCTGCCCATCTGACCGCACGTCGATATCCCAACCGGCCATCTGCTCCGCCGTGGCGACATGTCCGATGCCGTAGTTGCGCGGACTCTCCTTTTTGGACTGCGCCATTGTCGATGTGGCAAACGCAGCCACTAGCGCGGCGCCCAGTGCGATCTCAGCCGACTTCGACATTCTCAACCTCGCCGTCCGGCTTGATCGCCCAGGTCTGAATCCCGTTGTTGTGGTAGATCGAATTGACGCCGCGAATTTTGCGCAAGGCATCCTTGCTCGGCTGAACGTAGCCTGTCTCGTCCATGGCGCGCGACTGCAGTAGAAGCTCTTCTCCATTCCAATCGAATTCGTAATAGAAACGCACGCATGCCTTTTCCAAAACGAGGCCGTCGATCCGGGCCGTGCGCCAGTTCCGGCCGCCGTCGAGTGAGACATCGACCCGCCTGATCTTGCCGCGACCAGACCAGGCGAGCCCCGAAATAACGTTGAATCCTTTCTGCTTCACCGGCGCCTGCGGCGACGGTGAGGTGATCACCGATTTTGCGTCCATCACAAAAGTGAATTTGCGCGCCTTGCCGCTTTCGAGGAGATCCGTGTATTTCGACGTCTCCTCGCGTGTGAACCATGGCTGATCGCCGATCTTGAGGCGGCGCAGCCATTTGACCCAGACGTTGCCTTCCCAGCCGGGCACAACGAGGCGTACGGGATAGCCCTGCTCGGGGCGCAGCATCTCGCCATTCATGCGATACGCAACGATGCAATCATCGAGCGCCTTGCTCAGCGGGATCGAGCGGTTCATCGCGGCAGCATCCGCCCCTTCCGCCATGATCCATTTTGCACTCGGCTTGAGGCCGGCCTGTTCCAGCAAGACCTTCAGCAACACGCCGGTATATTCCACACAATGCACCATGCCGTGCGTGTACTGGCAGCCATTGAGCTGGGCACCCCGCCATTCCATGCCGGAATTGGCCGCACATTCGAGAAAATAGATTTTATTGACGCGCGGCAGCCGCTTGAGCTCGTTGAGCGTGAAGACGAGCGGCCTGTCGACAAGGCCATGCAACATCAGCCGGCAGTCGGCCGGATCGATCTCTGCGATGCCACCATGATGGCGCTCAAAGCAGAGCCCGTTGGGCGTGATGATTCCGTCCAGCTGATGCAGAGGCGTGAAGCTTACCGATGATTCCGGGGTGGCGGTAAGCCAAGGCACAGTGCGTCTGACGACATCCTTTTCGTATTTGGAGGGATTGCCGTAAGGCCGCAGGCCCACGCCCTCTCCGGGCTGGCGTGTCCAGTCGGGAACGTTCGGCGGAAGATTTTTTGCGCTCTCTGCGCGCGCATCCGCCACGCTGCCTGCCGCAAGTCCGGCGGCCCCGACAAGAAAACGACGGCGCGTCGTCCCTGTTGTTTCGTTCGGGTCAGCCATTGGCACCTCCCGCAGAACATATTCCAGGGGCCTATCACATTCTATTTTATGAATGTAATAGACTGTCGCTAACCCCCTGAAATTTTCACGCTCGTATTCGGTTCGAGCCGCAGCGTTTTTGTCGCGGCGACATAGCGTTCCACCAGATCCCAGACCGACGGACCTTCCGTGCCCTCATTGACGCTGGCCCAACCGGCGACCACGTATTCTTTTTTCGGCTCTATGGCTTTCCCGGACTTGAGGTGTGTCATTGCAGAAATGCGTTGACCGATCGGTTTCGAAACATCGATTGCATAACCGAGGCCACCGCAACGCACCATGTCCCCGCCCTGTTGGTAGTAAGGATCGGGATTGAATAAATTGTCGGCGACGTCCTCAAGCACCTCTTTCAGGCGCTCCCCTGTCATGGAAATGCGATAGACCTGCGGATAAGTGATCGCTGTCGCATTGTGGATATCTTCCACTGTTATCGCCTGGCCGGGCAGGACGCTCGTGCCCCAGCGGAACCCTGGCGACAATGCGATTTCTGCATCGCGCTCCTTGAGAAGAGCCGCACAAATGAGGTCATCAAACGTTCCGTTGAAATTGCCGCGGCGGAAAAGCACGGTGTCCGTCCGTCCGACCTCGCGCACAAGGTCATTGGCATATGGCGCCCGCGCTTTGGCTATCGCGGCGCTGACCTCCGGATCAGGTTTGATCGCGTCCGCGAACAACGGGATAAGTCTGTAGCGGAAGTTTTTGATCCCCCCGCCCTGCACATCAAGATCAAGCCGCGACAAGAACTTGCCGTGGCTGCCCGAAGCGACCAATAGCGTATTCGCGACCTTTATTGCCTCAGGCAGCGCATCGTGCGTGTGGCTGGTCAGTATCACGTCGATGCCGGATACCCTACCAGCCAGCTTGCGATCGACATCGAAGCCATTGTGCGAGAGCAGCACCACCAGCTGCGCCCCATCCCTGTGCGCTTTTTCAACGTTCGCGCGCACATCGTCCTCACGGATACCGAATGACCACTTCGGCATCATCCAGCGCGGGTTGGCCACGGGTGTATAGGGAAATGCCTGACCAAGAACGGCAACCTTGATGCCGCCTTTCTCGAACATTTTCATCGGCTCGAACGCCGGCTCATTCCACTCCGTGTCGCGGATGTTGAGAGCAAGGAAGGGATAATCGAGTCCCTTGATCAGCTCTTTGAGACGCGCTTCACCGTAGGTGAATTCCCAATGGCCGGTCATAGCGTCTGGCTTCAGCAGAGCCATGCAGTCGACCATGTCCTGACCGCGACTGGAATTCGCCCCAAGCGAGCCCTGCCACGTATCGCCGCCATCGAAGAAAATCACCTTGTCGTTGCCGCGCTCCACGCGAATGCGTTTGACCGCTGCGGCAAGCCGGTCTAGCCCGCCGATGCGGCCATAGGATTTCGCCAAAGTCTCAAAATTCTGGTCGGTCAGTGCGTAGGACGAGGCGCTATTCTCCGGAATGCCGAAGTGTTTGAGAAACGCCTCGCCGGTAATATGAGGTGGCTGACCTCGCGCCTCACCGACGCCGATATTGACCGAGGGCTCGCGGAAATAGACCGGCATGAGCTGCCCGTGAATGTCGGCGACGTGCAGCAAAGTGACATTGCCGAGCGTATCGAAACGCAGGAGTTCATCCTCGGTCAGCCGTTGTTGGGCGAGCGCGCGCGTGAAAGCGCTTCCGCCAGCCGCAAACGCCGCGGTCGCAGCGCCGACTTGGAGGATTTCACGCCGCGTGATCATGCCCGTTGGCGCCGTGTCAGCTTGTGCGCTCCGCAATGCAGGCGGCCGCTAGTGCCTGATGCCCGGTACGCTGAGCTTCTGCCCCTCATTCTGAGTGGCGAGATAGAATTCGAGATCGCCATATTCCTTAGCATCCGGCGGCAGCTCGTCGGCCCGGATGTTGACCTGGCACCATTGGAACCGTTGACGAATGTCCCAGATGGCCAAGAGGCTCGTGCGCCAGGTCGGGAAATGGTCGTATTGGCCTTTCGGCTCACCCAGCCACTGACCTCGGATCCAGTGGTTGGCAACCTTTCCATGGCAATCAGTGCACGCCATGTTGAGTTGACCCACTTTGCGCGCACTAAGCTCCTTGCCCCGCTCGATAGCCGCTTTCGCCTCCGGGCTCGACGTGTCGATCTTGATTGGCGTGCCGTTGGCGAGGAAGTGCAGATAGACCGACATTGCACGGTTTTCGTCCGTCTCCATGAACCAGCTCGCCCCGGTCGTAGCCTTCGCATGGCGTGTGACGAACTCTTCCACGTTCAGCGCCTTGTTCAACCGAGGCTCCCATTTTGGCATCGATGCGGCCCAAGTTTGGAACGAAGTCTTCGGGTCGCTGTGACACGTGTTGCAGGAGGAGCCGGTGGACCCGGTTTGCTTCCAAAGCTCCGGCGCCTTGTCGACCGCCCACATGGCAGGATTTTCAATCGGATCGAGATTGTCGCGCTTCTCGACCGGAGGCGGCCGCTTGGTGGGATCGTCCAATTCCGTTTTGAACACGGCCGGAGACTTCAGCGTCTTCAGGAAAGCGACCATGTCATTGATTTTCGGATCGTCAAAAAATCCGTGACTGCCCCAGGGCGGCATGACGGTGTCCGGGTTGTAGACGCGCGCATCATAAATGTAGTTGAACAGCCACTCGTCCTCGCGGCCAGCATTGCCAATTTCCGAAAGATCCGGCGCGACATCGCCGGGCAGATTGGCTCCGCCGGCCGGCCCCATTACATGACAAGCAAGACATGAACCGCCGCGATTGCGGTCAGCTACCATCTCGGCTCCTTTCTTGGGATCGCCGGTGATTGGACCCGAAATCTTGCGAGGCTCTTTCGGCGCAGGTGGAGACGCTAAATTGCCGAGCGTGTTGTATTTCGAATAATCGCGCGTTGGCCAGCCGGTGTAGCGCTTCCACGGCCGAGCCGACGCATCTTCTTTCGTCTCAAGCGGCGATTCTTTTTTGGCCTGCGCGCGAGCGCCATTTTCACCTGCAATGACAAACAAGCCGGCCGCTACCAATGCCGCCGCCGCGCTACCGGCCAGAATCCCTCCACGAAACATCGGATCCTCCCAACCAATTCTTGTCGTTATTCCCACTGCGCAACTGGCGCTCAGCGGGCGGTCAGCTCACGGTTATTTTTTCTTCAGCAGTCGTGATTGTGCCGTCGTCATCGGTCCAAGCGAATTTGAAAGTCCCACTCTCTTCTACTTTTGCGTTGAATTGCATGTAGGGATTGGCGGCAATGGCCGGATCAAGATTGACCGAAAAAACCGGCTTGCCGTTGAACTCACAAGCGAACTTGTTGATGATCTTGCGCGGGATCGGGTTGCCGTCCTTGTCCTTGCGTTGGCCGGACTCCATCACGTGCGGCAACAGCGTCTTGATTTCGATGACTTCGCCTTTTTTTGCTTCTGTCGGAAGCTTGAGGCGTGGTTTTTCCGCCATGGTCTTCTCCTTTTTTCTTCAGCTTCCAATCAGCCGCCGCAGCCGCCGATGGTAACCTTCACCAGCTTCTGATTGGTGAAGAACTCGCCTTTGCTCGTCTTGGCGACCGCAATGATGTTCTGCGTTGCGGCGAGACGGATGCGCGTGGACGCCGCTGCCTTTCCCGACAGCGGGGAGAAATGGAATGTGGCGACGCCAGGATTCGGATTGCCATCGGCGACGACGAGAATCTCGCTCACATGGTTGTCGGCTGCCATCGGCGCGTCGACCGTCACCGACAAGGGAACTGTGTTGCCATTCTCGGCAATTTCCGGAAGCTCTATCGAAACCTTGCCCTTTTCCGCCGTTTTGCCTCCAGTAAACTGCGCGATCTGATCTGCCGCCTCTTTGGCGGCCGCAGGGGCGCGCTTGCCGGAGCCTACGAAACCAAGCGCCGCGCCAGCAGCGGCGAGCGTTAAGGCAGCGCGACGAGACAATTGCCGCATCGATGATTCCTCCACTGATGGTCTTGAGACTGACCGAAGCTTTCTTCGGCCCCGAACATAGCGGCCGCCCGCTGCATGTTCAAATCGTATTCACAAAAAAGAATATGCGCCTTTGTCGCGGGAGCATCAGCTCGGCAGCGCCTTCAGATAGTCGCGAAAGCTTTTGCTCTCATAGGCCTTTTCTCGCACAAAACGGAACATGGCGAGAAAATCGTCGGGCAGCAGATACCCTGGAGAGCGGGCCACTTCCCGTTTGGCCGGCGGGAGGTCTTTCAAGGGTGCGGCCGCTTCCGCAAAAAACTGAAACGTGGGCGTAAAACGCACGCCATATTTTGCGGCCAGTTCTTTTTCCGAAAGCTCAATTCCGTCGAAATCGGTGACTTTGCGCGAGCCGATGATATTGAGCTGCAGGACTTCGAAATTTGTCTTTACATAATCCGTGATGCGCGGCTGGGCGAAGTTAACGAGATGCGTTTCCTTGCAATAGGGGCAGCCTCTGAGCTCCCACATGATCACGAAGCGCTTGCCCTCTTTGCGCGCACCCTCAAGGTCATCGCTCAGGTCGAGAAAGCTCTCCAAGAACCAAGGCTGCTTGTAGAGACCATCGTCCGTTAGAATCGGCTGGTCTGCGTGCGCGCGCGTGGCTGCCAGCGCAACGAAAGACGCGGCACCTAGCAGCAGACTACGCCTTTCCAGCATGATTAGTTCTCATAAACCACAAGGCCAAGTTGGTCTCGTCGGTCGATACGCTGACGCGTATATTTATGGACCCTTGTGCGTCAAAATCAGGTGAATGTCGATGCCGTTCTGGGTTGCGCGTGTCGCATGTCTCGCACTTGCTCTGTCCGGCGGTGTGGCCCGCGGCGATGATCTTGCCGATTTCAACGCAGCTGTTGAAGCGGTCAGCGCCCATAACCGCGTTGCTATCGGGTATCTACGCACAGGCAACGCGGATCTCGCGTCGCTTGAGATCGATCGACTGCGTGATTTCTGGAACCGGTTGAACGAACGATTTTCCGGCAAACGACCGAACGCTTTTGAGGGAAATGCACTCTACGGCAAGTTGTTTACCGCCGTGAATGCACGACTGGTCGGTGCCGAGATCATGCTGAAAACCGGGCGTCTTGAAGCCGCTAGCGATGCTCTCAATTCCGTTCGTCGCGATCTTTATGACCTGCGCAAGGCAAGTGGCGTCGTCGTACTCGCCGATTGCGTGCGCGACGCCAATGCGACGATGGACGCCCTCATGATCTATAACGATCGTGCGATCGATTGGGATAAATCCGAGATCCGCTCCGGGCTCGCGCAAAAGGCCACGAGTTATGAGGGGTTTCTTGACCGCTGTGACGGGATTGCAAGCGAGACGGTGCGCACGGCCCCTGAGTTTCGCCGGCTGGTCGATGGCGCCAAGGCCAGCCTCTCGCTGATACCGAAAGCGATTGCAACGCGTGACGCCGACCTGCTCCACCGTGTCCTGATTGAATTGCGCTCGTTCGATAATCTTTTGGCGTTCCGATACGGCTGATTGGCAGCCTCCTCATCCCAATCGCGTCGACACGGCCTTTTTTATGTTATAGAACGCGCCAATTGACGTTGGCGCAGCATCCTGCGTTTTAGCGAGAAGAAAAACTTGGTCTGTACGTCAACAATATGGAAATGTTTTTCTATCTGCGCGAGTGTTGTCGCTATAATTATTTTTTCAGCGCTGGCGAACGCTCGTGCGGCTGAGCTAATAATGTTCGAACAAGCCGGTTGCGCCTGGTGCGAGACTTTCGACCGTGAAATCGCTCCTATTTATCCGAAAACAGCAGAAGGCCAACGCGCGCCCTTGCGCCGCGTGAACATTGATCGTCCCGTTCCGCCAGACCTTGCGTTCATTGAAGTCGAGCGGCTCGCCCCAGTGTTTGTGCTGGTCCACAATAGCCAGGAAATCGGCCGCATCCGAGGTTATCCGGGTGAGGACCATTTCTGGGGACTGCTTGGTGCACTGATGAAGAAACTCGATGCCGTCAGGACAGGTGGAGAACCAGTGTCACCTATCGAAAAATCGTTGCGCCCCCTTGGTTGATCGTCTGTATTCGGGCGACGCCGCAACACGATTGTTGGTGTACTAATGGAATTGCAT
>JANWKN010000249.1 GCA_025451355.1 Pseudolabrys sp. | reverse complement strand
TCCGCCCCAATGCCCGACCTCCTGCTCGAATTTCTGTCCGAGGAAATCCCTGCGCGCATGCAGGCGCGCGCGGCCGAGGACTTGCGCAAGATTGTGACCGATCGGCTCGTGGCGGCCGGCCTCGCCTACGAGGGCGCAAAAGCTTTCGCCACGCCCCGCCGGCTCGCGCTGTCGGTGCATGGCGTGCCCGCGCGCCAACCCGACATCAAAGAAGAAAAGAAAGGGCCACGCGTCGGGGCGCCGGAAAATGCCATCGCCGGGTTCCTCAAGGCGGCCGGTCTGAAATCGATCGATCAGGCGAAAATTCAACCGGACAAGAAGGGCGACTTTTACCTCGCCGTGATCGATAGACCGGGAAGACCTGCGATTGATGTGGTCGCCGAAATGATCCCCGAAGTGGTGCGAGGCTTTCCGTGGCCAAAGTCGATGCGCTGGGGCTCGGGCCGTCTCAGTTGGGTACGTCCCCTTCATTCGATTGTCGCGACCTTCGGGCCGGAAACCGAAGAGCCGACGATCGTTCCGTTCGATATCGAGGGCATAAAGGGCGGCGACGAGACGCGCGGTCATCGCTTTATGGCGCCGGGCGCAATCAAGGTGCGCCGTTTCGATGACTACGTAACAAAGCTCGAAAAGGCCAAGGTGGTTCTCGATTCGACGCGCCGCGCCGACATGGTTCTTGCCGACGCCAAGAACCTGGCATTTGCCCAGGGCTTTGAGCTTGTGGAGGACGAGCGATTGCTGGCGGAGGTCGCCGGACTCGTCGAATGGCCGGTGATATTGATGGGCTCTTTCGACAAGAGTTTCCTGTCGATCCCCGACGAAGTCGTCCGCGCCACTATCCGCAACAACCAGAAGTGCTTCGTGTTACGCGATCCGCAGACGGCCAAACTCGCGAACAAATTCATTTTGGTTGCCAATGAAGAGGCGGCGGATGGCGGCAAGGCGATCGTCGCCGGCAACGAGCGGGTCATCCGCGCGCGCCTTTCCGACGCCAAATTCTTCTACGAGACCGACCTGAAGAGGCATCTCGAAGAACGATTGCCGAAGTTCGAGCAGATCGTTTTTCACGAGAAGCTTGGCACGCAGGCGGCGCGCATTGCGCGCATTGCCACTCTCGCCGGTCAGCTTGCGCCAATCGTAGGTGCCGACGCCGCCAAGGCCGAGCGCGCCGCGCAGCTCTGCAAGACCGATCTCTTGACCGGCGTGGTCGGAGAATTTCCCGAGTTGCAGGGCCTGATGGGCCGCTATTATGCCGAAGCACAAAATGAAGACGAGGCTGTTGCGCACGCTTGCGAGGACCACTACAGGCCGAAGGGTCCGGACGATCTGGTGCCAGCTGAGCCGGTCTCAATCGCGGTCGCGCTCGCAGACAAGATCGACACGCTGACCGGATTTTGGGCAATCGATGAGAAACCGACGGGATCGAAAGATCCCTATGGGTTGCGGCGTGCCGCTTTGGGCGTGATCAGAATCGTCTTGGACAACCAATTGCCAATTAGCTTGCGTTCGACCGTTGAAAAACACGCAGAACGACATTTTCCGAAGCTGGCAAACGGCGAGGGTCGATTCAAAATAGACGATTTAATGTCGTTTTTTGAAGATCGTCTGGTGGTGCAGCTTCGCGATCAGAAAGCGCGACACGACCTGGTTAGCGCAGTCTTGGAAAACAGCTCATTGGTATCCGGCCAGTTTCTGTTTCTGATCGTCCGGCGTGTTGACGCGCTCGGGAAATTCCTCGACAGCGATGACGGCAAGAATCTGCTGGCTGGTTACAAGCGCGCGACCAATATCATTCGGATCGAAGAGAAAAAAGATAAGCGCGAGTACACTGGCGCACCTGATGTAAAGAACTACCAGTTGCCGGAAGAAAAGGCGCTGGCTGAAGCAATCAACGTCGCAAAGAAAGAAGCTTCGGCGGCTGTCGCCAAGGAGGATTTCGCAGCAGCGATGCTGGCGATGGCCAAACTGCGGCCGCGCGTGGACGCGTTCTTCGACAAGGTCACCGTTAATGTCGACGATAAATCCCTGCGCGAGAATCGGCTGAAGCTTCTCAACGAGATTCGTGAGGCCACCCGATCGGTAGCGGATTTCTCAAAGATCGAGGGATAACCGAGACGCACGCGCGCATAGAACTTCGCAGCGCTTTTGCGATGTCATAAAGTGGAACCGTCCGGCTTTCTCGCCGTTTTCAATCGCATTGCCAGCCAAAAAGGGGAGTAGATCATGACCGTCAGTATTGCGCATTTGCAGCCGATCGTCGCACTCATTGCCGGTGTTCTAATTCTCATCATTCCGCGCCTTCTGAACATCATCGTCGCGGTCTATCTGATCCTGATCGGCCTGCTCGGTCTGGGGCTTTTCCGCTGATCGGATTCGGGACTTGCGCAAGCCTATCCGGCGGTGCTTTTAGATGCCGTCGTCCCACCAAGGTTGCTTGGACCTATGGCTAAAAGAAATCGTGCGCGTACCGGCGTAAAGCGTAAGAAACGAGCGGTGCGGAAAGCTACCCGGCCCAAGGCTAAGGCGGCTGCCCCGCAATCCAGAGGCAAATGGGTTTACGGCTTTGGCAACGGCCGCGCCGAAGGCACGGCCGCCATGCGCGATATACTCGGCGGCAAGGGCGCAGGCCTGGCCGAGATGGCCAATCTGAAGCTCCCGGTCCCGCCGGGCTTCACCATTACGACCGACGTCTGTACCTACTATTACGGGAACGACAAGAAGTATCCGAGGGATTTACGCGGCCAGGTCGAAAAAGCGCTGGCGCGAGTCGGCCGCATCACCGGAAGGAAGTTCGGAGACGAGACAAATCCGCTGCTTGTCTCGGTGCGCTCCGGTGCCCGCGCCTCGATGCCGGGCATGATGGACACGGTCCTCAATCTTGGTCTCAACGACGAAACCGTTGAAACGCTTGCGAAGAAATCCGGCGACCGGCGCTTCGCCTATGATAGCTACCGACGCTTCATCACCATGTATTCGGATGTGGTGCTTGGCGTAGGCCACGAGCATTTCGAGGAATTGCTCGACCGCCACAAGGAACAGCAGGGATACACGCTCGACACGGACTTATCCGCAGATGATTGGGCCGATCTCGTCGCGCGCTACAAGAAGCGCGTCAAGGATGAACTCGGCCAGGACTTTCCCCAGGATCCCCACAAGCAGCTTTGGGGCGCAATCGGAGCGGTGTTCGGCTCGTGGATGAACCAGCGCGCGATCACCTATCGCAAGCTGCACAATATTCCAGAAAATTGGGGCACCGCAGTGAACGTGCAGGCCATGGTTTTCGGCAATATGGGAGACACCTCGGCGACCGGAGTTGCCTTTACCCGCAATCCGTCGACCGGCGAGAAAAAACTCTACGGCGAATTTCTGATCAATGCCCAGGGTGAAGACGTCGTCGCCGGAATTCGCACCCCGCAGGAGATCAGCGAGGCTGCCCGTAAGGAAGCCGGCTCTGACAAGCCGTCGATGGAATACACGCTGCCGAAGGCCTACGCAGAGCTCAAGCGCATCTACAACGTGCTCGAGCGCCACTATCGCGACATGCAGGATCTCGAATTCACGGTCGAACAGGGCAAGCTGTGGATGTTGCAGACGCGATCGGGCAAGCGCACCGCCAAAGCGGCGCTGCGCATCGCGGTCGAACTTGCCAACGAAGGGCTAATATCGAAGAGCGATGCAGTGCTGCGCGTTGATCCACTTTCGCTCGACCAGTTGTTGCACCCGACTATCGATCCGCGCGCGCACCGGCGCGTCATCGCTACGGGTCTGCCGGCCTCTCCCGGTGCCGCCAGTGGTGAGATTGTTTTTTCGCCCGATGAAGCAGCGCAGCTGAAATCGGATGGCAAAAAAGTCGTCCTGGTCCGCGTGGAGACATCACCGGAGGACATCCATGGGATGCATGCGGCGGAAGGAATCCTGACGACGCGCGGGGGCATGACCTCCCATGCCGCGGTTGTTGCGCGCGGAATGGGGAAGCCCTGCGTGTCCGGAGCCGGATCACTGCGCGTCGACTATGCTGCGGGGACCATGACTGCTGGCGGCCAAAGCTTCAAAAAGGGTGACCACATCACCGTCGACGGCTCGACCGGACAGGTGCTGGCCGGCAAGGTCGAAATGGTCGAACCGCAATTGTCCGGCGAATTCGCAACTCTGATCGGCTGGGCCGACAAGGTGCGCCGTCTTGGCGTGCGCGCGAACGCCGATACCCCGACGGACGCCAAGACTGCGGTCCGTTTCGGCGCCGAGGGAATTGGACTCTGCCGCACCGAGCACATGTTTTTTGAGTCTGACCGTATCCAGGCCGTTCGCGAAATGATTCTCGCCGATGACGAGAGGTTACGTCGTGCGGCGATCGCCAAGTTACTGCCGATGCAGCGCGCCGATTTCGTCGAATTGTTCGAGATCATGGCAGGTCGGCCGGTGACTATCCGGCTGTTGGACCCGCCGTTGCACGAATTTCTCCCGCATGGCGAGGAGGAGATCGCCGAAGTTGCCGCCGTCATGGGCGAAGACCCGAAGAAACTCGCTGCCCGTGCGAACGAGCTTTCCGAGTTCAATCCGATGCTTGGATTTCGCGGCTGCCGCATCGCGATCGTTTACCCGGAAATTGCCGAAATGCAGGCTCGCGCCATTTTCGAGGCGGCGATCGAGGCGGCTAAACGCGCAGGTAAACTCGTGGTGCCCGAGGTTATGGTGCCGTTGATTGCGACGAAAACTGAATTTGATCTGGTCAAGGCGCGCATCGACGCAATGGCGCACGCGGTTGCAAAAGAGAAAAACGCCAAGGTCAACTATCAGGTGGGCACGATGATCGAACTGCCCCGCGCCTCCCTGGTTGCCGACGAAATTGCACAGAGTGCCGAATTCTTCTCATTCGGCACCAACGACCTTACACAAACGACGTTTGGTATCTCGCGCGATGACGCGGCAAGTTTTCTCGGCATCTACACCGCGCGCGGCATACTTCCGGTTGATCCATTCGTGTCAATCGACCAACGTGGCGTCGGCGAACTGGTCAGAATCGGCGTAGAGCGCGGCCGCGGGGTGCGGCCCAAACTGAAGGTGGGTATTTGCGGGGAACACGGGGGCGACCCGGCATCCATCGCCTTCTGTCACGAAGCCAAGCTCGATTACGTGTCTTGTTCGCCGTTCCGCGTGCCGATCGCACGGCTGGCTGCCGCGCAGGCCGCATTGGACAGAACGGCGGCCAGCCAAGCCTAAGGCCTCAAAGCCGGACGATCAGACAGCAACCTTGCCGAGGAAATCTTCAACCTCGAGCCGCAAGTCTGCGACGGCGTGGTCGACAGCTTCCGAAGCGTCGCGAACGACTTCCGCCGAGGCGCGTGTTTGCGTTGCCGCTCCCGCGACGTCGCCCAGCACCGACACGACGTGCCCGGTGCCCTCGGCGGCGCTGGCGACGTTGCGAGAAATCTCGCTCGTCGCCGAATTCTGCTGTTCAACCGAAGCCGCGACCGCCGAGGTATTTTCGTTGATTTTATGCATGCGCGCGGCGATCTGTCGGATGGCTTCCACCGCAGCCGAAGTTGAATCCTGTACGGCGAGAATATGATTGGCGATGTCTTCGGTCGCCTTGGCGGTTTGTACCGCCAGAGATTTGA
>JANWKN010000248.1 GCA_025451355.1 Pseudolabrys sp. | reverse complement strand
CCTGGATGCCAAGCCACCGGGGAAAAAAATGATGGTCTGCGCAGTCGGGTGAAAACCGCTGATAAAAGTATCAATCGACTTGTCGAGAATACGAAGTTGCTCGCTATCCCTTGTGTCCTGATAATTCATGCAAGCCCCCAATTCAGCCGCGCGAATGAATATAGATTAAGCCCGGTGCTCCTGACAAAACCCATGCCGCCGCTTCGGCTAGCCCAAGTGGTCATTAGCGCACAATTGGTCCTGGAAGGGATGCCGTTTTTCTCTCGTTGCGCGCCGCTAACGTCGCGGAACCATCGCGCTACCGAAGCTGTTGATGAATCGCGCTTCGTCGACGGCGGATCGTCCCATGAGCGAAGACCTCTTTATCCCTTGGGTGCTCCAGCGAGCGACAATAGGGACGGCGGTATTGGCCGGGCTGATCCCCGCCCTGATCGCCAACCTCAAGCAGCGTCCAATGCTGCATTGGTACTGTTACGGCGTCGCTTGCACACTGGTGGCTTGGCCCCTGATCGCCCTGCCGACGGTCCACGCGCTAATTTTACGGCCGCGAACCGCGTCGCCGGAGGCCCGGCAAAGGCAACGTCGAGCCGATGCGCTCGCTCTGCTCGCGGAAAGCAGCGTTCGATCGTATCCAACCTGGATAGCGGACCTCAGACACAGATCGCCCGCGGGGGTCGATCGTCGCCGCTATATCTACAAGGAGATCAAGCCTGGCGAGTCGATCGAGCTCATTCGCGAACTTGTCAATCAAAGCAACGCGGTGGCATTTCGACACCGAGGCGTTCACCTCGGTTACGTGCCGAAGCGACACCATTGGGTCGCGCCAGCCTTAGACGACGGCCGTCGTCTTGTCGCTATCGTCGATAAGATCAAAGTTGGTGGAGTCTTTCGCCGACGCGCAAAGTCCGTGCGCGTTCGAATTGCCGTCCTTGACGCCCGCTAGGCCTTAGCAGCGGAGAGATGCTGTCCACGGCGACTGCGCTGCGGACACCCTATACTTGATGACGTGGTCGGCCATCGAAACCACGCCAGCGGTAACATTGAGGTCGATCAGCCGCGCGGCCCTGAGGTTGATGACGAATTCGAATTTAGCCGGCGCCTGAACCGGCATGTCAGCAGGCTTTTCGCCCTTCAGGATGCGATCAATGTAGCCCGCCGCCCGACGATACTGGTCGATCATATCGGGGCTACAGGAGCACAAACCCCCGTCCGTGGCGAAGAACGGGCTGTAGTAAATCGCTGGCAGCTTCAACCGAGCCGCTAGCGCGATGATCCGCTCCCGAAAGATCGCCGATACGCACTCGGCGTCACGATCAGACCACCGTTCGAACTGCTCGCGAATTCACTTATGGCCTTCTCCATCTGCATCGCGTCGCGTGCATCAATCGGGGTGACATTCACGCTGAGTGGAGGCGCCGCTTTCTCATCGGCCGGCACGAGCAGCGCGGGTATCCGATTATCAGCGATGAATCTAAAAGCGGCCTCAAGTTCTGCGTCGTCGCTGGCTTTGAGAAACTGCACTTTGAGCCCGATCGTTCGCGCCGCTTCCTCGACTCCTTTTACTGGCTCGGTGCGGTCGCACTGCTGGGGTTGAGCAAGACACCCACGGTTTCGATCCCCGGTTTCACCTCCCGCAAAAGGCCAAGACGCTTGGCCTCGATCACCGCATTCAAATTACTGACGCCTGTAATATTTCCGTCGGGCCGGCTGAGACTTGTAACAAATCTGCCCGCAACGGGATCTCCGATGAACACCGCAACGATCGGCGTCGTTCGAGTCGCCGCGGTAGCCACTTTAGCAGTCATGTCGCCGCCGACCGATACGAGCACCGTCGGCTGTCGGCTCAGGAGATCGGCCGCCTGTCCGGCCAGCCGCTTGTAACGGCTGTCCGCCCAACGATAGTCGACCGCAGCGTTCTGCCTCTCGACTATTCCTTGTTCGGCCATGCCTTTGCGAAATGCATCGACAAGATGCGCCGCATTGTCTCCCCCGACTTTTGGGAAGGGAATGGTACTAATCCGTTCAGCTGCAAAAAACCGAATCTTTCTCGAAGCAGGCAAGAGTCGACTATTCGATCACCTCGTCAGCGGTGGCGAGGACGGTCGGCTGGAGGTTGAGACCCAGGGCTCTTGCTGTCTTGAGATTGAGTACGAATTCGAATTGTGTCGGCTGCATCACCGGCATTTCAGCGGGGTTCGCGCCCTTGAGGATCTGGCCGACGTAAAGACCTGCCTGTCGGTACATCCAGCTGATGCTGGGCCCATAACTCAAAAGCCCGCCAGCCACAGCAAATTGGCGCACGAAATACACGGCCGGCAATCCATGACGCTCGGCGAAAGAGACGATCTGTTCGCGGCGGTCCAGCAGGATCGGGTCGGTCGCGATGAAAAAGGCGTCCGCTTTCGCGCCGAGAAGTTTTTCGAACGCGCTGTCGAGCTCGTTCGCGTTGCCGGCGTTGATTGCGATGGTTTCCAGACCAAGCTTGCGCGCGCCCTCTTCGGCGTCGGCCTGCTCTGCAGCCGCACTGGGATTGTTCGGATTCATCACCAAGGCGACACGGGAAACTTTGGGAGCAACCTGTCGCAACAGCTCAATCCGCTTTGCGCCAATCATCGACGTCAGCAAACTCACGCCGGTCACGTGACCGCCCGGCCGATTGAGACTTGCCACGAGGCCGAAACGGACCGGATCGGAGCCGATCGTGAAAACAACGGGGATCTTGCCTGCCTGTTGTGCGGCCCGTGCCGAGGCGACATCGCCGGTTGCCGCGATTGCAGCAACGCCCTTGGCGACGAGTTCGGCCGCAAGCCCCGGCAAAGCCTGATAATCGCCTTTCGCCCAGCGTTCTTCGATACGCACATTGCGGCCTTCGACAAAGCCGGCCTGCGCCAACCCCTCCCGGAAGGAATTCGCGTTGAAACGGTATGTATCGGGGGACGCGCTGTTCAGGAATCCGACAAGAGGCCCATTCGCGGCCTGAGAAAGCCCCGTACCTTGCTGCGCCTGCACGCCCAATGGCCAGGTCGCCGCCGCGCCGCCGAGAAGTGTGATGAACTCGCGCCGCCTCATGCGCCCTTGCCCCTCCGACCGAAGGCATCGTAGCGGTTCAAGTCAGAGCCGTTAAGACCCGGTGAAAGGCCGGGGACCGGAGCGCATGACGCTTTTTTGATCCGCAGGCAATCACGCAGCAACGAGTTTTATTTTCTTCTTGTCTCCACTCGACCTCACCTTGACCAGTGCAGCGTGGTCGACGGCTGTCTGTGCCGCATAGGCGATGGCAAACGACGCGAGCGCGTCATCCATCGCTTCGCTCTTGCCCATATAGCCGGCGATAAGGGCCGGATCGCCCGATCGGGCATGCGCGCGCGCAAGAGTCCGCCCGCACAGCCGCGCGTAATCCACGAGTGCCTGCGCTTCACTGATCTCGCTGATCCCGCCGAGCCTGTGGTTCTTCAAGGTGCGAACATAGAATTGCCGGCCGGATTCGTCGTCTTGCGTGTAGCCAAGGAAAATATCACTGGCGGCCTGCATCATTTGCTGACCTTCCACCACACGCCGGCCCTGATGCCCGACGTAAGCTATGCCGCCGCCGAGCCGCTCCAATACGGAACGTTGCGCCTGCTTGATTTGAAGAAAGAGAGATTCGCTATCACCCGTCATCAGCAACGCGATACAGCAAAACGTCCCAACAGAGCCCACGCCGACGGCCTTGAACACAAGATCCACTATCTTATGGCGGTCGAGAATGTGACGCCGATCAGGCCCAAGACAATCCCGGTACATCGTAAAGGCGCGATCGGCATCGAACTTGTGCGCTGCGTTGGCATTCGCGTCGAGATGGAAGATCGTCGGTGGCTTGTCGGCAATTCGCAACTCACTCCCCCTGATCAGGCGCGGAAAGTTGTCGTCTTTTTCTAGCCCTTCGCCGCGAGCCTTCCCGATAATCATCGCCAGTTTACGTCGTAAAGTCTTGTTACCAATCGATTTCAGTTGCTGTTCGAGATCGATTCGACTGTGCCAGATTTCCAACGGCGACAGATCGAGTAGAGCGAACATATGCTTTCGATACGCCGCTACGGTCGCCGCGGCCAAAGCACGAGCGCGGCTTTTGGTTTCGCCATTGGCCGTGGCAGCAACAGCGACACTCGCTGCGAGGCGCTTCAGGTCGACGGTGAAATCCACGTTTGAGATCGTCTCGTCAAAATCGTTGACATCAAACAGAATGTTGTCTTCCGGCGTGGAAAATGCGCCGAAGTTCATCAGATGACTGTCACCACAGGCCTGAACCTTGACACCAGCCGCCGGCTGATGCGCGAGATCTGACGCCATAACCGCGGCGGCGCCACGAAGAAAGGCGAAGGGATTTACCATCATACGCTGGTAGCGTTCTGCGACGAGTTCAGGAACGCGCTCCGGGTCACTTTCGGCGAGGATCGCGACCGCGCTCCTTGAACCCACGCCTTTCAAATCGGCATGTCTTTCTCGCCGAACATGTTGCCGAAGTTTCTTGCCATAGCTGAACCTCTCGGCACGCGTCGCTAGGTTCACAGCACGTAGTTCGATGGACAATGGCATCTTTGTTGTCCTTTCCGTACAGTCCTATTTGTCGTGTCGCTGCGAGGCTATGAAGGGGCCAACTATTGCGCGATTGGACCGAAGGCCAATAAATCCTGCGTAAATATTACGGCCATTGGAACATTGGCCAGCCGTTTCCCCGACCCCAATTGATGTCAGCATCACATCCGCTTGCCGGCCTCACCAGCGATGATAACCGTGCGCGGCAGCGTGATGCTGATTTCCGTAAACTCGCCGGGCCGTGTCACGACTTCGATCGAACCGCCGTGCTGTTTGACGATTATGTCGTGACTGATGGAAAGACCGAGCCCGGTCCCCTCTCCCGCCGGCTTCGTTGTGAAGAACGGATCAAACATCTTCTCTTTCACATCAGGGGGCATACCGGTGCCGTTGTCATGGATTTTGATTTCAACACGCTCGCCCAGGCTTTTTGTCGAGGCCGCAAGGAGGGGCGTATAGCCGTCGTTGCCGGCTTGCGCCTTGCGCGTCGTCGTCGCATAGAAACCGTTCGATATCACGTTGAGGAGAGCGCGGGTAACGTCTTGGGGAAACACGTCGGCTTCGCCCGCAGCCGGGTCAAACAGCTTTTGGATAGTGATGTCGAAGCCCTGGCTCTCCGCCCGCGCCCCGTGCCACGCGAGGTTCAGACTTTCTTCGACGATAGCGTTGATGTCGACGCGCCGGTGCTCCGCGGACGCTTCCCGCGAATGTTGCAGCATGTTTTTGACGATCGTGTCCACGCGACGACCGTGATGCACGACTTTATCGAGGTTATCCTTCAGTGTGCCGGTCAACTCATCGAGCTGGGCGCGCGCGTCATCGGCTACCGGCAAATCTTTCAGGGTGTCATTCAACTCATCGATGAGTTCGGCGGAAAGCGTCGAGAAATTGTTGACGAAATTCAGCGGATTCTTCATTTCGTGTGCGATGCCGGCGGTCAGCTGACCGAGCGATGCGAGCTTCTGGGTCTGCACCAGACGGTCCTGCGTCGTCCGCAAGTCCTCGAGAGATTCAGCCAACTCGCGGGTGCGGGCCTGTACTTCATCAAACAGGCGCACGTTCTCAATAGCGATTACGGCCTGATCTGCGAAGGTCGTCACCAGCTCGATCTGTTTATCGGTGAAAGGACGCACAATTGACCTGCCGAGCAACAGCACACCAATCGGCGTTCCTTCGCGGACGAGCGGCACCCCAAGCAGGGTCCTGAAGCCGCCCTTTTTCTGCGATTCAAGATAGCCGTAATCAGGATCTGAAAGGACATCCAAAATTTGTACGGCCTGCCCTTCTAGCATGGTACGCCCGATCACACTCTTCCGATTCACCGGGTGGGGAATGCTCTCGATGAACTGAAGGTAGTCCATCGGGAACCCCCAACTCGTGGCATGGTGGAACGCTGAATCCTTTTCGCGAGCGATGGCTGCCATGTCGGCTTCGCAAAGCCGCGCTGCAGATTCTGTCAAGGTGTCCAGCACGGCCTGCAAGTCAAAGGTCGAACGACTGATGACCTTGAGCACATCGGCGGTGGCGGTCTGCTGCTGAAGGGACTCACGCACCTCGTTGAGCAGGCGAGTATTCTCGATAGCGATGACGGCCTGGTTGGCAAATGTCGTGACGAGT
>JANWKN010000247.1 GCA_025451355.1 Pseudolabrys sp. | reverse complement strand
GAGCATCATCGAGACCTTCAATCAGCACCGTAGCCTCCGTCTCGGCCTTCGGCAGCACCTTGATCGTGATATCCGTCATGGCGCCAAGCGTGCCCCATGATCCTGCCAGCAGCTTGCAGAGATCATAACCGGTGACGTTTTTCACCACGCGTCCGCCTGACTTGATCGTTTCGCCCCGACCTGTGACAGCGGTGACCCCAAGGAAATGATCGCGCGCGGCGCCTGATTTTATACGCCGTGGCCCCGCCAGGTTGGTGGCAATGGCGCCGCCCAGCGTACCGTTGTTTGTCGCCACACCGAGCAGCGGGCCGTAGTCGATAGGCTCAAAGGCGAGTTCCTGGCTGTTCTTATCCAACAACACCTCGATCTCGGAAATCGGCGTACCGGCGCGCGCTGAAAGCACGAGTTCTGCTGGCTCGTAAAGCGTGATGCCGCTCAGGCCTGAAAGATCAACTGTCAGGTCTGTCTGGCTTGGACGACCGATACCATGCTTGGTCCCGTGGCCGGCGAGCTCGAGCGGCCTGTCGTTGTCGAGCGCCCACCGCACGACGTCTTCGACTTCCTTGCCGTTTCGGGGTTTGAGCGTGTCAGCCATGCCGCAAACACGTCATTCGGCCGCACGCACGGTTGCGTCAAGCGTGAACGTCGGCATGATGTCCCGGGCGAAGCGGCGCAGTTGATCGACGCCGCCCGCGATCGTGAGCAGCACGTAGGCTACGCCGGCATCATGCAGCGCCTCAATCATGCGCGCGAGTTCAACGGGGGTGCCGTATAGCGCATTTTCTTCGGTGGCCCCTTTACGGTCGGCGTAGGCGAGCACGTGCGACCCCGTCTTTGCCGCAGGATCACGCGAAACATCGACAGTCCGTTTGGTGTACTCGGCCTGGCGGACCAACGCGGCTTCCTTGTCGGCCGCATCCTTTGCCACGTAAAGCTGTCGCGCGACCGCAACCTGCATCGGATCGAACGTAAGCCCGTTTGCTTCGCGCTCGGCGCTGTAGATCGCAATGCGTTCGCCGAGTGTCGCGGGCGATGCATACTGGTCGAGAATGAGGTTGAAGCCGCGCGCCGCAGCACGCTTGATCGAGTGCGGATTGCCGGCGGCGACCCAAAGCGGCGGATACGGTGTTTGCGCCGGAGGCGGCTCGACCACGATATCCTCGAAATGCCAAAAGCGGCCCTTGTGCGAAAACCGTTTGCGCGTGGTCCACGCCCGCGTCATCATTTCGAGCGCTTCCTCGAAACGCGCTTCGGCCTCTTCGGGCGCGACCTGAAATCCCTTGAACTCGCTATGGCGGTACCCCTTGCCGATACCAAGATCGAGCCGGCCCTTCGAAAGAAGGTCGAGTGTTGCCACTTCCTCGGCGAGCAGCACCGGGTTGTGCCATGGCGGCACGATGACCGCCGTACCGAGCCGAAGCGTTTTCGTGCGCATGGCCAAAGCGGCGAGCAGCATCAAGGTTGAGGACACCTGATTCCAGCCACTGAAATGATGCTCGACCGAGAAACTCGAGTGAAAGCCGAGCGCCTCAGCTTCAACATTGAAATCGAGGTATTCAAAAAAGCCTTGGCCGGTTTCCGGGCCAAATCCCGGCCGATCCGCTTTAGGCGAACAGAACAAACCGAAACGCATTTCTAGAACCTCGGGATGTCCGGGAACGGCAGCTTCCCGGAATGAATATGCAGGCGGCCGAGCTCAGCGCAACGGTGCAACTGCGGAAATACCTTGCCCGGATTAAGCAGTCCCTTGCTGTCGAAGGCGCATTTCACGCGCTGCTGCTGATTGAGATCGATTTCGGAGAACATCGTGTGCATGAGGTCGCGCTTTTCGACACCGACGCCGTGCTCGCCGGTAAGAACGCCGCCAACTTCGACGCATAGTTTGAGAATTTCGGCGCCGAATTTTTCAGTCTTCTCAAGTTCGCCAGGCTGATTGGCATCGTAGAGGATAAGGGGATGCAGGTTGCCGTCGCCGGCGTGAAATACGTTTGCGACACGCAAACCGTATTTGGCCGACATCTCTTTCATTCGCTTGAGCACCAGCGGCAGTTGCGCACGCGGGATTGTCCCATCCATGCAGTAATAATCGGGCGAGATCCGGCCGACCGCCGGAAATGCCGCCTTTCGCCCGGCCCAGAACAACAGCCGCTCCTGTTCCGAACGCGACGCTTTGCACGACGCCGCTCGGCAATCTCGCGCGATCTTTTCAACGCGCTCGATCAGATGGTCGACCTCCGCCGGAGGTCCGTCGAGTTCGACGATGAGCAGCGCTTCAACGTCGAGCGGATAGCCGGCGTGGACGAACTCTTCGACGGCCGCAATGGCCGGACCATCCATGATTTCCATGCCGCCGGGAATGATTCCTGATGCGATAATGCGCGAAACGCATTCGCCGGCATCTTCTGACGATGGAAAGCCAATGAGCATCGCGCGCGCAGTTTCCGGCTTCTTCAGTATCCGAACTGTGACCTCTGTAACTACGCCGAGAAGACCTTCCGAGCCGTTGATAAGTCCCAGTAGATCGTAGCCGGACGCATCAAGATGCCTCCCGCCGAGGCGCAGGATTTCTCCGGTGATGAGCACGATCTCGCAACCGAGTACGTTATTGGTGGTCATGCCGTATTTCAGGCAGTGAACCCCTCCGGAATTTTCCGCCACGTTGCCGCCGATCGTGCAGGCAATCTGCGAGGACGGGTCCGGCGCGTAATAAAATCCGGCATACGCAACGGCGTTGCTGACCGCCAGGTTCGTTACACCCGATTCGACGACGGCAACACGATTTTCGAAATCGATTTCGCGGATTCTATTGAATTTAGCCATGCCGAGGAGCACGCCGTCCGCGAGCGGCAACGCGCCACCCGACAGCGACGTTCCCGCGCCGCGCGGGACGACCTTGATGCCCTCTCCATGGCAGTAGCGCAGGATTTCAGCGACCTGGTCCGTAGTCTCCGGCAAAACGACCACCATCGGCAGTTGTCGGTAGGCAGTAAGACCGTCGCTTTCGTAGGGGCGCAACTCCCGTTCGGTCGCAATTACGCCTTCGCCATGAACAATCGTCCGTAAAGAGGCCACGATACGCTGACGACGCTCCAGGATTGCGCTGTCAGGCTCAGGCATCCGCAGAGACATTTGAAACTCCGGCTGCTCGTATCGTTACAAAGCGCATAGGCCCATGCACTGTGCAACGATACAGCCATTTGACGACTTGCACATAGGGCTGGCAAAACCCCATGGAAACAGGTCGGGCCGAAAGGCCTTCGGGCGACGTCGGACGTCAAAACGGGAGCGCAGTAATGAAATTGGTATTTGTCGTTGCTTTCAGCATGGCGACGCTGACTTCCAGCGCGCGGGCACAGGACGTAGCCGCCGGCGAACAGTCTTTCAAGAAGTGCCTCCCTTGCCACTCGATCGGTGAAGGGGCCAAAAACAAGGTCGGCCCTGTACTCAACGGGCTTGAAGGCCGTCATTCCGGTTCGATTCCCGAATACAGCTACACCGACGCCAACAAGAATTCGGGCCTGACCTGGGATGAAGCGACCTTCAAGGACTATATCAAGGATCCACGCGCCAAAATTCCCAATACCAAGATGATTTTTCCCGGCATCAAGAACGAAAAGGAAACCGGCGACCTGTGGGCCTACCTCAAACAGTTCGGTCCGGACGGCAACAAAAAGTAGATTCGACGACATCAAGCCGGAGCGAGGGAGATGATCGGCGTTTGACCTTGGTCAAGCTCGCGATGGAAAACGATTGGTAGTGTGACATCAGTGATCGTAATCGCTCGGTCAGGAGAGTTGCATCATGATCAAGGATATTCTCGTCAACCTGGGCCTGGGCCCGAATGATCCCGCCGGCGATTATGCCGTCTCTATGGCAGAAATCTTCGAGGCTCACCTTCTCGCCGTCGCCGTCTCATACGACCCGATCATCCCCGGTACGGTCATGGGCGGCATTCCGCCGGAAATCATTGAAGGACAGCGGCGCGAGTCGGATAAAAAAGCGCGCACCGCGATGGCCCGATTCGAACAGGCGGCCAAACGTGCGGGAATTTCGTCCGAGACCCGCGTCATAAACGAAAGCCTCCAAGGCGCGGCGGACACGATCGGACGCATTGGCCGGCGCTTCGATCTGATCATTGTCGGCCAGCCCGATCGGCGGAAATCGTCGGCCGACCAGGTTGTCGACGAAGGCGTATTGTTCGAGTCCGGCCGCCCCGTCATTTTTGTGCCTTTCATCCAGAAAGGGTCGGCAAAACTTGACCGCATAATGATTTGCTGGGACGGGGGCCGCGCCGCCGCTCGTGCCGTTGCCGATGCCTTGCCGCTTCTGAAGAAGGCGAAACAGGTCGAGGTGGCAATCATCTCGGACAAGCCGAGCAAGAGTGACGAAGTGCCTGGCGCCGACCTTGGCCAGCATCTCGCACGTCACGGCTTCAAAGTCGACGTCAAGCACATCACGTCGCCGGACATCGACGTGCCCTCCACTATCCTCTCGCATGCGTCGGATTCGTCCGCAGACATGATTGTGATGGGCGGCTATGGCCATTCGCGCTTGCGCGAGTTCGTGCTCGGAGGTGCCACACGCGGCTTGCTCGAATCGATGACGGTGCCGGTATTGATGTCGCACTGACAACCCTCACCTTCGCCGGAGCCAGTGGCTGCCTTGTTCGAACGCCAGGCTACTTTGCGTGATGGAGAAAAGGTTCTGATCCGTCCGCTCAGGCCGGAGGACGCGACGCTATATCCGGATTTCCTCAGTGAGGTGACCGCGGAGGATCTGCGGTTGCGTTTTTTCGTGCCGATGCGTGAGTTGCGGCACGAGTTGATTGAAAAACTCATTCACTACGATCCGCAACACGCCATGGCTTTCATCGCCATCGCGGAATCGACCGGTCACATGCTCGGGGTAGTTCGCCTGCACGACGACCCTGAAGACGACGGCGCCGAGTTTGCAATCCTCGTGCGCTCGCATCTGAAAGGTCACGGCCTTGGTTGGTTGATGATGAAACACATGATTGCCTACGCCCGGGAAAAAGGGCTGCAAACCGTGCATGGGCAGGTCCTGGCGGAAAACGCAACCATGCTCTTGATGTGCATGGAACTGGGATTCCATGTTGACGACGATCCGGGCGAGCGCGGTATTAAAGCCGTCACGCTACGCCTTAACGAACTTCCGCAGCTCACGGTCAACTGACCGAATTTACGGCAAGGGGCATTGGGCGACGAGACCGCGCGCGCGCGCATCGACGACGCCAAGGGCGCGCAGTGCAAACAGCGTCATCGCCCGAACCGCCTCGCGAGCATTTTCAGCGTGAGGCGCCAATGGTCCGAGCAACCCCTCGAGCAAAGCGCCGATGACGGCCGGCGCGGCGACCCGGACATCCTGGTCCGGCAAATGGCCCTCTGCGATCGCCGTGCTGATACGCATTTCCAGCTCGGCCGCGATGGCGCGACGGAAATTCAGACGCAACGCATCGATATCGGGGTCGATCGGTTCGGCCATGATCGCCCAGGCAAGCCGCCTGTCGTGCAAGGCACGTGCGGCAAAAGTCGCGAGGCAAGCAGCCAGTGCGGACAGGGGTCCGGGCGCGGCATCGCCGGCAGCGTGCATCGCGACGAGTTCGCGACACGCAGCGGCGGCAATCACTTCGGCGACGAGATCGTTTTTGGACGGGAAATAACGGTAGATCGTGCCGGCTGCGATATCGGCCCGCTGCGCGACGGCAGCGATCTGCACGGCGCCCATGCCCTTCTCCCCGACGATCGACTGCGCGGCGCCAAGGATCGTTTGCTCACGCTCTGCGAGCCGGCGAACCACGTTCTCGGTGCGGCGGTAAGGCATGTAACGAGTGAATGCTGATTCACGAGAATTACGCAAGCCGTTGGTCGAGCCGTCGGGTCAGCTCTTATCGCCACCGGCCAGCGACTTCTCTCGAATCCCCGTCAGGGTCGCTGTGGGCGTAATCGCCTCCGGGTCGACCTTGAGATGGATAATTGAGGGTTTTCCCGAAGCTCGCGCGGCAGCAAATGCGGCCGGGAAATCAGCACTTTTTTCCACAACCGCGCCGTAACCGCCGAACGCGAGCGCGTAGGCGGCAAAATCAGGGTTCCGCAGATCGGTGGCAATCACGCGACCGGGATAGTCGCGCTCCTGGTGCATGCGAATGGTACCGTAGATACCGTTGTCAGCGACCAGCACGATCACGGGCAGGCCATATTGTACGGCTGTTGCAAAATCCTGCCCGGTCATCAGGAAGTCTCCGTCGCCGGACACGCACACCACGACCCGATCACGATAAAGCGTTTGCATTGCCAGTGCTGCCGGCAAGCCATAACCCATGGAGCCAGACGTCGCACCGACGAGCCCGCCGAATTTCCGTACGCGATAAAAGCGATGGACCCATCCCGAAAAATTTCCCGCGCCCTGGGTTACGATTGCGTCCGCAGGCAGGCTTTCGCGCAGCCAGACCATGATTTCGCCGAGATTGACGGCGCCCGGCACCGACGTCGCCTTCTCGCCCCAGGCGAGATAGTCGGTGTGTGCCGTATCTGACTCGCCGCGCCAAGCGATCTGCTTCGGCGGTTGTAAATCCTGCAGCGCGGTGCAAAACGCGGTCGGAGCAGCATTGATTGCAAGATGCGCGTGATAAACTCGGCCGAGTTCTTCGGCGCCCGGATGCACGTGAACCAGCTTGATTTGTGGTTGCGGGATATCAAGGACGGTGTAGCTCTGCGAAGGCATTTCGCTGAAACGACCGCCGATGAGCAGCAGAAGGTCGGAGTTCTTCACCCGCGCTAGTAGTTTCGGATTTGGTCCGATGCCGAAGTCACCGGCGTAACAAGGATGCGTCGCGTCAAAGAGATGTCCACGCCGAAAAGTTGTCGCAACCGGCAGCGAGAATCGTTCG
>JANWKN010000246.1 GCA_025451355.1 Pseudolabrys sp. | reverse complement strand
GTTGGAATCGCGGGCCCGAATTCGTCTACCACATGAACGACATCGTCAAACAAGCTGGCCTGTACAACGGCTGCACGTTCCGCGACTGCGGTCATGTCGAAGCCGTCCGGGGCACGCATAACCGAGCGCCCAATCTCTACGCCGCGATGGAAAAATTCAAATCGGAGCAATCCACTGCAAACTATCAACCGTGAGCATCTCCAAGAGCGGTTTGTGATTTGCTCCACCACGATCGAAACAGCGCGCCCACCGTTGAGCAAGTTGAGTCCATCTTTCTTCATTCCCGACTCCAGCAGGCGACAGACGTTCGCCTTGATCAGAACGACCGGGGTCGACTTGATGGCATCGAATGAAGGACATGCGATAAGCCGGTGATTACCGGGGGCTGCCGCTTACGCCGCTACTCATTGCGTTCTTGTAGGCTCGCTCCGCTTCTTCCACGACCAGCCGCTTTGGTTCGCAGTTGGTGATACCTTCGCCGGTGGCTGAGTTGGTGCACGCTTGATAGTCTGCTCGCGCGTCAAGGAAATGGTTTCTTGCGTCGTCAAGGGAAGTAGGATGCGACCCACAACTGGAAAGCAGCAGGGCAGCAAAAACAAAAGCTCCATTCCGCATCCTTTGACCCCTACTCGGGACCTGCGCAACGTCGGCGGAGATTATCACGCTGGACTATAATATCCGCTTTCGGGGCAAGGCGGACATCACTCCGGCCGCGGCAACCCGCTCGGCGCGCGCCCTGTATCTCGGCGGCACTGAATATCGCATCCACGGCACCAACGATCCGACCACCTTCGGCAGGCAGGTGCGGCTTTCCGCCTATCTGCAAAATACTAACGAGCGCGTTCGCCGACAACAGGCAGCTGCTTTTGCCCCGTTCGTGGTGCCGGAATGACGGAGACGCCCGACGAACCGTGCGAACTGCAACCGCCCAAGAGCAAAATTACGCCGGCGCTTACGATCCGTTGCACAACGCAAACAAGTCGCACTACGCAACAACGGTAACCGAGGACGCCAGTCCGTCGTCGGATACTGCAAAATACCGCCTGTCGATTCTCATGACGCTTTCCCAGTATGATGGCTCTGTCGGTGGTGATTCGCGAGACAATGCAATGGCGTTTTTCAGGAAGCAGGCACTCAGCCCAGTCGAACGCTACGAGAGTGTGCTGAAGGAAAAGCAGGCGGCGCGGGAGAGCCTCGCCGAACGGCTAAACGCTGCTGAGGCAATGCTTGGGGAAAGACGTGATGCGGCCGAACGGCTGGCGCTCGCTGGTGCCCCCGACGCCCAACTTGATCGAGCAGAGACCTACATGCGTGCCGCCGAAGACCGCGCCAAGACCCTACGGACGGCGATGGCGCAGCTCGACGAGCAGATTCTCGCGATTGAACGCGAACTGGGCGACGCCAAAGCACAGCGCGACCGCGACATGATGGCCGATGAAGTTGAGAAGATGGTCGCGGCAATCGAGCGAGCGGCGCCGGAGTTTGATGCCGCCGCCACTGCACTGGTAGCCGCTGTCACAAAAAGCGCAGCGTCAATGCTGGAGGGAACTCACTTTGCAGCTAACGTGGATGCGGTGCGTCGGGAGATTCTTTCGGCGACGCATTTGGTTTGCGCGGAACTACGATCCACCGCGGTGCGCACCCGCGCGGGCAACACAAACATTGCGTCCGAGCCAGAGCCGCTGCGCCCGTCAGAGAATGGACATCAACTGGTTTATACGCTCAATCCAGTGCTGTGGCGGGAGAATGGTGAGATGCGCAGGGTGCAGGCCTATGCGCGGGTCGAGTTACCAAAAACATTGCTGCTGGTCGCGCTGCGGCACCAGCATGTGGATTACCTAAACGCCCGCCGCGTGCAAACCCTAATGCAGATTCATGGTAGCGGGCAGTTCCAAGCGCCGCCCCTTGCCGACGATCCACGACTGGTCGACCTCGATGCTCTCGCCGCCCATGAGCAGGAGACCGCGAAGGCCGATGATGCTGCGTGAGCGTGTCTTTTTGGAAGTTGTATCGGAGGACTACGAACGACCCATAGCGGACTGAAGTAATGTCCGCATTTGGGTCAGTAGCAGACATCGCGGCGTATCAGAGGAAGGTCTGCCTGACGCTGGCTGGTTTCGTGGCCGCGAGAGGCAACGACGAGACGGCCGCCGACAACAGAACAAAAACCACCATAAGGCCGACGAGACCTCATCGGGGCGGCGAGAGTCGTTCGTCGGGGCGGAGAGAGTCCGGCGCCTTCTGGCTCGTTACTGTTGTCGGCAGCGGCAAACCATGCGGGTAGTAGGTCCAGAATACGAAGCCTGCCGCAAACAGTAGGGCCGACAGAACAGCGGTGCGGAAAGTCCGTTTGAAGGAGAGCAGCGCACCGATCAAGGTTGAGAAAAAAGCCAGCCCCATCAGCACGGCGACATAGAGCCAGTTCACACTAGCCCAGTCGATTCGATCTAAAATTTCCATATTCGCGCCTTCCCTCGTTATGGAGACCTAAATTTTTGTCACCGACTTGGCTCAACAATTTTTCCCTTTCATGGCGGCCCGAGAGCAAATGATCACGCGGGTGATAGGCTTAAACAGTGGTTGCGCATGACAGAAAATCAGCGCAATTTTTATGCCTTCACCGTTGGGAGGACGATATGACGGCATTTAATATCGTGCGGTTTCGAGTCAAACCCGGCCATCAAGAGCAATTCATGGCGCAGCACCGCGGCATGAATCCCGGCCTCAAGGGCTTCCGCGGCGGGTCGCTGGTTAGAACAGGCGAAGACACGTTCTGTCTCATCGGCGAGTGGGCGAGCTTCCAGAAGATTGTCGACGCACGGCCCCTCATGATCAACATCCTCGACGGGTTTCGTGAGCATCTCGAGGACCTAGGCGGCGGGCTTGGCCTTACCGATCCGGTTTCCGGGGAGGTAGTGGTCAAACTTCGGACCACCAAGGCACCGACGAAGAAATCGCGTGCCAAAAAAACGACTAAACGCAAAAAGCACCTTTAGAGCGGGGTACGCAGGCGGACACCCCGTAATGTCTGAGCTATGCCCGCTTTGGCTTGCGACGACTATCCACGGAGTGACTAAAACGCGCCGTTCATTGGACCTTGCGAAAACCACTCAACAAATTGGCAATCTAGACACTGATAGACTGAGCAACCCTCGTTTTCGAGGCTCTCGGGAAAATTCATTACTCGTTTAGAGAGCCCACCGAACTCGTTTGAGTGTTCCGGCAACTCCCGAGCGCAATTTGCCAGCGCGCCATAACATTTGACGCAGTCATTGAACGCGAGAGCAGCGTGAATTGATGCCGATGCGCTGGGGGCTGGTACCGTGGTGGTGGAAAAAGAAGGCGAAGGAAGCCCCGGCGACCTTTAATGCGCGTGCCGAAACAATGGCCGAGAAGCCGATGTTTCGCGAGGCATTCTCACCAGGTGCTTAAACGCCGCGCCGAGCGTCAGAAAGCTAACCATTTTCAATGTCATATTCTCCACGGGTCGGAGCGCGCGTTTGTCCGGGCGATGGCGCCACATTCACTTCAAGACAACGACCTCAGTACCCACGCTCACGCGTTCATACAGGTCCATAATGTCTTGGTTGTACATGCGAAAGCATCCGTGCGAGACGAATCCGCCGATCGATTTCGGATTGTTGGTGCCGTGGATGGCGTATTGACCTCCGCCGCTCAGGGTCAATGCCGCCGCGCCCATCGGATTTAAAGGGCTGCCACCCGGAACGACCGGAGGCAATTTGGCATAATCCTTCCGAATTGACTCGGGCGCCTGCCAGGCCGGCTTGATGTGCTTGCCGTCAATGAGGGCCGTTCCCGCCCAAGCCATGCCGCCTTTGCCGACACCCACTGGATAACGGATGGCCTGACCCTCGCTGGTCACATAATAGAGCCGCCGCTCACTTGTCTTGATGACAACAGTTCCAGCCGGATAGCCGTTCAAGCGAACCGTTTCCCCGGCATCAGCCGAGGAACCCGCGATCACGGCAGCGCCTAAAAATACGAATGCGCCGATGGAACAGAAACGAGTGCTCAAGGCCCCCACCCACGATGCCAATTAATCTTCAATGCCATTATTGTCCATTGGAGCGCAAATCCCGTCAAGATTGCCCCCGTGGAGGTATTCCTGGGCAGATTGCTCACGCTTGTATTTGGAACGGACGACCGCCTAAAGTTTCCGCGGTTCGATTGCAGGACTGAGCTTCGCTTATTGCGACGTCACCGCGCCCGATGGCCGCGAACTGAAAGGCGCGCTTAATTGTGAACACTTAATACGTCCGCCGCTTTCATCCGTGCCAGCCGATCGTCGCTAAACAGAGGTCAAAAATCCGAAAGCCCCGCAACGACCAGGGCTGTAGCCAGACCTTTTCGGGGTTTTGCGCCTTATATCGATTGTGAATCGCGATATGGTCATCGAGCATCTAGCAGAGAGGCACGTCGCCGTTGCACATACATGTCGAAACGCAACGGCAACTACTTTGCCCGCCGGGCCTATCATATGAGCGAACCCACTTGCTGGAGCAGTTCGAAGAATGCTGACGCCGCACATTCTGGACCGGGAATCGGCTCCGTGAAGAGCTTGTGGCAACGCGTGAGCAACCACTCCAATAAGCGGGTGGATCAAATAAAAAAATCTGAAAGCGCTCGCCACAACTCGCGCCGTAGATGAGACCTTCCGATGATTGGAAAGCTAATTGTTACTATTTTGTTGATCACCGCCGTACCGGTCGCACAGGCTCAAAACTCGAGGGTAAGCAAGGCTGACGCAGAGAAAGCCGTGACAATTATCAGGGGCGACAAAGCTAAGACCCAATCCTATTGCGCAATAGGGAAACTCAGTAAGCAGATAGCGCAAGCCAAAGACAAGAAAATGGTCGATGAATTGTTCGAGAAAATTGACAAACTGGAGGAAAGCCTCGGCCCCGAATATGTTGCACTAATAGATGGGCTTCAGGACATCGATACGGAAAAAGACAAGCTCGGCCAGGAGATCATTTCGATATTGGCAGCACTCGACAGGCTGTGTACGAGGTAAGTCTCAAAAATCTGAAGGCGCCTGCTGCCGCTCGCGCTATTGCGCGAAAGTCGAGAATTATGAACCCTTCATCATATTCGTCGCACTTTTAGTCGCTGCCTTGTTCCAAATTACAATACTTCAAGCACGCCGCTGGTCTACAATTTGAGCAGACACTGAAACGTAGGAGCAGCTTGCAGAGGCCGCGCAAACGGCAGCTAGTGCAACCCCGCGTGTTACCTCCCGAAAATAACGACAGATGGTGCGGCCAAAAGTTGGACTTTGGTCCAACGCATTTTGGCCCCGGCAACTTTTGTAAGCAGGCAAAAAAGAAAGACCGCGAAAGCGGTCTTTCTGCGATGAGCTAGCGCCGCGCGGTTCTCAACGGTAGGCGTACCCACGATTTGGGTAGTAACCACCATACCGATAGTTATGACGACGATAGGGGTAAGAGCCTGCGTACCGATAGCGCGGGTAGTAGCCGCCATAGCCATAGTAGGTGCGACGGTACCCGTAGCCATAAGGGCCATAGCCGTAAGCAGGGGCGTAGCCGTAGTAGTAGGGGTAGCCGTAGCCACCGTAGTAAGGAGCACTAAGCGCAGCAGCAAGAAGCAAGCCGGTGCCGATGCCAAGGCCGACGCCGCCCCAGCCCCAACCGCCGCCGCCCCAAGCGCCACCGCGCCATCCGCCACCGTGCCAGCCTCCGCCATGCCAGCCGCCGCCCCAACGAGCGCTGGCCGAATTTGGAACTGCCACTGTAGTTCCTGCGACGATGAGTAAGGCCGTCGCAGCCATCACCGATTTCCGTAATGTGCCACGCATCTTTTCCTCCTTTAGGCCCTTCCCGAAACCCGAGTTATCGCAGTCTCGGCATTTGTGCTGATCTGCAATTATTGTCCCCGGCGTTTTTGATTTCGATTGCCCAAAGGTCGTATGTCAAATTACATGCTTGTGAAATTAACGACAACATTCACGCGGATGCTGCGTGAGTGGGAAGCGCAGCGCTGGGCGAGAATTCATGGATTGGCTTAATTAACTTCTTTATGAATTAAGATCGCGCGACGAGTTCCTCGACTACGGACCGCGTTGCTACTTCCGCCAGCGCGGCCTTTTTTCAATCAGCGTTCGGGAACGCCATCGAGCATCACTGGCCCCGAAAGCGTTCGGCGTTGGCGCGGCCTATCGCCGTGTACCTGCTTCAGCCGTTCTAGTAGCGGGTCGACGAGTCCATCGGTGCAACGGAGCGTTCGCGTGTTGACAGCCCCGTCATGATCATCATCACTGATGACCAGCGAAACGCCGAGTTCGTCAGCTCGGCGCATGACTCTCTCTTGGCTGGTACGCAGCATTGTTGCCAGTATATTGAGGCCGATGCGAGTGACCGGTTGCTCCATGATCAGCGCATCGTCTGATAGCGTGAAATTTCTTGTGAGCTTCTTGTTGTTCATACCCGCATATGACCTCGCTTCAATGGCGAGTGCTCCTCCCTTTGCGGAGTGTTTTGATCCGGCGTGAATGTCTAGTCTTGTGGGTTCGTGCCAACAATCTGTCCGAGGCCAAGACAGCCCTTATCAACTGTCTGGTTAGTTCGATGCTTTGGCCCGATTTTTCGGGCCGAGGCCGCGCATGTAGTGCTGCTCGGGCCGGTAAGGATCGTACAGCGCACGCCAGATTTGTTCCCAGATCTGGGATGCGTATTGCAGATGTTTTCCGATGTGTGTCATCGCCGTATGACCGCCGTTCCTTGGTAGCTGATCTCTAATCACCTTCACCTGAACGGCCTATGTCTGGGGGATTAAAGTTTTGTAAGCGACGTTGCACTGGAGAGGGCACAAGCTCTTTCATTGTGGCTTTTGCTGTTCCGTTAAAAGGTTCGGTAGCGGCATCAATCGCCAATCCGGCCTGACATCGAACCCGTCTTGAATGGGTGCCCGCTCCGGCTTAGGCCCAACTCGTCTTCGCATTCAGCGCAGACAACTGGCAGTCGTTGAAGCAGGATCTTTGGATTGCTGCGGTCCTTCGGGCATGGCTTACCTAATAGGGGAAAAAGTGCCTTTAAATTATGGACATTTGCACGTTTAGCTACGTGCCTGAAAATGGACAAATAGTAAAATTTTTCGCAGCAAGTGTCCGATTATGCCAATCGGCACCGCATGCCTTTGTGGGGGCAGCATCTCCAGCTCGCTCCTCAAGAACAGATGTTAAGTCGGGGCAACCATATGAGTGACGAAAGCCAGGTGT
>JANWKN010000245.1 GCA_025451355.1 Pseudolabrys sp. | reverse complement strand
CTGTTCGCCTTCGGCATCGGCGCCGGCATCGCAGGCGTCGCTGGCGCGCTTTATGCGCACCAGGCGACTTACATCGACTCGACCACCTTCAACGTAATGATGTCGGTCGAAATCCTCACTTTCGTCGTGGTTGGCGGCGGCAGCACTTATTGGGGTCCCGTGGTAGGCGCGGTCGCGCTGTCGCTGTTGCCGCATTTCCTGCGCACGCTCCGAGAGTGGCTGCAGCTGGTGCCGGTGGCGTGGACCGATTTCTATCCCATGAACAAGATGTACGATTTCCTGTACGCGTTCCTCGATTTTGAGAACGCTAAGCGCCTGATCGCCTACGGCCTCATCCTGATCGTGATGATGATCGTACGGCCGGACGGATTGATCACGCGCGATTCGCTACCTCGGCTGTCGTTCAAGCGCTCGAGGCCCCGGCATGCTTGAGCGCGCACCCGCCACCACTTGCCTTGCGATCGAGGGGCTGACCAAGCGCTTCGGCGGGTTCTACGCGGTCAACGATCTGCAATTAGAGGTAGCGACCGGCGACATCCACGCCCTGATCGGACCGAACGGCGCCGGCAAGACCACGTTCTTTAATCTGGTCACCGGAGTGCTGCCGGCCGATTCCGGCGGAATCCAATTCGAGGGCGTGCCGATGCTCGACACGCGCGCGTCCAGGCGAACGCTTAGGGGCATTGCCCGCACTTTCCAGAACATTCGGCTGTTTCCCCATTTGACCGTGCTGGAAACAGTGATGATTGGCGAGCATTGCCGCCTGTTTCCCTCGGTGTGGCAATCATTCCGCGCCGCCGCGCTCCAGCTTCCGTTCATCGAAGCGAGCCAAGAGCGCGCCATGCGTACATCTGCGCTCACGCTCTTGGAATTCTTCGGGCTTGCCGACAAGCGCGACGCGAAGGCGTCGGACCTTCCTTATGGCGACCAGCGTCGCCTTGAGATGGCACGCGCGCTCGCGACCCAGCCTCGACTGCTGCTGCTCGACGAGCCGGCCGCCGGCATGAACCCGCACGAGACCGAAGAGCTCGACGAATTGATCACGCGCATTCGCGGCCGCGGGGTGACCATCATTCTGGTCGAGCACGACATGCGCTTGGTGATGGAGATTTCCGACCGCGTTACCGTGCTCAATTTCGGCACCAAGATCGCCGAGGGCAATCCGAAGGAGATCCAGCGCAATCCGGCGGTGATCGAAGCCTATCTCGGCGAGGACGTGCAGCTATGAGCACGCTCAGCATCAGAGGGCTGCGCTCGGGCTACGGCAAGATCGAGGTGCTTCACGACGTCACCCTCGACGTCGCGCGGGGCCAGATCGTTACGCTCATCGGCGCGAACGGCGCCGGCAAGACGACGCTGCTCAAGACAATCTCCGGCCTGCTGCGACCGAGCGCCGGTAGCATCACTTTTGAGGGCAAAAGCATCGTGCGCCGCCCACCTCACAAAATTGTCGAGCTCGGCATCAGCCACGTGCCGGAGGGCCGCGCCATCCTCAAGCGCATGACCGTGATCGATAACCTGCGTATGGGTGCCTATGTGCGCACTGATTCCGAGATTGCGGAGGATATCGAGGCAGCCCTCGTGCGTTTTCCCCTGCTGTCGGAGCGGCGGCTGCAGATCGCCGGCACGCTGAGCGGCGGCGAGCAGCAGATGTTGGCGATCGGCCGCGCGCTTGTCGCGCGCCCGCGTCTCCTGCTGTTCGACGAGCCTTCGCTCGGTCTTGCGCCCAAGATCGTCAGCCAGATTTTTCTCACGCTGCGCGAGCTCAAGAACGAGGGAAAGACCGTTCTCCTCGTCGAGCAAAACGCGCGCCAGGCCCTGCGCGTCGCCGACCACGGCTGTGTGCTCGAGCGCGGACGCATCATCTACAGCGGATCGGGAGAGGAATTGCTCAACATGCCCGAGGTGCAGCGCACGTACCTCGGACAAAGCGCGGCGTGAAACGGCGAAGTGTCAAGGAAGCTAAAGGGGAGGTAAGATCATGTGGGAAAGAGTAACGCGAAAAGCCAAATAAGAAATCAGCTCATAACAGTCGGAGGGAAACGCCAATGAAATTGAGGATTATGCCCGTGGCTGCATGCATTGCCGCCACATTGCTCCCCGGCCTGCCAGGCGCGCAGTCCGCGAAACTCGAAGGACGTAGCGTCAAGATCGGGTGCCTCGTACCGCTCACCGGTAAGGGCGCCGAGTGGGGCCAGGGGGCCAAGCCCGCGATCGACATCGCGGTCGAGGAAATCAACGCCAAAGGGGGCATCGGCGGGCTGCCAATCGAGATGATCTGCTACGACGACCAGACGCTCGAATCCGAAGCGCTCCAGCAGATGAGCCGTCTCGTCGATCGTGACAAAGTGCTGGCTGTCATCGGACCCTGCTTCAGCGGGCCGTTCGAAACGATCGCGCCGCAGCTCGACACACGGTTCAAGACGGTGATCGATTCCTATTGCTCGGCCAAGCCCGGTCTCTCGGCGATGAGCAAATGGGCGTTCCGCAACACGCTCACAAGCGACAAGCAGCTCACGCCCGTCGTCAAGGCCTGGCTCGACGAATACAAGATCAAAAAGGTCGTCATCATCTATGACGCCGAAGATGCGGTCTCCAAGGGGGAAGGCGCGGCAGTGTTGCCCAAGCTGCTGAAGGAGAACAATATCGAAATCCTCGATAGCCTGACCTATCGCACCAAGGACACCGACTACTCGGCCCAGGTAACAAAGGCGAAGTCGCTCGGTGCCGAAGGCATCGCGCTCGGCGCCTGCTATCAGAATGCGGCGGCGATCGCCAAGGAGATGCAAAAGCAGGACCTCAAGGTTCCGATCATCGGCGGCGCTTGCGCCGGCGCACCGGGCTACATCGAGATCGCCGGCAAGGCTGCGGAAGGCACTTATATGTCGACTGCTGCCTGGCTCGACGACCCGCGCCCGGAGGTGCAGGCCTTCGTCAAGAAGATCAAAGCCAAGATGAACGGCTCGTTGCCGCCCTACAGCGGCCCGCGCTCCTACGACATCGTCTACTCGTTCAAGTACTGCTTCGAGAAGGCCGGCATTACCAATAAGTCCGCCGATCTCGACAGCGATCGTGACAAAATTCGCGAGTGCCTCGGCACGCTGAAGGATTTCCCGGGCGTGGCCGGACCGATCACCATGGACGCCGTCCGTGATGGCACCGGCATTACCGCGATCCTGAAGGTGGTCAACGGCAAGTACGTTAATGTCGTGAAGTAATCGGCGCGCCGCAGCGGTGCTGGCGTCGATGCGATAACAAATTTCGGTGCCCCGGTTTGCCGGGGCACCGTGTGCCGGGAGACGTTGCGTTGTCCAAAGCAGGCGACAAGAGCTGGATCGGGCGATCGGTCGAGCGGATCGAGGACCTGACGCTTCTGGCCGGGCGCGGGCGCTATATCGACGACATTGGGGTTCCGCCCGGCACCCTGCACGCGGCGATCCTGCGCTCGCCGCACGCCCATGCTGAAATCCGCGCCATCAACACCGAGGCGGCTCGGCGCGCGCGGGGCGTCGTCGCAATCATCACCGCCGCCGAAGTAGCGAAGCTGTCCGCCTCGCTGGTGGTCGGCGTGAAGGCGCCGATTGAATGCTGGCCGATTGCAGTGGGCCGTGTGCGCCACGTCGGCGAGCCGGTGGCTGTGGTCGTCGCGGGAGACCGCTATCTCGCCGAAGACGCGCTCGAACTGATCGAGGTCGATTACGCACCGCTGCCGGCCATCGTCGATCCGCTCGCCGCGCTCGATCCACAGCTGCCGCCGTTGCACGAGGGCCTTAGCAGCAATATCGCGAGCGACCGCTCGTTCCGCTATGGAGATCCCCAACGCGAGTTCGCCGAAGCCGCGAGGAAAGTCTCGGTTTCCATCCGCTACCCCCGTAATTCCTGCACACCGATTGAGACCTATGGCATCGTCGCCGTGTACGACCCGGCCGAAGATGCCTACGACGTGCTCGCCAATTTCCCAGGGCCGTTCAGTCTGCACCCGGTAATGGCGCGCGCGTTAAAAGTGCCCGGCAACCGGCTACGCCTCCGCACCCCACCCGATTCTGGCGGCAGCTTTGGTATCAAACAGGGCGTATTCCCGTATGTTGTACTGATGGGCGTTGCCGCGCGGGTCGCCGGCCGACCCGTGAAGTGGGTGGAAGACCGGCTCGAGCATCTTTGCGCGTCGGTGTCAGCGACCAATCGTGTGACGAAACTTGAAGCGGCGGTCGACGCTGACGGTCGCGTGCGTGCCTTGAGCTTTGACCAAATCGAGGACGTCGGCGCCCACATCCGCGCGCCCGAGCCGGCGACGCTATATCGAATGCACGGCAACCTCACGGGTGCTTATGACATCAGACATGTAGCGGTGCGAAATCGCGTTGTGCTGACCAACAAAACACCGACCGGACTCAACCGCGGCTTCGGCGGTCCACAAATGTACTATGCACTCGAACGACTGATGCAGCGGGTCGCGGTCGAGCTTAAGCTCGATCCGATCGATGTGATCCGCTGCAATTTGGTGCCCACTAACGCATTCCCCTACCAGACCGCGAGCGGCGCCCTGCTTGATTCCGGCGACTATACGCGTGCGCTCGATGTTGCGCTGGCGGACGGCGGATTCGCCGAACTGAAAAAACGCCGCGATGCAGCGCGCGCACAGGGGCGCATTTACGGCATTGGCTGCACGGCCGTGGTCGAGCCGAGCGTCTCGAATATGGGCTACATCACGACGGTGCTGACGGCAGAGGAACGCCGGCGCGCGGGAGCCAAGAACGGCGCTCAGGCAACAGCCACCGTCGCATTCGATCCCCTGGGCGCGGTTAGCGTTCACACTGCTTCGGCACCCCAAGGGCAAGGCCACCGCACCGTGCTGGCACAAATTGTCGCCGATGCGTTCGGCCTTGCGCCGAATGACATTCGCACCGTCAGCGAGATCGACACCGCGCGCGATGCTTGGTCGATCGCCTCCGGCAACTACTCCAGTCGGTTCGCAGCGGCGGTCGGCGGTGCCGCGCACCTTGCCGCAATGCGGCTCAAAGAAAAACTCGCGCGCACTGCAGCCGCGCAGCTTAATGTACCCCCGGCCGAGATCGAATTTGCCGGTGGACGCGTGCATGCGCGCGGTAATCCGGACAACAGCATTTCGTTCGCGCGGCTCGCCGCTACCAGTCATTGGTCGCCCGGCGTGGTCGCCGACGATGATCAGGCGCTGCGAGAGACGGTCTTCTGGACGCCGCCGGAATTGAGCCCGCCGACCGAAGCCGATGAAGTCAATTCGTCGCTTTGCCACGGATTCATCTTTGACTTCTGCGGGGTCGAAGTCGACCGCGTCACGGGCGCCGTGCGCGTCGACAAATATGTCACCATGCATGACTGCGGGCGTGTTCTGCATCCCGGCATGGTTGCGGGTCAGATCACCGGCGGCTTCGCGCAGGGAATCGGTGCCGCACTTTACGAAGAGTTTGCCTACTCGCCGGACGGCGCTTTTCTCGCCGGTACCTTCGCCGACTATCTCCTGCCAACCAGCACTGAAGTCCCCGTCCCGGTCATTTTGCACGTCGAGACACCCTCGCCGTTCACACCGCTTGGCGCCAAGGGCGTTGGCGAAGGCAATTGCATGAGCACGCCGGTCTGTCTCGCCAATGCCGTGACCGACGCGCTCGGGCTTGACGCGATTGACCTACCAATGACGCCGGCGAAGCTCGCCGCTCACATCCATCCGGCCGAACAGGCGCCGAACCGCGCGCGGGGGCTATCTTGAAGCCCGCTCGCTTCGATTACTTGCGGGCCGGGACGTTGGCGGAGGCGCATGCCACCCTTGCCGCCGAGGGAGAAGATGCCCGCGTCCTGGCCGGCGGACAGAGCCTGGTGCCGATGCTGTCGATGCGGATGGCACGCCCGAAAGTCCTGATCGACATCATGCATCTGCCGCAACTCGCGAAAATCGAAAGCGACGTAAATACAATCCACATCGGCGCTGGCGTACGGCAAGCGAAGCTTCTGGCATGGCCCGAGATTCACGAACGCCAACCACTCTTGGCCGCGGCGTTGCCTTGGGTCGGGCACGCGCAAACCCGCAGCCGCGGAACGATTTGCGGCTCGGTCGCCCACGCTGATCCGAGTGCTGAAATTCCGCTTGTCCTCCTCGCACTCAAAGGCGCTATCCATTTGTCGTCGCGGCAAAAGCAGCGGCGCGTTTCTGCCATTGATTTCTTTACCGGGATGATGTCGACGGCGCGCAATGATGACGAGCTCATAGAGGCCGTCGAGGCGCCGTGCCGCGCTCCCGGGCACGGCTATGCGTTCCGTGAATTCGGCCGGCGGCACGGTGATTTCGCTATCGTGGCTTGCGCGGCCGTGGCGCACGCGGACGGGGTGCGGCTTGCAATCGGCGGCGTCGCCGATTGCCCCGCCGTCCGCGACTATCCCGATCTCACTGGTACCGCGCTCGACGACGCGCTCGATGAATTTGCATGGGAGCTCGACGCGCGCGACGATTTGCACGCAACCGAGAGTTTTCGCCGCAATCTCGTTCGACAGCTTGGTCGGGCCGCGATCGAGGAGGCGCGCCGATGCCGCGCATGAGCGCCGACGCGAACCACCGCATTCGGTTTAAGCTCAATGGCCGCATGGTAGAGGCTGATGCCGAGCCGCGCATGCTGCTAACTGATTTCCTGCGTTACAATTTAGCGATGACCGGCACTCATGTCGGCTGCGAGCATGGGGTGTGCGGCGCTTGTACGATCGAAATTGACGGCGTGCCTGCCCGCGCCTGCCTGACGCTCGCGGTTCAGGCTGACGGCGCCGACATTCGTACCATTGAAGGGCTTGCACCTGCGCCTGGTCGCCTGTCCGTACTGCAGGAGGCGTTCCGCCGCCATCACGCGCTGCAATGTGGTTTCTGCACCGCCGGAATCCTCTTGTCGCTCGAATGCTATCTGCGCGACAATCCTTCGCCCGACGAAGCCACGTTGCGCGATTATCTCGGCGGCCACCTGTGCCGCTGCACCGGTTACGTCACGATCATCGCCGCGGCTCTCGATGCCGCTGAACGGCTACGGGATGCGAACAAGGATGCTTGATCTCGGCACCAGCTTCCTCGCCAGCGTCGAGCGAGACCCCCGCGCGCTGGCGATCGTGGATGACGATGTGCGCTTAACCTACGCTGATTGGTATCGGCACATTTCCGCGGTCGCGGACGCACTTG
>JANWKN010000244.1 GCA_025451355.1 Pseudolabrys sp. | reverse complement strand
TGGAAGACATCCACATGAACGTGGAGGGCCGACTATCCGAGTTGATCGGCGAGGCGGCGGGCCGGCTGCACACCGCACGCTCGCGTAACGATCAGGTGGCGACCGACTTCAGGCTGTGGGTCCGCGACACCGTCGACACGCTCGACACTTCGCTTGCCGCCTACCAGCGTGCCCTCGCTGAAAAGGCGCTAGCGCATACCGGCACGTTGATGCCCGGGTTCACGCATTTGCAGACAGCACAACCGATAACCTTCGGACATCACCTGTTGGCCTATGTCGAAATGGCGGCGCGTGATCGCGGCCGGTTAGCAGACGCGCGAAAGCGCTTCAATGAATCTCCGCTCGGCGCGGCCGCACTGGCCGGCACGTCGTTCGCGGTCGACCGCGAAATGACTGCTGACGCGCTGGGCTTCGATCGACCGATGGCCAATTCACTCGATGCGGTTTCTGATCGCGATTTCGTCATGGAAGTTCTTGCGGCCGCGGCGATCACATCCGTGCATCTGTCCCGACTTGCGGAGGAGATTGTCATCTGGGCTTCGCCGCTCACCGGTCTCGTCAAGCTATCCGACAAATTCACGACCGGCTCGTCGATCATGCCGCAAAAGCGCAATCCTGACGCCGCGGAACTCGTGCGCGCAAAGACCGGCCGTGTCATTGGCGCGCTGAGTGCACTGTTGATTGTGATGAAGGGCTTGCCGCTGGCCTATGCCAAGGACATGCAAGAGGACAAGGAGGGAGCTATGGACGCTCTCGCGGCACTGTCGCTGTCGCTGGCAGCGATGACTGGCATGATCGCCGATCTGGAACCTGATCCGTCGCGAATGAAAAAGGCCGCCGGCGAGGGCTACGCGACCGCAACCGACCTCGCCGACTGGCTCGTGCGCGCCTTGAAAATTCCGTTCCGCGAGGCGCACCACATTACCGGCCGGATTGTCGCCAAGGCGGCAGAAACAGGTATGGCGTTGCATCGGCTGCCGCTTTCGACCATGCGTGAAATCGAACCGCGGATCGTCGATGACGTATTCAGCGTTCTTTCTCTAGACCGATCGGTGAAGAGTCGTACGAGTTTCGGCGGTACCGCGCCTAAAAATGTGCGGGTGCAGGCCAAAAAATGGCTGCGCAAGCTGGAAAAGGAGAAATCCTGACTTCGCCTTGCTTCTCTGTTTTGCTATCGTTCCTCCATGCAAGGAGCCGCGCCCGTGAGGCATTCTGACCGCCCGTTTCTCCGTGTCGCTCTGATCGGCGCGCTCGTCGCGTGGCTCGGCCTATCGGCGTGCGGGCGAAAGGGGCCGCTTGATCCGCCGCCCGGCGCATCCATCACAGGCGAACAACCGGCATCGACCAGCATGGACGTCAGGGACAGGCCCGTGCGCGGACCGGACGGAAAGATACTCGCGCCAGCGAGCACCAAAAAACAATTTCCTCTCGACGTTCTGCTCAACTGAGCGTGTCATGCACCACTTTGCTTATCGCGACGGCGTGCTGCACGCCGAGGCGGTGAACCTCGATACGCTCGCCGCCGCGGTCGGGACGCCGTTTTATTGTTACTCGACCGCAACTCTCACGCGCCACTACCAGGTTTTTGCGACCGCGTTCGCCGACGTGCGCGCGCTCGTCTGCTACGCCATGAAGGCAAACTCCAATCAGGCGGTCGTTAAGACGCTTGCCAAACTTGGTGCGGGCGCCGATGTCGTATCGGGCGGTGAACTCAGGCGCGCACGCCTTGCCGGCATTCCACCGGACAAGATCATGTTCTCGGGCATCGGCAAGACCGCACCCGAGCTCGCGCTCGCGGTCGACGAAGGAATTCTTTGCGTCAATGTCGAATCTGAAGCGGAGCTCGAGCTGTTGTCGTCGATAGCGTCAGCGAAGGGACGTAGCGCGCGTGTTTCGATCCGCGTGAACCCCGACATCGATGCGAAGACACACCATAAAATTGCGACCGGTAAGGCGGAGAACAAGTTCGGCATTCCGATCAGTCGGGCTCGCGAGATTTATGCAAGGGCCGCCAAGTTGAAGGGACTCGAAGTTGCCGGTGTCGATATGCATATCGGCAGTCAGATTACCGAGCTCGATCCCTTCGGGAATGCCTTTGCACTGCTTGCCGAGTTTGTGCGTGTCCTGCGCTCGGACGGCCACACGATCTCGCATGTCGATCTTGGTGGTGGTTTGGGGATCCCATATCGCGATGACAATGAAGCGCCGCCGCATCCCGAAGCCTATGCCGAGGTTGTCAAACGCGCGACGCGCGATCTCGACTGTCGGCTGATATTCGAACCCGGTCGTCTGCTTGTGGGCAACGCCGGTATCTTGATGACGCGCGTTCTGTTCGTGAAGCACGGCGAAGCAAAGAACTTCGTCATTGTCGACGCCGCCATGAACGATCTTATGCGTCCGACTTTATATGACGCGCACCACGAGATCTGGCCGGTCGCAGAAAAGCCTTCGTCCGGTCGTCGCATCCGCGCCGATGTGGTTGGGCCAGTCTGTGAAAGCGGTGATTTCCTCGCCGTCAACCGCGACATGGTGGAACCCGCGGATGGCGCATTGCTCGCTGTCATGTCTGCCGGCGCCTATGGCGCGGTCCAGGCCGGCACTTACAATACGCGGGCGCTGGTGCCGGAAGTGCTGGTCAACGGTGCCGAATGGGCGCTGATACGCCCGCGCCTTGAAGTTGACCAATTGATTGCTCTCGATCGCATGCCTGATTGGCTATGAGCACATCCACGCACGCATGGCCGGTAAGGCCGGTGCGTGGTACCTTTATGAACAGATTCTCCTGACTATGGGCATCGGAGCGGCTTTTTGGACGAAACGAGCAAGCAACCTCACGAACGCGAACGCTCCGCGAGATCTTTGCTCGCGCGTGCACTTCGACGCGCGCGGGGCAGCCTGCTTTGGGAACGGCTGTGGCCGGCGCTTGCGGCGCTGGCGACCGTGCTCGGACTTTTTCTCGCGTTTTCTTGGGCAGGCCTGTGGCTGGTTTTGCCGCCGCTGGCGCGCGCCATCGGGCTGTTCATTTTCGCGGTCGCAATCGCTTTATCGGCATTGCCGCTACTGATTGTTCGGCTGCCCAGCGTGCATGATGGTCTGCGTCGGCTCGATCGCAGCACAGGTGAAACACATCGTCCGGCAACTACGGTTGCCGATCGCATTGCCGCCAACGGTCAGGATCCCGTCGCCCAGGCGCTCTGGCAGGCACATGTCGAGCGCGCACTGGTCTCGGCACGCAAATTCAGGGCCGGGTGGCCCACGCCGCGACTGTCGCTGCGGGATCCAATGGCGTTGCGTGCTCTCGTGCTCATTCTTGTGGTGGCAAGCTTCTTTGCCGCCGGTGGAGAACGGACAAAACGAATTGCCGCGGCGTTCGACTGGCATGGCGTGGTCGCGCCGGCGAATTTTCGCATCGATGCCTGGGTCATGCCACCGATCTATACCGGGCGGCCTCCGGTGATGCTCCCAGGCCTGCGCCCGGGCGAGACCGCGCAAGTGACGTCGCCGGTGGCGGTGCCGGTCGGCAGTCAGCTGGTCATCCGGGCCACCGGTCAGGTGCGTTTTGATATTCTCAATACGGGCGGCATCGAGACCGCGCCGGCCGAAGCGCGCGCGCCCTTGCCGGCCGGAACTGAGGAACGGCGCCTCTTGATCAAGGGCGATGGTTCCGCTGCGGTTCATGGCGTTCTCGGCAGTGATCTCGTGTGGAACTTCACCGCAATTCCCGACCGTGCGCCGAATATCGAACTGATCAGAGATCCGGAACGTCAGGCGCGTGGAGCGCTCCGCCTCGACTACAAAATGGATGACGATTACGGCGTCGTGGAAGCCAAGGCCACCTTTGCCCTGAAGGAAGAGCAAGCCTCCGAGAAGCCGCCCCGACCACTTTTTGGTGCGCCCGAATATGGACTCACGCTGCCGCAGGCACGCACCAAAGCCGGCACGGCGCAAACCACTCACGATCTTACCGAGCATCCGTGGGCCGGCGCCGACGTGATGTTGACACTTACGGCACGCGACGAAGCCGGCAACGAGGGCCGCAGTCAGCCGCGCGAGCTGCAACTGCCCCAACGTATTTTTGTGAAGCCACTCGCGCGCGCCCTGGTCGAGCAACGGCGCATTCTCGCTCTCGACGCGGAATCCAAACCGCTGGTTCTTACTGCGCTCAATACGCTGTCTGTTGCGCCTGAACGATTTACGCCTGAGTCCGGCGTCTATCTAGGCTTGCGCTCGATCTATCACGATCTCGAGCACGCAAAGAGCGACGACGCGCTGCGTGAGGTCGTCGCGCGGCTGTGGGACATGGCATTGCAACTCGAAGACGGAAATGTCTCGCAGGCCGAACAAGCGTTGCGGCAGGCGCAGGAGGCGCTACGCCAGGCGCTGGAGCGCGGCGCGAGCGACGAAGAAATCAAAAAGCTCATGGAACAGCTGCGCGCGGCCATGGACAAATTCTTGCAGGCGCTCGCTGAAGAAATGCGCAAGAACCCGCAACAGCTTTCCCGCCCGCTCGACCGCAACACGCGTACGCTCAGTCAGCAGGATCTCAAGAGCATGTTGGATCGGCTTGAGAACCTGGCCCGCTCCGGCAACAAGGACGCTGCGCGGCGGCTGCTCGAAGAACTGCAATCGATGCTCGAAAACCTGCAGATGGCGCGACCGGGCGCCTCAGGTGGCGACGATGGCGATGACGATATGATGTCGGCCCTGGATGAATTGGGCGACGTCATCCGCAAGCAACAACAACTGCGTGACAAAACCTATCGCCAGGGTCAGGACACGCGACGCGACCGCCAGCGGGGACAGCAGCCCGGCCAGGGCGATCGGCAGATGGGCGATCTGCGCCAGGACCAGCAAGGTCTGCGAGACCGTCTGAACAAGCTCCTGGACCAACTACGTCAGCACGGTCTTGGCCAGCCAGGTCAACAAGGCGAGGGCAATGAAATGGGCCAACTCGGCGACGCCGGGGAAGCCATGGGTCAGGCTGAAGGCCAGCTAGGCGAGGGCGATGCTGACAGCGCGGTGGACAGCCAGGGCCGAGCACTCGATGCCATGCGCAAAGGGGCCCAAGGACTGGCGCAATCGATGCAGCAACAGGGCATGGGGCCAGGCCCCAATGGACGGCCCGGCCGGGGACAGGCGCGCGCCCAGCAAGACACCGATCCGCTCGGTCGACCCATGCGCGGTCGCGACTATGGTGACGACCTGACGGTCAAAGTGCCCGGTGAGATCGATGCTCAAAGGGCACGACGTATTCTCGAGGAGCTGCGCAAGCGGTTCGGCGAAAGCTTCCGGCCTCAACTTGAGCTCGATTACATCGAGAGGCTGCTGAAGGATTTCTGAGCCTAAATCCGAAAGGGCAGGCCGCATGTGGACGGGCGCCGGCCTTACTTCGCCGCGGGTGTGGCGTCCTGGGCGTTGACGAAACGCACCATTACATCGACCGCATTGTTGGGCGGTGCGGGCTTGCCTGCGCCGCGCCTGCAGCCGCGTGCGGCGGGCGGCAAAGTTTTCGATTTCATCGGAATCCGCTGCGGCATCCGGATGTGCCGGCGATTCGATTGATGGCACGGGTGAAGGTGCATCAAACACGACCGGAATCTCGGCGGTTGGAGGCGCTGGGTCGTCCTGTATGGCTGCTGCTCGTGCTCGCTCGCTTCGGGCGGCAGATCGGGCGCTTCATTGCTTGCGTTCGTTTGGTCAGGCCGAATGACGCCTGTGAATGCGTCCGCGTCCTCGGCGGTTGCCATTTCCGGCACCGGCTGGTGTGCGCTCGCGAACCAGGTGGTCTTGCAGCGGGCACAACGGACCGTGCGGCCCCCCGCGCCCAGCGAGGCCTCTTCGATCGCGTATGATGTTGAGCAGTTCGGGCAGACGATATGCATGGGGCCGACAAGTTTTCGGGTGCAAAGGTACCAGCCGTCCGTCAATGGATCGGAAACCATGGCAACCCCCGGAAACATGGGAGGAATTGCTAACTTTCGCCCCGTCGGTCGCCATAATCCTGTAAAAAAAAGCGCAGTTTTGAATGAGTGTGCGGGCGGGGGACGGTTTCTGTACGCGTCGAGGACCACGGCCGGGCAGTGATTCGGCGGCCTTATCAAGTATTTTGGGGAGAGGGGTGGGTGGTCCGATTCGAGAATGTGGGCTTGCGCTACGGTCTGGGACCGGAGGTTTTGCGTGACCTCTCGTTCCGTATCGATCCGCATTCCTTTCAGTTCCTCACGGGCCCTTCCGGCGCTGGCAAGACCTCGTTGCTGCGGCTTCTGTTTTTGTCGATGAGGCCGACGCGGGGATTGATTACCCAGTTCGGCCATGACGTGGCGACGCTTTCGCGTGATTCGGTAGCGACCCTGCGTCGCCGAATCGGGATCGTGTTCCAGGATTTTCGCCTGCTCGACCACATGACCACCTACGAGAATGTTGCCCTGCCATTGCGGGTCATGGGCCGTCCTGAGGAGACCTATCGCGATGAGGTCGTCGAATTGCTCAACTGGGTAGGCCTTGGCGAGCGGATGTGGGCGTTGCCCCCGGTGCTCTCGGGCGGCGAAAAACAACGCGCGGCAATTGCGCGCGCGGTGATCGCGCGACCGCAGCTGCTGCTTGCGGATGAGCCCACCGGAAATGTCGATCCGACCCTGGCGCAGCGGCTCTTGCGGCTGTTCATCGAGCTTAACAAATCAGGGACCTCGGTCGTCATTGCCACCCACGACATTGCGCTTATGGACCAGTACGATGCACGCCGGTTGGTGCTGCACGATGGCCGGCTGCACATCTACGACTGAGGAATGAAATGACGGATACCGGTCAGGGGAGATTTTCCACGCCGTTGCGAGTGCCGACGGACTCTTTGCCGCGCTTTGAATCACCACTGGTGCCGCGCAATTCAATTTCCGGTCGCGCGCTCGTCGCGGTCGTTGCCATCATGACCTTCCTTGCATCGCTGACGACGGGCGCCACGGTGCTCGTGAGCAGGGCCGCTGGCGAATGGCAGTCGGACATCTCGCGAGAGGTAACGATTCAGGTATCTCCGGCGCCCGGCCGCGACCTCGATGCCACAGTAGATAAAGCCGTGGCGGCCGCGCGCGACTACCCCGGCATTGCAGAGGTCCAACCTTTTTCGAAAGAGGAATCCACCAAATTGCTTGAGCCCTGGCTCGGCAGCGGCCTTTCCCTCGACGAACTTCCCGTGCCACGTTTGATCGTGCTCAAGATCGCACCGGGCGTTGCTCCCGACTTCGCACAATTGAAGCGCGTGCTGAGCGATCAAGCCCCGGGCGCCGTCCTTGACGATCATCGTGGCTGGATGGACCGCATGCGCACCATGGCGAGGACCGCCGTTGGCGCGAGCATCGGAATCCTGATTTTGATGTTCATCGCCACCATGCTGTCGGTGACCTTCGCAACCCGAGGAGCGATGGCGACCAACAAATCGGTGATCGAAGTGCTGCATTTCGTCGGGGCAAAAAATGGGTTTATCGCCCAGCACTTCCAACAGCATTTTCTGGTGCTGGGTCTGCAAGGCGGCGCTATTGGAGGCGGTGCCGCAATCATCCTGTTTCTCCTCGCCGGCTTCATCAGCCGCTGGTTCGCCGGAACGGCCGCAGGGGATCAGACATCCGTGTTTTTCGGCTCCTTTTCCATTGGTCTGGCCGGTTACGTTTTCGTACTGGTCCAGGTCGCGTTGATTGCCGCGGTTACCGCTTTGACCTCGCGCCAGACCGTCAACAACACCCTTGAAATGATCGACTGACATGTTTGCCGGTCTTGCCCGCTGGATCGGTTTCCTGACCATGGCCGCCGGCGCTACCGGGATCATCTTGCTTGCGGGGGGATTCGGATGGTTCGTCTTCAACATTGCGAGCGATGAAGTAACGCTCGACAGCAGGGCGGACGGCATCGTGGCACTTACCGGCGCCGCCGCGCGTATTCCCGATGCGATTGAGTTGCTGGCCACCGATCGCGGCAAGCGTCTCTTGATCACCGGCGTGCACCGCGCAACCAGTGCGAAGGAAATCGCGCGGTTGACACCGCTCTATTCAAGATACTTTACATGTTGCATCGACCTCGATCGTTCTGCGCTCAATACTTTCGGAAATGCACTCGAAACCAAGCGCTGGGCCCGTGCACACAATTTCAATTCTCTGATCGTGGTGACATCGAATTGGCACATGCCGCGCGCTAGGGCCGAACTCGCGCATCAGCTTCCGGATGTCACGCTGATTGCCTATCCGGTGATCTCGGAGAAAGTGAAAGCGGAACCATGGTGGTCGAGCCTGGATACGGCGCGTTTTCTCTTTGCTGAATACTTGAAATATGTGCTGGCGCTTGCGCGCATGCACCTTGATACCGATAGTGCAGTGTAGGGAGCGGCGTCCGTGCTTATCATTTTACGGTCAATCGCGTTCAACGCACTGTTCTATCTGAATACGATTGTCTACCTGATCGCCGCGTTGCCGACTTTCTTCATGCCCTATCGCGCCATTGTCGCTGTGGCCAAGTCGTGGGGCCGAACAAATCTCGTATTGCTGCGCGTGGTCGCCGGGATCGATTGTGAGATCCGCGGCCGCGAGAATATCCCAAAGGGCCCGATCATCGTCGCGTCCAAACATCAATCGGCATGGGAAACGTTCGCGCTGCTCCCGCTGCTCGACAATCCGGTCTTTATTCTCAAGCGCGAGCTCCAGTGGATTCCGATTTTTGGCTGGCTAACCATCAAGGGGCGGATGGTACCGGTCCGCCGCGGCGGCGGTTCGCAGTCCTTGACTGATATGATCGAGCGCGCCCGCGTGGAATTGGCTGACAACCGGCAACTGATCATTTTTCCTGAAGGCACTCGCCGGCCTGCGGGCGCCGAGCCCCGCTACAAGATTGGCGTAGCGCATCTGTATGCGGCCGAAGGTGTATCGTGCGTTCCGATTGCCCTCAACTCCGGCCTGTTCTGGCCACGCCGATCGCTGAGGCGCTTTCCCGGTACCGTTATCGCTGAAATCCTTAATCCGATTCCTCCCGGTCTCGGCAAAGATGAGTTCTTTGAGCGGCTGCAGAACGACCTTGAAAGCGCGACGGCGCGCCTGATCGCAGAGGGGCGTGCGAATATGAATCAGTGAGCGAAAGAGGGAGGGTGAGGCGGGTTAGCTTGATGCCGATTCGTGAACGCCTCTGAGCCGCTCAGCCAAGACTTGCAACTCGTTGTCCTGGATTCCGAGCGTTCCCAATTCCTTCACCGCGGCCAGTACGTAGTCGCGGCACGGGCCCGAGCGGCCGTGACCTTGCCGGGCATAGTGCAACTGGTCGGCAAGGCTGAGCTGACCGGCGTATTGGCGATGGCCGCGGTCGACGACATAACAGAGCGCATGCACGCTTTTTTGAGGGTCATCGTCAATCCAGACCCTGCGCCAAGCTTCGCGATAAACGCGGGTCACCTGCTCGCGGCTTCGCAGGTATTCGATTGTTTTCGTGCGCAGATCTGAAGCCACCCGGTAGGCGATGCCGCGACAATTGCCGCCGCGATCGAGACCGAGAACCAGGCCGGGTTTTTCCGGCGAGCCACGATGGACAAACGAGTAAACGCAAAGTGCGCGGTGGGCGCCAACCAGGCGCGCGTTGCGCCGCTCGAGAAAATCGAAGCCGGGTCGCCACATCAGCGATCCGTAGGCGAAGATCCAGAAGTCCTCGTTGCTTTGATCAGAACGAGCATTCATCGTGGTGGGGGAGGCGAACCACGGCGTTAAGGGTTGCAACCCAGTCGACCTAACAGGGCGGGGGTTCCCATGCAATCGGGCTATGGACCGTGGGCGCAGAAACGCCGCATTCGGCAGGTTTTGAGTTAGGTGATGCGTAACCCAACGAGCATCCAATCGCGGCGCCGCACCGGGCTCACGATTCTACTTTTTGTCGTGTTCGCGCTGGCCGCCGGATGGACCGGTTTCTGGAAGTTTGCGGCCGGCAAGGCCGAAACGGCCATCGACGGCTGGCGAGCGCGGGAGGCCAAAGCCGGGCGTATTTACACCTGCGACTCGCAGAATGTCGGCGGGTTTCCCTTTCGCATCGAGGTGAATTGCGATCAGGCCTCCGCGGTGCTCAGCGGCAACCAGCCCCCCATTGAGCTCAAAGCCACGGGGCTGCTGATGGTGGCCCAGGTCTATCAGCCCGGTTTGCTCATCAGCGAATTCCGCGGTCCGTTGACCGTCGGCGAGCCGGGAAAATCGCCAAACATCATCGCCGACTGGAAGCTGGCCCAATCGAGCGTACGCGGAACGCCGACGGCGCCTGAACGCGGCTCGTTGGTATTCGACCAACTTTCGGTCGATCGCATGAATGGTAGCGCGCGCGAAAAAATATCGCGCGCCAAGCACGCCGAATTTCACGGCCGCATGATCGAAGGCTCGGCCACCAATAAACCTGTGATTGAGGTTGTGGCGCAAATTGACCAGGGTACAGCCCCGAATTTGCATCCTGCAGCTGCAACGCCGATCGATGCCGATATCACGGCTGTTCTCCGTGGTTTGAACGATTTTTCGCCCAAGCCCTGGCCAGTGCGATTTCGTGAGATGCAGGCCGCGGGAGGCCGCATCGACATCACAAAGGCGCGAGTGCAGCAGGGCGAAATTCTTGCGATCGGCGGTGGTGCCCTGTCTCTCAACGGTGACGGACGGTTGGAGGGTGAACTGCGCATCACGATGGCGGGCCTCGAGCAGTTTCTGGCGGCAATCGGCGCGCAACAGCGGGTACAGACTTCACCAAGCATGGATCGAATTGTCGGCGCACTTGACCGTCTAGCGCCTGGTCTGGGTGAGGTGGCGCGTCAGCAGGCCGGGGCGAATATCTCGGTTGGCATCAATATGCTCGGCGAGCAGACGACCCTCGAGGGCAAGCGTGCTGTAACTCTGCCGCTTCGTTTCAACGATGGTGCAGTTTATCTGGGGCCGATCCCCATCGGCACTACGCCGGCGTTGTTTTAGTTCTTCTCTGACGCGTAAGGCTTTGGCAACGGCTCGTGCGGCAAGTCCGGGTGCGGACGCCCGAAATCCGGCGTCGGTGAGTCCTGACCGATGTCGACAATGCCTTTGCGAATGGCGCGGGTGCGTTCGAAGTGCTCGAACAGGGCGTCGCCATCGCCTTTTCTGATGGCTTTTGTCAGCGCCGAAACGTCTTCGTTGAAGCGGCCGAGCATTTCGAGAACGGCGTCCTTGTTGGCAAGGAAAACATCACGCCACATCGTTGGATCGGACGCCGCGATACGCGTGAAGTCGCGAAACCCGCCGGCGGAGAATTTCAGCACTTCCGAGCGGGTCACCGCTTGCAGTTCGTCCGCCGTGCCGACGATGGTGTAAGCAATCAGATGCGGCAGATGGCTGGTGATGGCGAGCACCAGATCGTGGTGATCCGGTGCCATCAATTCCACATTGGCGCCGAGCAGACGCCAGAATGCCGCAAGTTTTTCCACCATCTTGGCGTCGGCGTCAACCGGTGGCGTGAGAATGCACCACCGGTTGACGAAAAGCTCGGCAAAGCCAGCATCGGGGCCGGAATATTCGGTACCGGCGACAGGGTGAGCCGGTATAAAATGCACTTTCTTCGGCAGGTACGGCGCCATATCACGCACGATTGCGCCCTTTACCGAGCCGACGTCGGAGACGACGGCACCGGCCGCCAAATGAGCACCGATCTCCTTGGCCACCGTGCCGCATTCGCCAACCGGAATGGAGACGATGACGAGGTCGGCGCCTTCGACTGCGGCAGCGTTTGATTCGACAACCTGATCCGCGAGGCCAAGTTCGGCAACGCGCCGGCGCGTCTTTGGCGAGCGCGCGGTCGCCACGATCGTGCGTGCCGCGCCTTGGGCGCGGGCTGCCCGCGCGATCGAGGAGCCGATAAGGCCGGCGCCAATCAGAGCCAAACGATTGAACAAGGGCTCCGGTTTGCTCATGCCCGTTTTCCCAAGAATTCCTTGAGCGCCTGCACGACCAGGCCATTCGCCTCTTCGGTGCCAACGCTCATTCGCAAGGCGTTCGGCAACTTGTAAGCGGCGACCTGGCGCAGGATGAGTCCGCGCTTGGTGAGGAAAGCATCGGCCTCTTTCGCTGTCTTGCCTTTGGTTTCAGGGAAGTGAATCAGCACGAAATTTGCCGCGCTCGGCGTCACAGCGAGACCGAGCTTTCCGATTTCCTCGGTCAGCCAGGTGAGCCAGCGGGAATTGTGCGCGCGTGCGCGGTCCACGTGCGCGGTATCGCGAATGGCGGCGATGCCCGCGGCAATCGCGGGCCCATTGACGTTGAACGGTCCGCGGACCCGGTTGACCGCATTAACGACGTGTGCCGGGCCATACATCCAACCCAATCGGAGCGACGCAAGCCCGTATATCTTTGAAAAAGTACGAGTCACGACCACGTTGTCCGTCGTGGCAACCAACTCGATGCCGGATTCGTAGTCGTTGCGCTGCACGTATTCGGCGTAGGCAGCGTCGAGCACGAGCAGAACATTTGCAGGCAATCCACTGTGCAGGCGCTTGACCTCGTCGAACGGAAGATAGGTTCCGGTCGGATTGTTCGGATTGGCGAGAAAGACAATTCTCGTCTTTATTGTTACCGCTTCGAGAATTGCGTCCACGTTGGCCGTAAATTTCGTTTCCGGCACGGCAACCGCCTTTGCGCCGGTGCCCATCGCCGCGATCGGATAGACCAGAAAGCCATGCGTTGTGTAAATCGCCTCATCGCCATCGCTTAAGTAGGCGCGTGCGAGCAAATTGAGCAGATCGTCGGAGCCGGCGCCGCAAATAATTCGGTCGGGATCGAGCCCGAACGCGGCGCCGATCGCTTCGCGCAAGGCAGACGCCGAGCCGTCAGGATAATCCTCGAGGTGTTCGCCCACGGCGCGGTAAGCCGCAATTGCGTTCGGGCTCGGCCCCAACGGCGTCTCGTTGGAGGAGAGCTTGAACACTTTGGCGACTCCAGGCGCGGTGCTCTTGCCCGGAACATAGGGGGCAATGTCGAGCACGCCGGGGCGCGGTTGCGGGCGGTTCGCAGTCATCAACGGTGTTCCGAACGATCAGGCCTTTTCGGCGGCAACCGTATAGCGGGTTGCGTGGCTTCCGACGAGTGCCGCCGAGCGTACTGTGGCCCCAGCCTTAACCAAAGCCGCACTGATCGATTGAAGGCTTGTTTCTGCTGGCAAGGATATCAGGAGTGCGGCGCCGTCAAAGGCACGGTCAGGCACCGCAATAAAGTCTGTAAGCTCCGTCAGCGCCCTCGCCGGGCCGGCGCCCCAACCGGAAACTCGCACGCTCCAGACTGCGGTTTCCGTCGCCATGGCGTCAGCTGCGACCCGACAGATCACGAACACCGGCAGCGCGGCAGGATGATCGGGGCGCTCGACGAAAGGAAGTCGCGCAATGATTTTGGGCGCGGCGTCAAATTCGAGCGCGCTCCACCAGGCGCCTGCCGATGCGATGTCGAATGCAGGCACGAGGCCAAGGTCGCCTTTCGAGGCCGACACCGCGGCGACTACTCCGGCCGCACCCATATGCGGGACGAATGGTACAGTGAAGCCAAAATGAAAGCGGGCCGAATCCCGCATGAGTGCATCGCCGGCCGATAAATCGGCATGAACCGAAAATGGCGCCTGCACATATGTAAAAGTTGAAATAATGACCCGCCATATGCTCTCGACCGTATCGAGTGGTAAGATGCCCTTATGGCGATTGACCAGCCGACGCATCATTTCTGCTTCGCGTACGGGCCGGAACGCGGACGTGCCGGTATCCTGGCTGCGCTTGACGGCAATCAGGCGGTCGATGATGTCGCCGCGTTCGATCAGAAGCTGGTGCATCGCCTCGTCGATATGGTCGATCTCCTTTCGCAGATCGGCCAATGAGGGTGCTTCGGTCGGTTTTGCCATGGCGGCATTGATAGGTGGGCCGGGCCCTGAAATCAAAGAAAACGTTGACTGTAGCGCGCTGGGTTGACAGTAAACCTCTGCTAATCGACCCGCGATAGAGGTGGTGCGCCGAGAAGCGTACAAGCGACAATGGGCCAAATCGATCGGACCAGCATGCCGGAGGTTGCGGATTCCCCGCGCGAAGCGGACCAGCCGCACGAGTCGCTGATCGCTCATTTTGGAGCCGATAAGCCACTCAAGCTCGATGCCGGCGTGGAGCTGACCCCATTTCAGGTTGCCTATAAGACTTACGGAACGCTCAACGCGGAACGTTCGAACGTCGTGCTGATTTGCCATGCGCTCACCGGTGATCAGCATGTGGCGAGTATCCATCCGGTGACGAGGAAATCAGGCTGGTGGGAAACGATGGTCGGCCCCGGCAGACCCATCGATACCGAGCGCTACTTCGTAATCTGTCCGAACGTGGTGGGTGCCTGTATGGGCACCACGGGTCCCTCTTCCACGGATCCGAAAACCGGCAAGCCCTGGGGGCTCGACTTTCCCGTCATCACGATCCGCGACATGGTGCGCGCCCAGGCTATGCTACTCGACCATCTCGGCATCGAGTCTCTCTTTGCCGTTGCGGGCGGCTCGATGGGCGGCATGCAGGTATTGCAATGGGCGGCGAGCTATCCGCAGCGAGTTTTTTGCGCGTTGCCGATCGCCTGTGCCACCCGCCATTCGGCACAAAACATCGCGTTTCACGAAGTCGGCCGGCAAGCAATCATGGCCGATCCGGAATGGCGCGGCGGCCGCTACCTTTTGGAAGATTCAAATCCGCGTCGTGGCCTCGCCGTTGCGCGTATGGGCGCACACATTACGTATTTGTCCGATGCGGCTCTGCACCGGAAGTTCGGCCGCAAGTTTCAGGATCGCGCAAATCCGACGTTCTCATTCGACGCCGATTTCGAAGTCGAATCCTATCTGCGCCATCAGGGAATTTCGTTCGTCGAACGGTTTGATGCCAACTCTTATCTCTATCTGACGCGCGCGATGGATTATTTCGATCTCGCTGCTGACTACAACGGCATATTGGCCAAGGCATTTACCGGGACGCCGACGCGTTTCTGCGTGGTGTCGTTCACAAGCGACTGGCTGTTCCCGACTTTCGAATCACGCGCAATCGTGCATGCACTCAATGCGGCCAGCGCGCGCGTGTCGTTCGCGGAAATAGTCACTGACAAAGGCCACGACGCATTCCTGCTCGATGAGCCCGAGCTGTTTGCGATCGTACGTGGCTTCCTTGACGGTGCCGGCAAGGCACGCGGTTTGGCGGCCAGGGGTTGATTGATGAGCGCTGTGTCGCATGCCGGTTCCAATTTGAACGTTGCCAGCCCCGCGAATGCATCTGGCAGCACCCGCGTCGATTTGGTGCTCGTTGCGCAAATGGTGGAATACGGCGCGAAGGTGCTCGACGTCGGTTGCGGCGACGGCCAATTGCTGCGTCTTCTCAGTGAGACTCGTGGCGTAGACGGGCGCGGTATCGAGCTGTCGCGCGAGGGCGTCAACGAATGCGTTGCGAAGGGGCTCGCCGTTATTCAGGGCGACGCCGACACCGATCTTGCTGATTACCCGGATGACGCTTTCGACTATGTGATCCTCTCGCAGACACTACAGGCGACACGTCATCCCCGTATTGTGCTTGAACACATGCTGCGTATCGGCCGTCGGGCGGTGGTGTCTTTTCCGAATTTTGGCCATTGGCAGGTGCGACTGCAGCTTTTGTTCGCAGGTCACATGCCGCGTACCGATATCCTGCCGTTCAGCTGGTATGACACGCCGAATATCCACCACTGCACCATCAAGGATTTCCGCCAGCTCTGCACGGCGATCGGCGTGAAGATGGAAAAGGCGGTGGCTTTGAACGCGTGGGGGTCCCCACTGCGCCTCAATGCGCCGTGGTGGTTCTGGAATTTGTTCGGCGAACAGGCCGTGTTTTTGCTCAGCCGCAAGGGCTGACTTCTCAAAGCGAATTTTGGCTTTGTGCTGGGCCTTTAACTGCACCGTAGCCACATACTACTTTGCGCTTGAAGTATTAATCTCCGTGTAAATAGTGTTAATCAAGCGTATTAAGTATATACGTTTTCCTTGCTGGTATATTTTATTTCCTAAACGTATTGCGATGGAATGCCCCCTATGCGTTTCGCGAATGACCTTTCAATGATCATGAAATTGCCATAAGCGGACTGCGTTTGAACGTTGCATCTCACACTGATTCTATCCGGTGGAGGTGCATTGCTTTAATAGCTAGGGGGACTAAGTTGATGAGTATCTATAAGCCAAGACGGGCGACGATTTTATTGTGTTCGGCGGCGGTTGCGGTCCTCGCAACGTCGGCCTTTGCAAAGCCCGTCCACCATCGGCATCGCGAGGCGCAAGCCCCGCAAATGACGGCGCAACCGTTTATCGGTGCCGATCGTGACGTGCGTTAATCGGCCAATATGAGCCAGGCGGCTGTACAGGTCGCCGGAAGCGAAGATCTTGGTCGCCGTTATGCCCGCCGATCCTCGGCCAACGCGCGGGCGCGGGCACAGTCGCACGCGAATTCAGCGTATGGCGGCCCGACCAGCAATTCATTGGTTTCCGAGGCGCGCAAATATATCGGGACCAACCCTACCGGACGTGGCAGCCTTTGGTGCGGCGCTTTCATGGACCTTGTGCTCAAGCGCACCGGACATGCAGGTGGCGGTAATCTCGCGAGCGCTTATGCCCGATACGGAACCCGGGTCGGCGGTCCTCAGATCGGCGCCATCGCAGTGATGGGGCGCCGCGGCGGCGGCCATGTCGGCGTCGTCAGCGGGGTCGATGCGAACGGAAATCCGATCATTGTGTCCGGCAACCACAATCATACGGTTGCGGAAGCGGTCTATCCCGCCGGCCGTATACACGCCTACATGCTGCCTGGCGGTTGATCGGGCCACATCGAGGAGATATTTCAACGCCCCGCTTCTCGAAGCGGGGCGTTTTCATCGCCCTTCGGAACGCACGGAATCACCAACCGCAATTTCGCCGGGCGTCACCACCTCTGCGTATACGCCACAATCGGTGTGATCAAAATTCTCGAAAAGGGTGCGGGGAATGGTCAGGTCGCGGATGCCGGTGTCCGGATCGACATCGGTCGCGGCACAACGCTGGATTCGCTTGACGATCTTCAGCTGTGCGGTTTTGCCCACAGACAGGGCATGACCGACGAGATCGAACTCGTGCCATGCGGTCCAGCCCGAAACGTAAAGGTTGCCGCGAAAGCGCAGAGGATTGACGGGCACTCCCGCCGCATTCTCGAGGGCGGCGACTGACGCCAGATTGATAATCGACACGACCTTTCTGGCTACGTCCGAGAAGCTGTGGCCGTCTCTTCCGAGAACCTTTGGCGGCCCACGCAATTCTTTCGGCATGAAGCGGCGGAAGAATGCCTCGATGGCCAGCCGGCCTTCCTTCGTGCGCAGATCGGCGCGCACGGCCTCGCGACCCTCCGATTCAACGGACAGTGTGTGGCTGGCTTCGTCAAAGTCCGTGCGCAAGGACGCCAACCGTTCGTTCAGCATCAACATGAGGAAGCGCTGTTTGGGGAAATAGGCCGGGGCGTCAGGGTCAAACCCGCAGGGGCCATTTTCGATGGCATAGAGCCGGTCGGCCGGGATCGTCTGACCAACAGAAAGAGGCGTCCGATCGATGGCCTGGGGAGAAAGACCTTTGACCGGATAGCGATAAATGGCCCGGATCGAAGCGGGTCCGGATGTCATTGATTTCCAGCCAGTTTAGCGGCCTCCTAAAAGGGATTAATGCTGACGTACAACAGGCCAAAAGGCCCTTCAAACTGCAATAAAATGCACCCACATAATGCTGGAACCGGGCCGCCTGATCGGGGTCCGGAATTTACCGGCGCCGTATGGGCCGAAGGAGTTGAGAATGGATTTCGAAAAATTTACTGACCGCGCCCGCGGTTTCGTGCAGTCCGCACAATCATTGGCCCAGCGGGAAGGCCATCAACAATTTTCTACCGAACATCTTCTGAAAGTGCTGCTTGATGACCCGGAGGGTCTCGCGGCCGGTCTGATCGACCGGTCGGGCGGCAAATCGCGTGAGGCGCTGCGGGACGTCGAAGCATCGCTTTCCAAGCGTCCAAAGGTGAGCGGGGCCGGGGCGGGTCAAATCTATCTGGATCCGGCGCTCGCCCGTGTATTCGACACGGCCGAAAAAGCTGGCGAGAAAGCTGGCGACAGTTTCGTTACCGTCGAGCGACTATTGCTGGCGCTCGCACTGGAGAAAGACAGTGACGCCGGAAAGATCCTCGCCAAGGCCGGCGTGACCGCGCAGGGCCTCAACGCGGCCATCAACGCGCTGCGCAAGGGGCGTACTGCCGATTCTGCGTCTGCGGAAAATGCTTATGACGCGCTGAAAAAATACGCGCGCGACCTAACGCAGACGGCGCGCGAAGGAAAGCTTGATCCAGTCATCGGTCGCGACGAAGAAATCCGTCGCACGATCCAGGTGCTATCGCGTCGAACCAAGAACAATCCCGTGCTGATTGGCGAGCCGGGCGTCGGCAAGACGGCAATCGTCGAAGGGCTCGCACTCCGTATCGTCAATGGCGACGTGCCGGAGAGTCTGCAGGACAAGCGGCTGCTCGCGCTCGATCTCGGCGCAATGATCGCAGGCGCAAAGTACCGCGGCGAATTCGAAGAGAGACTAAAAGCGGTGTTACAGGAGGTCACGTCTTCGGACGGGGGCATCATCCTCTTCATCGACGAAATGCACACGCTCGTCGGCGCCGGCAAAGCCGACGGCGCCATGGATGCTTCCAACTTGCTCAAACCGGCGCTGGCGCGCGGCGAACTGCATTGCATCGGTGCCACCACCCTCGACGAATACAAGAAGCACGTCGAAAAGGACGCTGCGCTCGCCCGGCGGTTCCAACCGGTCTACGTCTCCGAGCCGAGCGTGGAAGACACCATTTCAATTCTGCGCGGGCTGAAGGACAAATACGAACAGCACCATGGCGTGCGAATTGCGGATTCCGCGATCGTCGCCGCCGCGACGCTGTCGCACCGTTACATCACCGACCGGTTTCTGCCGGACAAGGCGATCGATCTGATCGACGAGGCCGCTGCGCGGCTCAAGATGCAAGTCGATTCCAAACCCGAGGAACTTGATTCCATCGATCGCGAAATCGTGCGCCTGAAGATCGAGCAGGAGGCGCTGAAGAAGGAATCCGATCGCGGTTCGAAGGATCGCCTCAAGCGGCTAGAAGGCGAGCTGAAGGAGCTGGAAAAGCGTTCGGCCGATCTCACCAGCCGGTGGAAGGCGGAGAAAGAAAAACTGTCCGATGCGCAGAAGCTCAAGACCGAGCTCGACCAGCTGCGCGCGGAGCTTGCCAATGCACAGCGTCGCGGGGAATTCCAGCGTGCCGGCGAATTGGCCTACGGCAGGATTCCTGAATTGGAGAAAAAACTCAGCGCGATCGAAACGGCGGAAGCCAAAGGGGCGATGGTCGAGGAAACCGTAACGACCGATCACGTTGCCCAGGTCGTCTCGCGCTGGACCGGTGTGCCCGTCGACCGGATGCTTGAAGGAGAGAAGGAAAAGCTCCTTCGTATGGAAGATGAGCTTGCCAAGCGCGTCATCGGCCAGCAGGAAGCCGTGCGTGCGGTGTCGACTGCCGTGCGGCGCGCGCGAGCCGGGTTACAGGACCCGCATCGGCCGATTGGCTCGTTCATGTTTCTCGGGCCGACAGGCGTCGGCAAGACCGAGCTGACGAAAGCGCTCGCCGAATATTTGTTCGATGACGAGAACGCTCTGATCCGCATCGACATGTCGGAATACATGGAGAAACATGCGGTCGCCCGGCTAATCGGTGCTCCTCCGGGCTATGTCGGTTACGAGGAAGGTGGCGCCCTTACCGAAGCCGTTCGACGCAGGCCCTATCAGGTCGTGCTGTTCGACGAGATCGAGAAGGCGCATCCGGATGTGTTCAACGTGCTTTTGCAGGTGCTCGACGATGGTCGTCTGACTGACGGTCAGGGCCATACGGTCGACTTCCGCAATACGCTGATCGTCATGACGTCAAATCTCGGATCCGAGTTCCTAGTCAATCAGCCGGAAGGCCAGGACACCGATGCGGTGAAGGATCAGGTGATGGCTGTCGTGCGCGTAGCGTTCCGGCCCGAATTCCTCAACCGGATAGACGAGATCATCCTTTTCCATCGTCTCAAAAAGACGGAGATGGGACGCATCGTCGATATCCAGATTGCTAGGCTGCAGAAGCTTCTTGATGATCGCAAGATCGTCATCGCGCTGGATCCGAGTGCGCGTGATTGGCTGGCCGAGAAAGGCTGGGACCCGGCCTATGGGGCAAGACCCCTGAAACGCGTGATTCAGAAATCGATCCAGGATTCGCTCGCCGAAATGATTCTCGCCGGCAAGATCAAGGACGGCGAGAAGGTCAGGATCTCCGGCGACAAGCTGGGCCTGACCTTTAACGGCAAGGTTGCTCAAGCGGCTTGACGTTCGATCAAAAAATCATGGCCGGGACAAACCCGGCCATGATGATTTCAAGGAAAGTGTAAAGGGTGATTAGCGCGTCGCTGGTGCGCTTGATGCAACGCGCGCGGGCTTGCGTGCCATGATGCCGTCCAGGCGCTCGCGCTCTTTGTCGAAATTCGCGAGCAATGCGCCTTCCAGCACGCGGCCGCGCGGCAGCTTGATGCGCATCGGATCGACGAAGCGGCCGTTGACCAAAATCTCGTAGTGCAGGTGCGAACCGGTGGACAGGCCGGTCGATCCGACAAATCCGATCACCTGGCCCTGGCGTACGCGTGTGCCTTCATCGATTCTGCGAGCGTAGGCGGTCATGTGTCCGTATGCCGTTTCATACCCGTTGTTATGACGAACGCGGATGTATTTGCCGTAGCCAGATTCCCAGCCGACCTTCTCGACGACGCCATTGCCGGACGCGTAGATCGGTGTACCGCTCGGAGCGGCCCAATCAACGCCTGTGTGCATCTTCGTGTAACCGAGGATCGGATGCCG
>JANWKN010000243.1 GCA_025451355.1 Pseudolabrys sp. | reverse complement strand
GTGTCGGGTTCTACGCGGCGGCTGCCTTCCACGACAATCGAACTAGCCGTCTGCGCAACCGCGGCGCCTGTGGAGGCAAGGGTCACGCAGCCAGCACCGACAAGGATACCGCCGAGGATCAGGCAGCTGATAGCCAGTCCCCTAACCCTTCTCACACTCAGTCCCATTCGCTACGCGCCCTTATTGATTCTTGCGGCCGCCCCCTAGACGGTCCGGGCTGGCATAGGCGAGCTTTTTACAGCGTTTTTTATGCGCCGCAAACGAAACTCCGCGCGAACTTTCCCTTTTCCCTCAAAAAGTTGCCCGTCAGCAACGGTCAGGATGTGGCGAGGTGGAGGATGTCATTAAAGGTCGCAAAAATCATCAACATCAGGACGATCGCCAGCCCGATCCTGAAGCCGAGTTCCTGCGCGCGCTCTGATAGCGGCCGGCCGCGAATCGTCTCAATGGCGTAGAACAAAAGGTGACCGCCATCGAGCAGCGGTATCGGGAACAGATTGAGCAGGCCAATCGATACCGACAGAACCGCCGTGAGGTGGATCAGCGGGGCGAATCCGGCCGAGGCGACTTGTCCGGATACTTGCGCGATCCTGATCGGCCCACCGAGTTGGTCGGCTGCCTCCCGACCGGCAAACACGCCGGTGATGTAGGATAGGGTGCGGTCCACGACGAACCACGTTTCCTGCGCGCCCATAACGATCGCGCGCAGCGGGGGCGCCTTCTCTGTTTTGATGTCGCCTGGCGCCATCGATCGGCTGATACCAAGCACGCCAAGCCGATGGACATTGCCGAAGTTGTCCTTCAACTCCTTAAGTTGCGGCACGGCCTTGAGCGTAACCTGCGCATTGTCACGCTCGACTTCGATGCTCAGCGGCGCGCCTGCGCTGATGCTGACAATCCGCTGCATGTCCGAGAAGCTTTCGATCTTCTCGCCGTTGATCGTGAGGACTAAGTCACCCGGTTTGAAACCTGCCGCCTGCGCGGCGCTGCCGGCCTGCACGGTGTCGACACGAGCGCTGGTCGTTTGCTTGCCGACAGTCATGAAAATGCCGGCGAAAATAGCGATTGCCAGCAGGAAGTTGGCGACTGGGCCCGCGGCGACAACCAAGGCGCGTGATCCGACTGGCTGGAATTGGAAGCTGTCTTTCTTTTCCGCTTCGGTCATACCCGCGGCGGCATTCTGATCAGGCACGCTCGCGGCATTCTCGTCGCCGAAAAATTTCACATAGCCGCCAAGCGGAATTGCGGAAATCTTCCAGCGAGTGCCGTAGCGGTCGTAGAAGCCGGCGATCTCGGGGCCAAATCCAATGGAAAAAACCAGCACCTTGATGCCGCACCAACGCGCCATCAAAAAATGACCAAGCTCGTGAAAGAACACGACGATGGTCAGGACAAACAAAAACGGCACGACATAGCCGACGAGGCCGCCACCTAACGCGCTCAAGCCCCCCATGATTTCCATTCCCATTATCGCCTCGTCATGCCCAACAGGGCTTGTGTACCACCAAACTCTAGGATGCCTTTACGGCTATTTCGGGCAAGAGGTCACGTGCCAGACTTCTTGCAATATGGTCAACGGCCAGCGCCGCATCAATTCCCGCCGGTTCCGCCAATAACCCGCGTCCCCCAGCGGCATCGAGCGTCGCCTCGACCAACACCGTGATTGCAGGAAATGAGATTCGACCGGCTATGAATTCACTGACGGCAACCTCATCCGCCGCATTGAGCACAGTGGGCGCAGCCCCACCCGTTTCCATCGCACGCCGGGCGAGCGCAAGCGCCGGAAATCGCTCAAGATCGGGCGCCTCAAAGGTGAGTTCGCGCAGCGCGGCCAAGTCCAGTCGCGCCGCCGGCCCGTCGATGCGCCGCGGCCAGGCCAGACAGTGCGCGATCGGAATTCGCATATCGGGAGACCCGAGCTGCGCGACAACCGAGCCGTCGCGGAATTCCACAAGCCCGTGCACCACCGATTGCGGATGAACGAGTACGTCGATCTCGTCGGATCTCAACGAGAACAAGTGATGAGCCTCGATGATCTCCAGACCCTTGTTCATGAGCGTCGCGGAATCGATCGTGACTTTCGGCCCCATGACCCAATTGGGGTGGCGCAACGCCTGCTCGGGAGTCGCTGCTTTGATCGCTTCCTTCGACCAGGTTCGGAACGGACCGCCCGACGCCGTGAGGATTGCACGTTTCACATCGGCGCGATTGCCGGCACAGAGCGCTTGAAACACTGCATTGTGTTCTGAATCGACCGGAAGAATCGTCGCGCCGGTCGTTGCTGCACGGCGCATGAAAAGACCGCCCGCGCAGACAAGGCACTCTTTGTTAGCGAGCGCAACGGTTGCACCGCGCTCAACGGCAGCAAGCGTCGGCTTCAGTCCGACCGAGCCGCTGATCGCCGCCATTACCCAATCAGCCGGACGCTGCGCCGCTTCCACCAATGCATCTTCACCTGCCGCAGCTTCCACACGCGAACCGGAAAGCGCATCTTTGAGTTCACGGTAGGCAGAGTGATCTGCAACCACGGCATGGCGCGCGCCAACCTCGCGCGCAATCTTGCCGAGAGCGGCGGCATTACGCCGCGCACTAATAGACTCCACCCGATAGCGGCCCGGATTGCGTTTGATCAGATCTAGCGTGCTGGTCCCAATTGAGCCCGTCGCACCCAAAACGGTAATCCCGCGCACGTCACTCGACGGCCTGGAACTCGTGCGCACAACTTCGACTTTACTCATGCGCTCACCATACCAGCAGACCGCGCGCAGGCCCATCGAGGCCGCCCCGCATCAATCCGATCAGACAGCCCGCAACGGCGGCCGCCCAGAACCCGTCGAGCCTGTCCATCACCCCGCCGTGGCCGGGAATAAGACGACTGGAATCTTTTGCGCCGAACCGCCTTTTCACCCAGGATTCGAACAAATCGCCAAATTGCGCCAGGACCGAAAGCACGAATGCAATCCCAAGGATCGCAAGTGTATTGGACGATCCGAAAAGCCGGGCAACCAGCAGTGCAGCAATCATGGCGCCGGCGGTACCGGCGATTGCGCCCGACCAGGTTTTCTTCGGGCTCACAGCAGGCATCAGCTTCGGTCCGCCAACGGCTCTGCCGGCAAAATAACCGCAAACATCCGTCGTCCACACGATGGCGAACAGGAGCGCGATCACGGCAAAACCATAGGCGGCGTCGTGACGCAAAAGAGTTGGTGCGAGCAGCAGTGCGCCCGCATATCCGAGGCCAAGCGTCACCCACAATCTTCGGGTGGACGGTGAGAAAATCGCCGCAGCCAGCGCCCCAAGTCCCAACATGAGCAGCGCCGAAATGGGACGATCGACCCATACCAGGAAGCCTGCGGCTGCAATCGCGCCAGCGCATGACAGAAACAGTGGTCGATGCGACTTGCCGGCGACGAGTTCCAGCCATTCCCACAAGACTGCGAGCGCGGCCACGCCCCAGAAAAGTATGAAGGGCCAGCTTCCGTAATACGCCGTCAGCAGCGCGACCGGCGCAAGAAAAACGGCCGATGCGACACGCAGCGCGAGATTACTTGCCGACAACGGCTTGCCTGCATCGTTCGAACGGGAAACGGGGTTTGAATCAACCACGGATTCACGATCCAGTCTGCGCCGCGAGCCCGCCAAACCGTCGCTCGCGTTGCTGGTACTCGCGGATCGCAAATTCGAGAGCAGCCCGATCGAAATCAGGCCAATAGGTAGGCACGAAAACCAATTCACTGTACGCGGCCTGCCAAAGAAGGAAATTCGACAGACGCTGCTCGCCGCTGGTGCGAATGATGAGGTCGGGGTCAGGAATGCCGGGTGCGTCCAGAAACTGTGCGAAAGAGTCCATATCGACGTCAGCCAGGTTCAGGTCGCCTCGCTTGACCGCCGCTGCGATCCCACGCGCCGCGCGGACGATTTCCTGCCGCGCGCCGTAGTTAAAGGCAACTACGAGCGTTAAGCCGTCGTTGTTTTTTGTGAGTTCTTCGGCTTCGACCAGTAAGCGCGCGATGTCGGGTTCAAGACTCACCCGCTCGCCTATCACGCGAACGCGGACATTGCTCTTGTGCAGCTCTGCAAGGTCGTTGCGGACAAACCAGCGAAGGAGTCCCATCAGCTCGCCGATTTCGCTCGCGGGCCGAGACCAGTTTTCAGCGCTGAAGGAAAAAATCGTGACAATCTTGATGCCGATCTCGCCCGCGGCGCGAATGGTTCGCCGCAAGGCCTCCACCCCGCGCCGATGACCTTCCGCTCGCGGTAATCCACGCGCCGCCGCCCAGCGGCCGTTGCCGTCCATAATGATCGCTACATGGCGCGGCACATCGAATGCCGCCGCAGCGTCTTTCTGAATCTCCGCCTCGGGCATGGAGCGCGACCTCAGACAGTGAGGATTTCCTTTTCTTTTGCCGCCAGCATGTGGTCGATCTCCGCAATGCCGGCATCGGTCGCTTTCTGAATCTCGCCGGAAAACCGATCGTGGTCGTCCTTGCTTATCTTGTGATCCTTTTCCAATTTTTTGATCACATCCATGGCGTCGCGTCGGACGTGACGAACCGCCACGCGTGCGGTCTCGGCGTATTTATGCGCAAGCTTTACAAGCTCTTTGCGCCGTTCCTCGTTAAGTTCGGGAATGCGCAGTCGGATTGTTTGCCCTTCGGTCGCGGGCGACAAGCCAAGATTCGAGTTCACGATCGCCTTTTCGACCGGATGAACCAATGAGCGATCCCAGACATTGACGGAGAGCAGCCGCGGCTCAGGCACGCTAACAGTCGCCACCTGGTTTAGCGGCATCTGCGCGCCATAAGCGTCGACCATGACCGGATCGAGCAGATGCGCCGACGCACGGCCCGTGCGCAATCCCGACAATTCAGCTTTCAAAACGCCGCTTGCGCCCTGCATTCGGCGCTTGATCTCATTAAGGTCATGCGTAGTTGCGTTTGCCATGGCAATTCCTCGCACGCCGCACCTTGTCAGGCGGCGTAAAATGCGTCGTCGGTCTAGCCGACGATCGTTGTGCGCCCTTTGCCGCGTAACACGGTCTCAATGGCGCCCCGCTCACCGACAGAGAAGACAATGATAGGCATCCGGTTTTCTCGAGCAAGCGCAAAGGCGGCACCATCCATGACTCTGAGATCCTTCTCGAGTGCTTCCTGGTGGCTGATCTTGTCGTAACGCTTCGCTTTCGGGTCTTTTTTGGGGTCCGCGGTATAGACGCCATCGACATTGGTGGCCTTGAGAACCGCCTGCGCTTCGAGCTCAGCAGCCCTCAGTACCGCAGTCGTATCGGTCGTGAAGAACGGATTGCCGGTGCCGGCGGCCAAAAGCACCACGCGACCTTTGCCGAGATTTTTCATCGCGCGTTTTCGGTTATAGGTTTCGCAAACCGCGGTCATCGCAAGCGCGGACAGCGTGCGCGCTTCGCATCCCGCGCGTTCAATCGCAGCTTCAAGGACCAGGCAATTCATCACGGTAGCGAGCATGCCCATCGTATCGCCGACGGAGCGTGGCACGCCACGCTCGGAAACCTCTACCCCGCGAAAGATATTGCCGCCGCCGACCACGGCGCCAAGTTCGACACCGAGTTTCGCGCTCGCCGCCAGATCGGCTGCAAGACGCTCAACAGTCGCCTGGTCGATGCCAAAGCCGTTGGGGGCGGACAAAGCCTCGCCGGACAACTTGACGATGACGCGACGATAGACCGGGCCACTCATGCGTTGCGATCCCCTATCATCTTCAGCACGCATGATTTCCGAAAATGGAAGCCTGCTTTTCGGGATCATGTGCCGGGATTGCCGCGAGGCGCGCCGGCCGGCGATCGATCATGTCTGACCGGCGGCTGCGGCGACCTCGGCGGCGAAATCAGTTTCCTGTTTCTCGATGCCCTCACCGAGTGCATAGCGGACAAAACCGGTGACCTTGATAGGTCCACCCGCCTTGCCCTCGGCCTCCTTCAGTGCCTGCGCCACGCTTTTCTTGTCATCGAATATAAACGGCTGTTCCAGCAAACATACTTCCTTGTAGAACGTCTTCAGCCCCGACTCGACGATCTTGTCGATCACGTTAGCCGGTTTGCCCTGCTGCTTAAACTTGTCGGCAAGCACATTCTTCTCGCGCTCCACAACCGCCGGATCGAGCGCAGCGGCGTCGAGCGACAGCGGGTTTGCGGAGGCGACATGCATGGCAACCTGACGGCCAATCGCCGCCAGTTCGTCGGCCTGGCCGGTCGACTCAAGTGCGACGATCACCCCGATCTTCCCCAAGCCGTCGGTGACCGCATTGTGCACATACGAGCCTATCGCTCCCTTGCCGACTGACAGGGCGGCAGCCCGCCGCAACGTCACGTTCTCGCCGATCTTGGCGATCGTGTCCGAAATCGACTCCGATACCGTGATGCTGCCGGCTTTCGCCGCCTTGAGCTTTTCAACATCGGTGCCGACAGATAGCGCAACATCGGCGATCATCTTTATAAGTCCCTGAAAGAGATCGTTACGCGCAACGAAGTCGGTTTCCGAATTGACTTCGACCACCACGCCTTTGGTGCCACTCACCTGCACGCCGATCAGGCCTTCGGCGGCCACGCGGCCGGCCTTCTTCGCCGCCTTGGACAAGCCTTTCTTGCGCAGCCAATCCTGCGCCGCGGGCATGTCGCCATTGGTCTCTGTCAAGGCTGCCTTGCAGTCCATCATGCCGGCGCCGGTCGACTCGCGCAGCTCCTTGACCATCTGGGCGCTGATATCTGCCATCCTATTTATCCTCAATCCGCAACGGCCGGGCCTGTCCCGGCCATTCACGTCTTTGAACCTGCAAATGCCGCAAGCCGCGCAATCCTGGCAAGAAGCCAGGCAGAACGGGCGCGGCTCACTCGGCCGTTAGTTCTTTCGCCTTGGCGATCCAGCTGTCGACACGGCCGGGAAGCCCGACCTCTTCGCCGACGTTGTGCGCGGCCTTCTCGTTGAGCTCCGCGAGCTGCGAATAATGGAAGATGCCGAGATCGTTGAGTTGCTTCTCGATTGCTGGCGAGATGCCCGGCAGCTTCTTGAGATCGTCCGCAACGCCACGCGGCCCAGGCAATTGCTCGAAGCCGAGATCGCCGGCCGCCGGCGCCGTCGGCACGGGCTCGGCAACGATCGGCTTTTCCGCTGCACCGACGTCCACGCCCATTTCGCCTTGCGCACGGGAAATTCCGTCAATGGCGGCCTTGGCAATAAGATCGCAGTAGAGCGACACGGCGCGGCTGGCGTCGTCGTTGCCCGGCACGACAAAAGTGATGCCCGCCGGATCGCAATTGGTGTCGACGACGGCTGCGACCGGGATATTGAGCCGCTGCGCCTCTTTGATCGCGATGTCTTCTTTGTTGGTATCGATCACGAACAAAAGGTCGGGCACACCACCCATGTCCTTGATACCGCCGAGCGAGCGGTCGAGCCTGTCCCGTTCACGCTGCATTGTGAGACGCTCTTTCTTGGTGTAGCCCGCTGTTTCACCGGAATTGAGCATCTCGTCGAGCTTTCGCAGTCGCGCGATCGAAGCCGAGATCGTTTTCCAGTTGGTCAGTGTGCCGCCGAGCCAACGCGAATTCACGTAATACTGGGCGCTGCGTTTGGCGGCATCGGCAATCGCGTCCTGCGCCTGGCGCTTGGTGCCGACGAACAGAATACGGCCGCCTTTTGCGACGGTGTCGCTGACAGCCTGTAGGGCCCGATGCAGCATCGGCACGGTCTGCGCCAGATCAACAATGTGAATGTTGTTACGTGTGCCGAAGATGTACGAGCCCATCTTCGGATTCCAGCGGTGGGCCTGATGGCCGAAATGCACGCCAGCTTCCAAGAGCTGACGCATCGAAAAGTCAGGAATCGACATAATCTTCTCCGGTTGATCCGCCGCGGACGGTTGTGAGCCCATTTGGGCCACCGGACGGCCTTTTTGACCCATTGTCGGGGCCTAAAGCCTGCATCCGCGTGAGTGATGTCGGGGCTTATATAGGTGCGATTTCAGGAATGCAAGGCGCTACAAAAGGTTAGGTGACGCGTCCACCTAGGATCACGCGACGTGCAGCGCGAGGGGGATTATCCGTTCCGACCGCGGCCCAACGCCAAAGAACAATTCGGGGCCATCTTTGCTACGGCTTTCCTTCTGTTCGCATGGTGCAAGTCCGATCTGTTCGGTCAAACGGACAAGCTCAGCGATGGTGCGGACACCCATTTTTCCCATGATGCGGCTGCGGTGCACCTTGATCGTCTTTTCGACGGTCCCCAGGTCCCAAGCGATCTGCTTGTTCAAACGGCCCGATATGACGTGCCGGAGCACCTCGCCTTCGCGCGGGGTCAGCTGAGCCAGCCGCCGTTTGATACAGGCGAGTTCAGCCCGCTTTTGCATCGACTTTTTCTGCCGCTCGACCGCCGTCTCAATCGCTGCCAGAAGCGCCCCGCAGTTGACCGGCTTGATCAGGAAATCGATGGCGCCCGCCTTCATTGCGTCAACGATGGTCGGCGCATCAGTCGTGCCCGATACGAAGATGATAGAACGGTCACCCTCACCCGTACGAAGCGCTGCCTGCAACTCGCGTCCGTCGATGCCTGGCATCCGCAGATCGAGAACGAGACAGCCCGCAACATCACGGTCATGCTCAGCAAGAAATTGTTGTGCTGACGAAAAGCTTTGGGTCGTATAGCCGGCCGCCCCAATAAGGCGCGTCAACGACTTGAGTACGCCGTGGTCGTCATCGACAATAAATACGGTGAACTCCGCGGGCGCAACGATGTCCTCAGGGATGCAAGGTGCAACCGGCGCCACACACTCACGCTCGGAATAACTTGACGGCTTGATAGTGATGTTCATCGTCTCCCCACAATGACTTATTGTCAGCGACAGTAGAACGAGCGCGTCAAATCGCTCCATTGGACAGAGGTTGTTGCACCATATACCAAGGTGTCGCGCGCAAACCTGCGGCTTGGAGCGCATTTCATGACTAAAAACGAGCTAATCGGCTTCGACTGTCGTCAGGCCGCGACAATACGTGCAAAACTGATTGTTTAGGCGCCGCGCGCCAGTGCTTCGTTAAGACACGATATGAGGTTGTGGTCATCGAACGGCTTGGCCAAAAAGCCAACTGCACCTGCAGCCAACGCCTGGGCGCGCGCTCTCATTTCCGGAAAGGCCGTAATGAAAATTACGGGCAGGCTGTGGCCCTGTGCGATCAATCGATCTTGCAATTCTATCCCGGTCATCCCGGGCATTTGCACATCGGTAATGAGGCAATCCGCATCGGAAATGTGATCCGACTTCAGGAATGCTTCGGCCGAGTCGTAGGAGGCGGTCCCATAGCCAAGCGATCGTACGAAGCTCGTCGTGGCTCGGCGGAATGACTCATCATCATCGATAATTGCTATCACGGGCATCTTCGGCAAGTTGGCGTCCTTCGATGATGAAAAAAATAAGACGTCGAGCCGCGCTATGCACGATTCTGATGGTAACGTTCAACTATCAGAAAGAGACGAGAAATTACACCAAGGTATAGTTTCCCTAGGTTTTTGTGCGGCGAATCCCCAGCAGATCCGCCATCTTTACCAGGTCGGCCAAGGACTTCGCCCCCATTTTCCGTGTGACCTTACCCCGGTGCACCTTAACCGTAATCTCCGTTACGCCGATTTCTGCCGCGACCTGCTTGTTTAGAAGCCCGCCAGTTACCCAGGCCATGACTTCTTGTTCCCGTGGCGTGAGCGTCTCGAATTTCGCTCTAAGTTCCGAGATTGCTTTCTCGTTTGCGTAGCTTGCCCGCGAGCGTTCGAGTGCAATCTGTATGGCATCCAATAGGTCCTGATCGCGGAAAGGTTTGGTCAGGAACTCGACTGCGCCAGCCTTCATCGCCTTAACGGACATTGGAATGTCGCCGTGGCCGGTAATGAAGATAATCGGAATCTGAATCTGCGCCTTTGCAAGTTCCGTCTGAAAATCCAGCCCGCTTACCCCGGGCAGCCTGACATCCAGAATAAGGCAACACGCTGCGTCCGGTCGCTTCGCCGCAAAGAATTCCGTCGTCGACGCGAAGGCCTCGACCTTCAGTCCCACCGAGCGAACAAGGTTGCTCACCGCTCCGCGCAGCGAAGCGTCATCGTCCACGACGAAAACAACCGGTTGCGTGTCGGGACGCTCGACTTTGGTCTGAGTGCGTGTTCCTTGAGGCGGTGTCATTGAATTCCGGGCAGGACGATATGGAAGATGGAACCGTACGGGACTCCCGGCGACGCTGACAAGGTTCCACCATGGGCTTCGACGATTGAGCGGCATATCGCCAAGCCCATGCCCATCCCATTGGCCTTGGTGGTAAAAAAAGCGTCGAAGATGCGCTCCATATTTTCGGGGTCAATTCCGGCACCACAATCCTGCACCGAAAGGGCCACCCCGTTCGAATCAAAAGGCCTCGAGCGCACCCGCAGCGTCCGTGCCCGATCATCAATATTGCGCATGGATTCAGCGGCGTTGGTCACGATATTCAGGACGACCTGCTGAAGTTGCCCCCGGTGCGCGGGAATAAGAGGCAGCTGGCCGGCCAACTCGAGCTGGACGTCGATTTTTGCCGCCTCCAACTCGTCGTTCGCCATGGCGATCGTTTCCAGGACTAGCTCATTTGCATCGAGCGGCGTTCCGACCGGGTCGCTCTTTCCAAACATCGCTCGCACCGACTGGATCACCTCGCTTGCCCTGTGACCATCCGCGGAGATCTGCTTGAGGGAGTCGCGCACCTCACCGAGATCCGGCGTCGCCCTGTCCAGCCACCGCAGACCCGCGTTTGCATTCGTGACAATCGCACCGAGTGGTTGCCTGATCTCATGCGCGATCGCGGCAGACATTGCAGCCAGTGTCGTGCGGCGAGACACCTGCGCGAGCTCCTGGCGCGCCTCCATTAGCTTATTCTCCGCATCCCTCAGTTCGGTGACGTCGCGCGCCATCGCGTAGATGCGGCCTTTGTCTTGAGCTGCCTTCCATGACAGCCATCGATACGACCCGTCCCTATGAAGGAATCGCGTCGTAAAACGATGCGTGACATGACCTGCGGCGAGTTGCTTGGTCTCCACGCGTGCCTTCTCGCGGTCGTCCGGATGCAGCAACCATTGCGTCGTCTTGCCGATCAGCTCCGCTTCTGGCCAGCCGAGAACCGATGTCCAGGCCGGGTTTACATTGAGAAGCTTGCCATCCGCATCCGCGATTACCAGCAGGTCCTGCGAGACATTCCAGATTTGAAGGCGCTCGTGCGTCTCGGCCCGCACGCGCTGCTCGAGCGTTTCGTTCAGTTCACGCAGCGCCGATTCCGCACGCTTTCGCTCAGTAATATCTTCCGCAACCACATTGATGCCGATGATAATTCCGTCGGCGTTTCTCAAGGGATGCCAGTTCGTGATCCAGACATGATTGGCGTTGCTCTTATCGGCCTTCTGTCCGCGAACCTCGACACCGGTGACCGGCTCGCCCGTGTGCAAAATGACCTGAACGAGTTGTTCGACCTGCTCGGCTACCGCGGGCACGGTTTCGCGAACCGAACGCCCGATGTGGTCGGCTACCGAAATACCGCAGATCTCCGTCAGACGTTGATTGATCTGCACGTACCGGCAATCAAGTGAAAGAAACGCAAGACCGACGGGGGCGGTATCATAGATCAGCTGAAGTTCAGGGAGCCGCTCGTACAGTTGCGCATCGTGCAAATGTCGTTGCCCAGACCTCGCGGCCTCGCCGGACGGCGCAGCGCGTCGGGAGCCGATGGGCTTCAGCTTTTCCGTTTTGTGCATCTCTACTCAGCCACTTGCGCCGGACGCCGAACCGTACATGACAATTACGTTCATTGGAAAGCGCGAGTCATCGATGATTGACGCTCATTCTGGCGACATTTGATCGGAATCGCCGCGATACCTTCGTATATCCCACCTTCTCTTTTCGATACTGGCCGTTAACCAGCGTACAGTGGCGTAATAAGCCGTCACCAACCTACGCTCCATGCAACAAAAAGGCGAATTCGTTGCAGGGAGCTTTCGATGATCCGCACTCTGGTGATTGCCAGCCTCACAGCAGCGGCCGTGGTCGCCGGCGTCGCCTTTCTTGCAACGCCCAGCGCACCGGTTAAGGCGAACACTTCGGCCGTCAACAACGACCGGCACGAAATTCAGCGCACCACAAACGAATGCTCTCAGCATGCCTGGCGCTATTACCCGGGCGACTGCATTCGTGACTACCGACATTCATCCGGCAAGGCCACCGAGGTACGCGTTGTCTTCGCGACCCAACTGCCGAATGCAACCACGAGCAGCACGAAATAGGCCGTAACCCGTCAGAACTCTGGAGGCTTCGTCATGTTGAGCACCGGCAAGATCCACGGAATGAGCCTCACCATTGCAGCGACGCTTGCGACTGTCGCATTTTTCCAAGCTGACAGGGCTTCCGCCGACCCGCTTGGCTTCGCCTCGCCATTCAATTTCAACCGCGGCGAGACGATATTCGCGCCGGCGATGCGACAATTGCCGAATGAAGCCGATGACGTTCAGGCAAGCGACATCCCGGCACGGCTGCATCGCCACGTCGTGGATTATCCGACGCGCGAAGCGGCGGGAACTATCATCATCGATACTCCCAACACGTATCTCTACTACGTGCTCGGCGGTGGGAAAGCGATGCGTTACGGAATCGGTGTTGGCCGTGAGGGCTTTACCTGGTCCGGCGTCAAGGCGATCGAGCGCAAGGCCGAATGGCCCGACTGGATCCCGCCGGTGGAAATGCTTCAGCGGCAACCGTACCTTCCGCGCTTCATGGCAGGCGGCCCCGGAAACCCGCTCGGCGCGCGCGCCATGTATATCGGCGGCACCGTCTATCGCATCCACGGAACGAACGCTCCCACGACAATTGGCAAGCAAGTGTCGAGCGGCTGCATCCGCATGCTTAACGAAGATGTTATCGATCTTTATTCGCGCGTGAACGTCGGAACGAAGGTTGTCGTTCTGCCGATGCACCAGGTCCGCGGACCGTCCGTCGCACAGAATCAAACAACCCTGCCAACGACGCGAAGCGCTGCGGCAAACGTTACGCGAGCGCACGGAGTTTACTGAGAAAATTTCGAAGCCAATGAGCGGAGGTATGTCATGAACAGCTCACTTTGGTCCGCGGGTCGCAACACGCATCTCAAGATCATAGCCGTTGCACTCATGGCTTCGATCGTCGTGGTCGTTATCGGAGTCCACTCACGAGTCGAGAACGGGACAAATCAAATCGTGGTAAAGGCCGGCCAGCCGACGGTTTATACCGACAACCATGGACCCACGATACGCTGAGCGGAACCTGTTTTAGCTGTTTCATGTGAAGCCGCGGTGTGGAACCGCGGCTCCTCGTAATTAGACACCAAAGATCTGCGAGTAGCGTCGTTTGATCTCCTCGCCTTGCGTTTCGACAGCGGCCGGATCGTCCTTCCAGACTTTGATCGCCGACAGAGGCGTTCGACCCGGCTTGTCCTTCACAAGCGCGTGCAGAGAGCGCAGACCGCCAAGATTTACAAAGAGCTCCTGCCCTTCCACGCCGAAAAGATAATTCTGGAACAGGCGCGCCGCATTGGGATGAGGCGCGGCGACAAAAATCGCCGACGGCTGAACAATCGAAGGCGTCCCCTCGGCGGCATAGACGACCTCGATCGGCCCGCCGGCTTCTTGAGCAGCAGCATGTTCGACTCGTTGCCGTCTTCCATAACCGGACGTTCGCCGAGCACGACCTTTTTCGGAGTATCGGTAGCCGACTGGATCTGCAGAACCTGCTGCCGTGCCAATTGTTCGAGATAAGACCAACTCAGCTCGCGCACCATCTGATAGGTCGAAGTCATGATGGTGCCGCTGTAGCTCGGATGTGCTTTGACGATCTTTCCTTTCCACTTCAGATCGAGAGGATTGGCGAAGCTTTTCGGGGCGTCTTCACGCTTTACCATCGCCGTGTTGTAGGCGATCACGCAGAGCGAAGAGCGGACGGACGCGTAGAACCCGTCCGGGTCACGGTGCTCTGGCGGGATGTAGCGGGCAACATCTTCAGGCACGTAGGGCGCTAGCAGTTCTTGCCGCTTCCACGCCAAAAACTGTGCCGCATCACCCGTACTCACCGCATCGGCCACATGCAGTCCTGACGCATATTCCTGCGCCACCCGTGAAAAGATGCGTTCGCCGGCGGCCCGCTCGACGCGCACACGAACTCCCCCGAAATTTCTGCTCGGAGGCTTTACCTACTTTTTCGGCGAGTTGGAGATCGGCCGAGGTGTACCAGGTCAGCTGGCCTTCTTTTGTGGCCGCAGCAATCAGCGCCGGTGTTATCGCTTTAGCGGGTGGCGGCTCCGCACGCAAAGGCGCGGCATAGGCGGCGAGCGGAAGCGCGGCAACGGCTTTGAGAAGTTTGCGACGTGAAAGCAGCCGCCGGTTCATAGAGAATGTACCTGCTGTCGTGGCTTGGTCCGCGCCTGCCATCTAGGCTCTCGCAGAAGCCATGCTCCCCCAACAGCGGCCACGGGGACAAGCCCGGG
>JANWKN010000242.1 GCA_025451355.1 Pseudolabrys sp. | reverse complement strand
TTGGGCAAAGCCTTCGGCAAGCGTTAATTGCCGGAGAGTAAAGTAGTAGGGAGCCGGTTTCACAAATAACGAAACCGGACTCGCCATACCATTACAAAAGGCGGCCCAAAAGGCGGGGTCATGAGTCATCGTTGCTCCATCTCAGCGAACTGCCGTGGCGACAAAATGTTCGCCGCCGCCTGCAAGCTTGGCCTGGAAGGAATTGTTTCGAAGAAGCTCGACGCGCCCTATCGCTCGGGGCCGTCGAAGACCTGGATCAAGGTCAAAAACCCGAAGGCTCCGGCAGCGATAGGGGTAATCGAGGGGGGCTTCTGAAAAGTTCAATGCAAGAGGGGCCACTTTTGGGTGGCCCCTCAAATACGTCAAATAGTTTGTTATCAGTAGTAGCCGTAGCCGCCATAGGACGGATAGTTGCAGACGTTCACCCAGCCATAATCGGGTACCCACTGGACACAAGATTCGTAGCCGTATCCGTCAACGCGGCGGCCAGTGCGACGCCAGCGCCTACGCCCCAGGGCCAGAAACGTCCACCGCGCCAATGCCCCCCGCGCCAATTGCCAGCCCACCTGTTGCCGGACCAATTACCTCTGCCTGCCCAAGCAACTCGGCCCGGACCCATGCGCACAGCGCGAACCTGCCCGCACCGGCGAATCCCATTCTCCCATGACCGGGAACGGCCATGGCGCGAGCACCACTAAACCCGCCCATGCGAGCACCACCAAATCCACCCATGCTGCGGCCAACACCAAAGCCGCCGGGTCTTGCCTCGGCGGAATCGGCAAAAACGGCAGCCGCTAGGATCAGCGCGGCGCAGATCGAGGCACTTTTCAACATAGCAACCTCCTGATGACTGAATTTAGTCAGTCCTTTAACGCCCAATGAAGTCGCTTTGATCCGCCGCTTTTGGTGGCCCTTGGTCCAACCCTATTAAAATTTGACATAGATCGCGGGCGGCGGCGGGATGAGAATGGCCGCGATTACATTCGATGGTGCTTTGCTAATCCGGCTGTAGCTTCGGCGTTTGCGAGTGAATTTGACGCCTAGCTGTGGCTCGCGGCTATCTGCCGTACAAGCTCAACTCGGTTGCCTTGTTCTTATTACTTCTTCCTGGCCACCGTCGTCATCAGGTACGAAACCACAGCCACCACACGTTGGGCATTGCTGTTCATCGTCCGTGCCTTTTTCGACGACACCATCACCATTGCAGTCTGGACAGGTTTTCATGTGCCCGACTTATGCACGGTTTTTAGGGCCAGACCGTACAAACGAGGAGACCGACCAGGAACAGGGTGGTCAAGGCTGCGATCGTTACTTTGCGCATGAGAGCCTCCTTTAGGATGCCCCCGGTCAGAATAATCGCGCCGATCACACGAAAAAAATGTGACCCGGCTCACACTTCGCAATATTTCTAATGCTACGCACACGCGACAATATACCACCGATGTAACACCAGCAATCCGATAGGGCGAGTCCGCGCCGATAGCCGCTTTACCTCCAGAGCCAACATTGACGCCACGCAAACCGATGTCTGCTTTGTGCCAATAGCGGACATTCGCAGAAATGCGCGAAGAACTGGAGACGGCGGTTGGGATTGGAACGATTCGCCAATGTCCGCTTTAGGCGGACATTCCGCAAAGATCAGCGCGGGACGTTAGGCACGCTACTCGGCTCAATAATTGGCCAACGCACGAGAAAGCGGCATGAGGATGATCAATCCGACAATCGCGACGACTATTACCATGACGATTACCTTTGGGTCGCTGAAACTTTGGCTTGCGACCACGAGTGCGGCGGCAATGTTGCGCTGGCCAGTACCAAGCGCCAGGACCCGTCTCGTGTCGCCTTCAGGTCCGCCCAGCAACCAACCAATCCCAAAGCCCAATGCGATAAATAGAAGTCCCGCAAGGATTCCTCGTGTGCCGAAGACTTGTAGAACCTTGTCGATGTTCGCTGCGGTAATCAACAATACCAGCAGGATGAGGCTGACGTTGGAAATCCAGTCGAACACCGGCTTCACCCGACGGGCCAAGTCTTCGTAACGCGCCTTCAGGGCAAGCCCGGCGGCGAGCGGGAGCAGCATCAGCAGGAGGAGGGAGCGAGCAATATTCCACGGGTCAACAGTAACTCCCGGGAGCAGTAAGGGCATGACGAGCGGCAGGTAACCGACCGTGACGACCATCAGAAGCACCATCGTGCCAACAGAAAATGCGAGGTTGCCCTTGGCAAGTTCGGCGAGCTTCGGCAAGAAAGGCGCGCCGGCGGCGCACCCGAGCACCAACAGTCCAACTGCGAAGGGGTTATCGAGCCAGAGCAGCTTCGCCAGGGCGAGCGCGCCAAGGGGCATCAAGACGAAATTGGCCAACAGCGCAAGCAAGACCAGACGGGCATTGCGCAGCGGTTCAATGATCTGCCGGATGGTGAGCCCCAAACCCATTGCCAGCATGCTTGAAACCACAAAGCTAAGCATGGCCACAGGGACTGCTTTGTTCAATAGGTCCATCAGCATGGCTGCCCCTCCCATATGGACGTGTACGCGGTGCGGCGCTTATTTCATCAGTGCGAGATTGCGCCAGAAGTTCGCCAGACTGTCTGTGCCACCGAACAGGGTGGTGAAATTCGTCGAATCCACGAGCACGATGTCGCCGGCGCGCTGCTGATTTGGCGACATCCAAAGCAGGCAATTGAACTCGGTGTTGCCGGCTGCGGTGAAGGGATGCGGACGGTCGGGATCAATGGGCTGGCGCGCCAGCAAATGTACCGACTTGGTGTCCTTGGTGGTCAGCTCATAGTGTGGCAGGTGTGGATGGAAATTGAGTGTAGGGACGTTTTTGAGCAGACCGAGCTTGTCAATGTCCCGAAAGGCCGTAAGCGGCGCGATCTCGTTCGTGCCTTTGGCGAGCGCTGGCCGGAGACCCCACCGGTTATGTACAGGGACGTCGAGAGCCTTCATTAGCGAACGGGTGTATTGCCCGAAGCGTTGCTGGCGCGGCACGAGTGCGTCGCCGTGGTGAAGATATTCCATCTGGCGCTGCTTGAGGTCGTCGGCGAAACCGACATCGTGGTGCGGCGCGAGCAGCAGGCAGGTGCCTTCGCGCTTGAGCCACTCGCGGATGGCCGCGACTTCCTCCGCCGCCGCTTCCTGCTCGGAAAGGAGGTGGTCGAGTCCAAACACCATGAGCGTGTCGGTATCTGCGAGAACCCTTTCGTCAATTGGTAGCTTGAAACCCGCTTGGTCAATGCGCTGGAAAACGGCGACCGGATGACCGGTGGCCTCGCCGGTAATCTGCTGGAAGCTGAGTGTGGAACGGTGGAAAAGCTCCAGCGTACCCGCAATCCCTTGTAGAAATTGTGCTGCGCTCCACTCCGGCGTCTCGTAATTCGGCCACAGGACGTTGCGGACTTCGGTCATCGTTGAGAAGCGGTTTTCCATCGCCGCAGGGTCGCGCTGGGATTCCCACGGGTAACTCCACGTCCAGTAGATGCTCAGGCGGCGTTTGCCCGACGTGTATTTGCGGGGAATGTGGTTTTGGTTGTAGGTGCGCGCCGGCGTTATTGTGCTCATGGCTGTTCCCTAGTTCTCAGAATTGATGACGAGTACTTTCTGCCTGATGTGCTTGCCAACTCACTTTCAGATTGAGTTCGCGTGCCGCGCTGGCCGCCACGCGAGCCAGTATTCCTGCGTAGGTAGGAAACGAGAGCGGAATGTGCGCCAAGTCATCCACCCGCATTTTCGCAGCGATGGCTATCGCCGCCACTTGGGTGATCTCCACTGCCCGCTCGCCAACAACGTGGCAGCCCAACATCCTGCAAGTCGTGCGGTCGGCGATCAGCTTGCAAAAACCCACCTTGCGCCCGTCAATGATTGTGCGCGTGGTTGAGTCGAAACGTATAACTGCGGTCACGACATCGTGTGTTTCACGGGCCTTCGCTTCGGTGAGGCCGACCTGGGCATATTCCGGGTCCGTGAAGCTGCCGATAGGACTTACCGGATCTCCAATCGTCATCCTCGGGCCTTGCACGGCGTTAGTAGCCGCCACGAAGCCGTCCTGTATCGCCTGCGGCACCAGCATCTGGCGACCGGTAATATCTCCAGCGGCGAAGATGTGGGGCGTGGAGGTCCGCAGATACCCATCAACCTTCACGAACCCCCGAAGATCGGTCTCGACGCCCGCCGCAGCGAGGCTCAGCCCTGCAGTATCGGCCACCCAGCCCACCGCCACGACCGCAAGTGTCGCCTCGGCGCTGTCCCGGTCGCCGTTCTTGGAGAAGATCATTCGCACCCCCGTCGGGGTCTTCTCGAAAGAATCGATCGTGCCGAAGTTCTCATGCACCACGATCCCCGACCCTCGGAAAGCCGCTGAAACCACTGCCGATACATCTTCATCCTCGCTCGGTAGGATGCGTGAGCCTGTCTGGAAGAGCTGGATTCGTGACCCATACGCGTTGAAAATCGAGGCGACCTGCACCCCCGTTGCCCCAGCGCCAACGACCAGCATCGACGGCGGTACGGAGGTTAAACGCCAGGCGTCGCTATGGGTACTTGCCAACTCGAAGCCGGGGACTGGGAGCCGCCGGCTCACGCCGCCAGTGCAAATGATGATCTTTTCAGCCTGAAGCCGTAGGCCGCCCTCGGTTTCGATGGTGTGCTGGTCGGCGAAGCGTGCAACGCCAGCGTGCTCGTGGACGGTCACTCCCAGGGAGTCGATTTGCTGGCGCAAGGAAGAATGCGCACGCGCTTCTCTGACGACCTCGCGCACACGCGCAAGCAGCCGGGGATAATCCAGCACCGGCTCGCTTACGCCGATGCCGTATTGACCTAGCTGTCGAGCTTCGCGGATCAGGCGGGCTGCATGGGCTAGGGTCCGCACCGGAACTGGTCCGTCGTTGGCTGCCATACCGCCAAACTCAGCACGAGTTACCAGTATTGTACGCGCGCCCAGGTCCGCAGCGCGGAGGGCTGCCAGTACACCCGCGGGTCCGGCGCCAAAAACGATGATGTCGATCATGTCTGGCTATCCCGACTATGAATGAGACCCATTCCGTTTCAACGGACATCATCCAATGTGGCGAGGTATCGAAGCGCCTTGATGCCTGGGAGAAAGAAGTAGGCGCCACCTCTCACGGTGGTGAAGGCCGGCAAGCCGGTGATTTTTTTGCGGATTGGGCGTTTGGGGATTTTGTATTCGAGCGTGCCGTCTTGAGTGCCGATGATCGGGTCGCGTTCGTTGCCGAGCTCGTGAAAATTCCGGTCGTTCGTCCAAACATTTTGCGCGAACTCGAACTGTCGAATGAGGCTCGCGCAGATCACGAATGCTGCGATGCCGCGCTCCACGCCGTCCTCCGGCGCGTCCTCCGGCAAATGCGAACCGTAGGTGGCACCGCGGCGGATCATGCGGCGGCGGTTCATGTTCGCCGCCGTGTCGCGGGGGTTCATTCGGCGCATGTGCGAGCCGAGCGGCACCGCGTAGCCATGCGGATCCATCTCCTTGTAGTTGAAGTCGTTGTTCCGTTGGAGATCGGCGCCTAATGCGGGATCGTCTTTCTCGGGCGCCAGTGTAAGCGGTGCGCCGCTGCGCCAGCGTCCCATGAGCTTCGCTGCAATCAACTCCCGTTCTTCGTGTGTCTTGCCGTGCTCGCGCAGGAAATCGCGAAACCTGCCCACATGCTCCTGGAGTCGGCGATAGGCCATATAGCTGCCGTTGCGGGAAAGAATTTCTGGTTGCGGCAGATTGGCGGGCGGCCCGTCTTCGTCCGGGTACCCGAGGATGAATTCGCCCGGCTTGAGCGGTGCGCCGGTGCCGGGCGTCGGCACTTCGCCAGTGCCCTCGATAACCGGCTGCGAGAGCCGGTCGCGATAGCCGAAGTGGTCGTGTGCATAGTCGAACGGCGGCGTCGCCTCTAGGTCCAGCGCGGAAAGCACCTCCACGCCTTGGCACTGCGCAACGAGTTTGTCGTGCTCTATCTGGCAGCGACCACGCTCGGCAGCATCGCGGGCGAACAGGATGGCGATGGCGTGAAGGTCCGGCCTGGCGAGGCCTCCCACCCAGTTGTCAGGATGATTCTCTCCGGTGTCGCCGAGCATCTCGGCGCGGGCGACCATGCCTTGCTTGAACTCTTCGGGGAACGTGGTCAACGAACCCTCATCGACGCCAAGCGCGCGCAGGCCGTTCCAGCTGAAGGCTAGCGTCACCCAGCGCTTGTCTTTTTCGACCGAAGCCATGACTTCCGCGACCGACTGCGCCTTTTCACGAATTGCCGAC
>JANWKN010000241.1 GCA_025451355.1 Pseudolabrys sp. | reverse complement strand
CGCCCGGCAGCATCACGTCGGAGAACACCAGGTCGACGGGTTTCCCGGCGGCAAGGAAATCGAGCGCAGCTTTCGCGCTTTCGACTGCTATCGTGCGGTAGTTGAGTTGCTCCAGCAATGTCGTGGCCACGGTTTTCACATCCGGGTTGTCCTCGACAACGAGGATCATCTCGCCTTGGCCGCATGACTGATTGGCTGTTTCGGAAACGACAACGGTGACAGGCGCATGGCTGCGCGGCAGATAAAGCGTGACCTGCCAGAGTCCATTGGTATCCCAGCTGTTTCATTGCGCCAATGGCGCATCCTATCCCCCGATCGTGGGAGGTTAGTGGGCTGGGGACCCTGGCGCCCGATCCTTGATAAATGTGCCATTACGCAGTTCGGACACGGCTTGCTGAAGCTCCGTCTGCGTGTTCATCACGATCGGCCCGTACCAAGCGACCGGCTCCTGGATCGGCTTGCCGGACACCAACAGGAAACGAATGCCTTGGTCGCCTGCCTGAACGGCGATCTCGTCACCAGAGTCGAACAACACCAGGGAGCGATCGCCGGCTTTCTCGCGGACGAGAATTTCATTTCCGTCGACCTGCTTCTCGCTGAGCACGCCAATCGGTTGCGAGGCGGCAGCGAATATGCCGCTGCCTTCGAACACGTAAGCAAAAGCGTGACGCTCGACTTCAACCTTAAGAACCTTCCGCTTGCCGGGTGGCACAAAAATATCGAGGTAACGCGGATCGGCGGCGATCCCGTCGACCGGGCCCTTCTTTCCCCAAAAGTCGCCGCACACGACGCGCACGCGGGTGCCGTCGTCCTCCATGACTTCTGGAATTTCGTTTCCCTTGATGTCCTGATAGCGCGGCGCTGTCATCTTGAGCGATGAAGGCAGGTTTGCCCAGAGCTGGAAGCCATGCATGCGTCCCTGCGCGTCGCCCTGCGGCATCTCTTGATGCATGATGCCGCGCCCGGCAGTCATCCACTGGACGTCGCCGGAACCGAGCGTGCCGCGATTCCCCAAACTATCGCCATGCTCCACAATGCCGGAGAGCACATAGGTAATGGTTTCGATGCCGCGATGCGGGTGCCACGGGAAGCCTGCGAGATAATCGGCCGGCCGATCGTTGCGAAAATCGTCGAGCAGCAGAAATGGATCGGTCTCCGCCGTATCGCTGAAGCCGAAGGCGCGCCGAAGTTTGACTCCGGCACCCTCGATGGTGGGCTGCGATTGCACGATGCGTTTGATGGGACGGATGGACATGAAGCCGGTTGCCTTTCTCTAGGCAGCGGTGGGCGACGCGGACTGGTCCGCCCACTGATCCTAAACTGCCATTCATATGCGGAACTTCATATAGGGCTTTCGTCCATCGAATGAAGAGTGTCCGATGCATTGCTGTCATCCGATTGAATGAGAAGCGCTATCATTCGAAAGAATGAAAATGATTATCCTGACAGATACATAGGCGCGCCCTCGCGGACTCGGCTGCATTCAGCTATGCTTGCCGCATGTCCGGACCCCTCCCGAAGCGCGCGGCCGTCTTTATATGTTTGGTTTTGCTTGGCCTGAGCCTTGGAGGCTGCACCAAGTGCGGCTGGCTATGGGACCAGCCCACGCGTAGCTGTCATTCCGACACCCCCCGCTGATCGTCCGTTCGGTCGTGACGCGCGATGGTCTCTTACTGTGAGCGCAGAAAATTGAGCAGCGCGCCGGCGAGTCCTATGAGGAGCCCGGCGAGCAGAACATATTGCAAGATCATGAGCGCCCGGCTCGGCGATTCGGTCGCCGTGGCCATGTCGTAGATCTGCCAGGCGGCGACGGCCGCGAAAGCGACGATCATCACGCCAGAGTTTTTCGTCCGTTTTTCGGCCAAGCCCGACCCCCGCTGGTTCTCGCCCGGCGGGGAGACTAGTGGATTTATCGGCCAGGTTCCATGCACCCGTGCCACGCCGTGAGTGGGCTCAGACGTCATCGTGCTTGACTCAAGCGGGGCACTCGAAGGTGCGCCTGTCGCAGGCGGGTCTGTCGGCCGCGATGTGCGACAGCCACATCGCCGTGCCGCATTTAGGACAGCTCGGTCGTTCGATGTCCGGAAATGATGGATCGAATATGTGTGATTGCGGCATAGGTTGCGCCCTCTGAGTTCACGCGGAGCGTGACTGATCTCAACCATCGGCGCCTGAAAGGCCTTTACCGGTCATTACCAAATTTTTGCGCTTGGGCCTGTTGGGAGTCGAGTGTCGGAAAACTTATGGACGGAATTTAATGGATCATCCGCCACATCAGGTTTGCATTGCGAAATCGTCAATTGCCGCCGACCTACAATCCTACCGTTGAAAATTATGTACGTCGCAACGTATCAGCGAGTCCACCGCCGTGGGATTAGGCCAACTTTTTTCGCAGTTCCCGGAACGATCTCGGAAATGTTGCATTGCACGATTGTTGTATGCGTAAAAAGACATAGCGGGACCGGAATGGCCGCGGGGGATGATTAGCAGCCGAGCTTTTGGCCAAGGCCGAGTGTGAGAGTGACGCGAAAAAACGTGCCGAGCTTGAAAATTTGGGCTGGGCTTTTCTGCGTCTCGCCGGGCAGGCGCGGCGCAACAGAGCCACCGACATTGTCTACGAACCGCCGCCGCCGAAGCTCGACGAGCCCAAAGCAAAATCCTAGTTCGCTCACGCCCGAGTTTGTGCGGAAAAATTCCTAGGAAAAACGTCTTGACAGTGTGACCTGCTCGGATACTCCACATTTGGACCTCGCGGCAACGCCGCCTGCGGAACAGCTGCAGGGCGCCGAGCGTTGTTTGCTTCGGAAGCTTGACCTCAAGTGGAGAGATGGCAATGCCGTGCAGGGAGAACGATCGGATCGAGGAAGCACAACCGAAGCGCGGGCTGGCGTCACGGGTCACAACGTGCGTTACGTGCTTTTGCTCGGCACGCTCGCGGTCATCGTTCTTTTCGCAATAGCGTATGTAGTGACCAGAGCCTGATAATTTTTCATGGCTGAGACGATAGCGCCGGGATTTTCCCGGCGCTATTGTCTGTGGCTGTCGGCGCGTTCAATTGGTGGCCCTTAAGAATTGGTTCCAATACAAGCCCCGGCGCGCGTTTCGTCGGGCGACAGGAATGACATGCTCAATCGTCTCAAGTCTCTATTCACCGAGTCCAAATCCTCTCGCGCGGCGCGACTGATCGCGGTGGAGAGTGGGGGACGCCGCGCGACTATGCCGCGCTTGCGCGTGAAGGCTATGCGCGCAACGCCATCGTTTATCGCGTGGTGAGGCTGATCGCCGAAAACATCGGCGCGCTGTCTTTTGTCCTCTACGAAGGGTGCGGACGAGCGCGACAACCATCCGCTGCTCAATCTCATGAGGCGACCGAACCCGCGTCAGGATTGCGCATCGCTCCTCGAAGCGATTGCCTCGCATCTCCTGTTGGCCGGCAACGCTTATATCGAGGCCGTCGGCCTTGGCGAGGAGAGCCAGATGCGGGTACGAACTCTACGCGCTGCGGCCCGACCGCATAAGGCTTTTGCCGGGCCCGGACGGCTGGCCGCAGGCCTACGAATATTCGGCGGCAGGGTCGACGGTACGCTTCGATCAGAATGCCACGCTGCCGCCGATACTCCACCTTACGCTGTTCAATCCGCTCGATGACCATTACGGGCAAAGCCCACTGGAAGCCGCCGCTATCACGATCGACACCCACAACGCCGCGGCATGCTGGAACAAGGCGCTGCTCGACAACGCCGCGCGTCCATCCGGTGCGCTGGTTTATGCCGGAGCCGAGTGCTGTCGACTGCGCAATACGAGCGTCTTAAAAAGGAGTTTGCGGACTTTTATTAGGGGGCGAGAAACTCAGGACGCCCGCTCGTACTCGAAGGCGGGCTCGACTGGAGACCTGTATCTTTGTCCCCACGCGACATGGATTTCCTGGAGGCGAAACATGCCGCCGCCCGCGAGATCGCACTGGCCTTCGGAGTTCCACCGATGCTTTTGGGGATTCATGGCGACAATACATATTCTAACTATCAGGAAGCCAACCGAGTGTTTTGGCGGCAGACCGTGCTGCCGCTCGCTGGGCGCATCGGTTGCGCGCTTACACACTGGCTTGCGCCGGTCTTCGGCGAGGGTCTCCTGCTCTCAGCAGACATCGACAAAATCGAGGCGTTGAGCGCTGACAGGACGGCGCTGTGGGAGCGTGTCAGCAAGGCTCCGTTCCTCAGCGTAAATGAAAAACGTCTCGCCGCAGGGTATGGGCCGATCGACGGCGGAGATATGTTCCTGAGACAATGATTAAGGACCACGGCGACCACAAAGCTAAGGCCGTGCAGGTGGCGAACGAATTCGGCGTGACGCCGCCGACCGGTTCAGGCATCGGTGCGAAAGCAACCTACGCAAAGCTCAAAATGCTTTCCGATGCGTCCTTCGAAAAGTCATTCGCCAAGGCGATGGTGAACGACCACCAGGAGGACATCAAGGAATACAGGCAAGGGGCAAACAAAAACGACGCCGCCGGCCGCCTGGCCAAAGAGGCGCTGCCCGTCCTGCAAAAAGCGTTTGCAGGCAGCACAATCTCTTCGAGAAGCAGATTGCACAGAAGCAATCTTTGCGTTGAGGTGGGATCGACGAATCATTCCAGTCGATCCGGATGACGCCCGCTGCTAATCCCCGCAGCCGGGCGTCATTTTTTTGCTTCGGCAGTTCGCTAGAACCTGGCGGGGTTGGCCCAGCGTGCCTTGAGTTCCTTCAGGGCCTGTTCGCAGCTTACCGCGTACCCGCGATTCTGCGTGCTTTCAGGCCGTGCAGTGATTTCCCAGAACCATGGCACCCCCTGCGGACCTTGGGTCGTGAGGACGATGTGGCCGATCAGGCGAGATCCTTCGAAAACATCGTAGTCATCGGTCGACCATTCGCCGTCCCGGCTCTTGCCCGCGCGCGTCAGGGTCAACGTGACCGTACGTCCGGGCGCCTCCGCCGCGCGCGCCTGACCCGCGCCCCCACGTAGCGGAAGAAAAAATGGTCCGTCTGGATCAGAAGAGCTCATCGTCGCGGTTATCCAATCACAGGCCCGCGTGTCTTGCCAAATGTCCAGATGCACGCTGTGAATTGGCGGCGGATTACTCAAAGACCTCGTCGGCGGCGATCATCAGCCCCGGCGGGATCGTGAGCCCCAGCGCCTTGGCGGTCTTGAGATTGATGTACATCTCGACTTTTGAGGATCGATGCACCGGCAGGTCGCCCGGTTTCTCGCCGGTCAGGATCCGGCCGGTATAGATGCCTGCGAGATGATAGGAATCGGCGACGCTGCCGCCGTAGCTGATCAATCCGCCAGCAGCCGCGAACTCACGGCCCAGAAAAACGGTCGGCACTGAATGCTGCACAGTGATTGCGGCAAGCGCCGCACTTTCGCTCAGGAAAAATGAATCGCCGCCGGCGACGACGAGTCCGACAGACTTCTGGGACAAAGCCGCTACGGCTTTTTCGAATTCAGCCGTCGTACTGGCCTGCAGGATCTCCAGTTGCAGTCCGAGGGCACGCACAGCCTCCTGTGCATCGCGGGTCTGCACTTCGGCCACGCGCGGATTGGTGGGGTTGACGACGAGAGCGATGCTCGTTGCATAGGACAACAGCTGACGCATCAGTTCCAGTCGTTTCGGCCCTAGCTCCATATTCAACTGAGTGGCGCCGGTCATATTGCCACCGGGATGGGCCAGGCTGGCGACGAAGCCGAGAGCGACCGGATCGCTCGCTGTCGTGAAGACAATCGGAATGTTCGTGGTGGCTGCTTTCGCCGCCAGTGCTGCAGGCGTACTGGTGGCGGCAATGACCGTTACCTGTCGCCGGATCAGATCGGCCGCGAGCTCGGGCAGGCGTTCATAGTGGTTTTCTGCCCAGCGATATTCGACGACAACATTCTGACCCTCGACAAAGCCCATCTCGTTCAGGCCGCGTCGGAATTCGCGCAGGAATTTCGTATAAAGCTCCTGGGCTGCGCCATTCAGGAAGCCGACGACCTGTGGCTGTGCGCGCGCGATGCGTGGCCACGCAATGGTTGCCACGCCGACAAGGGCGATAAATTCGCGTCGGTGCATGCAGCCCCCATGAGGACGACGCCAGATTTAAGGGCCTGATGGTAGCAGCTTGATTGGGCGCGGCCGAATTAATTTCCCGTTTATGCGCGGGTGGGTGGCGAACAGATCCATAAATCTACGGTTATGCAGCATGTCAGACCTCATCCGTATCTTCACCGAGCGTGGCGATCTCGCGCATCTCGCCCTGCTGTTATGGGCGTTTTCCGCGAGCGCGCTTACCTGGTTCGCACTGCGTGAACTTGCTGCCGCCAGCCGGTGTTTCGACGATTTCGTGCGCGAACTCGCGCGCTTTAATGAACTGTTTGGAGGGCACTGATGGACAGATTCAATTTCGTATGCCCCTCGATCAACTCAAGACCGATAGCCGTCACAATCATCTCGATATATTTCGTGAATTCCTCGATCACCTCGGCCGCATCCCCCACAACCGAAGCGACAAAGTCGCGCGTGGTGAACGGCCCGGCCCGAACCTCTGATCGTTTTTTACACCCACTCGATGTTCGCCGTTCCCGCGAGGGGACGGCTTTTTCTTTTTCCTTACAGGCTCTCATGCTCGCACCTTTGTTCGAACCGACCGTCGCCTCCGTCTTCGCGCCGCGAACAGCCATCGATGCCGACGGCACCGTCGAGGGTTATGCCAGCCTGTTCGGCGAGATCGATCAGGCGCGCGATATGGTCATGCGCGGCGCTTTT
>JANWKN010000240.1 GCA_025451355.1 Pseudolabrys sp. | reverse complement strand
TGGGGTCGCGAGACTCGAACTCAGGAATCCGTGCGCCAGCCATGTGTTTGAGATATCGTCGTAACTTGCGTCGGCTCGGCCAAAGTGCGCCGCCAGAGACTGTTCGCGTTTGAGCTGCGGCGCTGGGGAATACGCAGCTGACAGACTCCGTGGCTCGAGTCCTGGTACCCAGCCAGCCAGTCCGGTCTCCATGTGTTCAATGCAGCCCGCCGGGGCATGATAAAATCATTTACGGCCTCCTTCATCCGAGAGGCTCCTGTGTTCAAGTTTGCGGCGGTGTTGTTGCTGTTATCGTGGCCCGCGGGCGCCGAGGACCGCGTCTATTACACGTTCTCCCAGTGGGCGGGATTACAGGAGGATGATCGCGCTGCGTATATATCCGGTTTGCTTGACACGTTTACGCTACTTGCGACGAGCAAGCGGCTTCGCAAGGCCCCGGGCGCAGTCGATGAATAGCTGAGCCGCCGGACTAAGTACCCGGTTCTTCAAGGAGAGGACCCCGATCGGCCCGCTGACGATCGGCAATTCGACCGCCAATTTCCTGATGAACGGATGCTTGGCGGGGAACGTGAATATGGACTCGGGGAGAATCGCCAGATAGCGGTCCGTTCTGAGCAGATTGATAGTCATTTCGAGGGCAGTCGCGACGACAGATGCGCGGGGATATGGCAGTTCCTGTGCGTCGAAGATATCTCTGGTAAGCGATCCGAGCCGACTGCCCAGTGGCGGCAAAACCCACAATTCAGCGACGAGCTCGGCAAGCTCGACGCGACGCCGTCGAACCCACGGGTTCTTCCCGCCAGCCGCGACAAAATAGGGGTTGTCGTAGAGGACTTCGAAACTCTGTCGGTCTTCGGCAAAGGGACCAATTTTTCGCAATATCAGCAGGTCTAGCTTGCGCTCGTCCAGATCGCGTATCAGCGAATTGGCGTCCTCGCTTACGATATGAAACACCATGCGTGGAAAACGCCGAGAGAGGCGATCGATGATGGCCGCGACGAAGCTCGCGCCGAGCGGGGCGGTGCTCCCGATCCGCACCTCGCCCGCGGTCGGGTCGGAGAGGAGCTCGATGTCCTTGACGCCTTGGCGCAACTCATCGAAGGCGGCATGGCTGCGACTGAGTATGGCGCGCCCGTAGTCGGTGAGTTCGGCGCCGTGAGGATTTCGCTCCAGGAGACGCACTCCGAGGGCGTGCTCCAGCTCGCTGATCGAGCGCGAGACGACCGGGTGGGAGACGGCTATGGCACTTGCCGCCTTTGCCATGCTCCCGAATTGTGCGACCGCAAGCAGAATGTGCAGATCGCTCAGCTTGATGCGGCGCCCGATCCGATCGTTCCAGCGCATGCTCTGTCCCTTAGCAAAGTTGCTAACCAGATGCAGGATAATAGTACTTTTCAGCTACGACGAAAGCGAGCACCTTCGCAACCGTGGAAATCCGCAGCGATGGAGGCGCACATGAGCCCGAAACGGTCCTCACACTTTGTGGGACTTTTATTCGCTAGCATGGCATTGGGGTACGGCCCGGGGCCGCTCGGTGCTGCCGCCCAGCAGCCCTATCCGAACCGCCTGATCAAGGTTATCTACTCGGAAGTGGCCGGCGGACCGACAGACATCGTCACACGCGCCATCGCCGACAAGATGTCGATCAGCCTCAAGCAGCCGATCGTGGTCGAAAATCGGCCAGGTGCCGGTGGCAACATCGGAACCGAAGCGATCGCGAGAGCAACATCCGACGGATACACGCTGGGCATGGTGCTTGGTACGACGCTGACAGTAAATCCGAGCATCTATAAGAGACTGCCCTTCGACCCGGACAAGGATTTCCGGCCGCTATCGATCGTCAGCACGTCCGGCAACATGCTGGTCGTGCATCCGTCCGTGCCGATCAATTCAGTGGCAGAGTTTGTCGCCTACGCGAAGGCCGCAGCGGCAAGGAAGGAACCCATCGCCTATGCCAGCGGTGGCATCGGAACACCCGGCCATCTGGTCATGGAGAATTTTCGCGTTCGTGCCGACTTCGAGGCGATCCATGTGCCCTACCGCGGCAACGCGCCTATGGTCATCGATCTCGTGGCCGGGCAGGTCAAGATCGGGTTCGTCACCAGCGCCGGCATGATGGACCACGTGCAGGCCGGTCGACTGAAGGCCCTCGGCGTAGCGCGTGCCAGCCGTTCGCCGCTCGCGCCGGAGGTGCCGACGATCGCCGAGTCGGGCTATCCCGGCTTCAGGGTCGAAAACTATAGTGTGATGCTGGCGCCAGCAGGAATTCCTGAGTCGATCGCCGCACTCTTGGAGCGCGAAGTTCAGGCGGCGCTCAAGCACCCCGACATTATCGAGCGATTGCGCGCGATGGACACGACACCGGTTGGAATGATCGGTCCCGAAGTTCAGGCCCGGCTCAAGGCCGACCAGGAAGCCTGGGCAAAGGTCGTCGCGACGGCCAACATGCGCCTCGACTAAAGGCGCGTGTCACTCCGAGTGTCGAGCGACATCCACCGACAAAGGCTTGTCATGTCCGTAACGCACCAATCTCGCGAAACAACCCGCACGAATGGATCAACTCGGGTGGTGATGCTTGGGACCGGAACGCCGCGTCCCGATCCAAATTGTGCCGGGCCGGCGACCGTCGTCGTAGTTAACAATACACCCTATCTTATCGACTTTGGGCCGGGCGTCATCCGGCGCGCCAGTGCTGCGTATGAGAACGGCGTCAAGGCCTTGGGCTACGGAGGCGTGAACATCAAGACGGCGTTTCTCACCCACATGCACTCCGACCACACGATCGGCTATCCCGATCTCATATTCACCCCCTGGGTTGCGGGGCGACACGATCCGCTCACCGTTTATGGTCCGAAAGGGATCAAGGCGATGACGGCGAACATCCTCAAGGCCTGGCAAATCGACATCGCCGCGCGTAGTAACGGCCTTCATCGAAAAACTTCGGCCGGCTGCAAAGTCAACGCGCACGAGATCGTGCCAGGCATTGTCTACAAGGACGCTAACGTCACGGTCACGGCATTTCCGGCGCGGCATGAAGACATGGTCGATTCCTTCAGCTTCCGATTTGAAACGCCGGACCGCACCATCGTAATTTCCGGTGACACCATTCCGACGCAAGCGCTCATCGACCACAGCCACGGTTGCGACATCCTGGTTCACGAGGCCTACTCCATGGCGAGCTTCCGCGAGGTCCCCCCGCATTGGCAGGAATACCGCCAGCGGGCCCACACTTCGTCATTCGAGCTGGCAGAAATTGCCAATACTGTGAAGCCCGGGCTGCTCGTGATCTATCACCGGTCCAATGCCGGCGGAGGGCCGGGCATCGTGGACATTGAGGATGTGCTGATTCAAGAGGTTCGACAGTTGTACAAAGGCGCTGTCGTGGCTGCCCACGACCTGGACGTTTTCTGAAGGGACTGTCTGGTACGTTTAGGTGAGAGAGAGAGTGACTTATTTTTGGACCTGCCGCAGCGTCCTGCCAATGCGCTCAACACCCTTCCACTCTCGTTGCGCGCGGGCGCCCATGACGTGATCGAATAAGGAATCTCGCAACGCAAAAAGTTTCGACCGTCGACAGCCGCTTTGGGTCAAACTGAGAAGAATCAGCCCGAGCATATCTCGTCCGCTTTACCCCCGTTAGCGACACTTGAGCCGACATGGCGCATAGGCAGCTTCGTGCCACAACCGGCCGTGAGCAGGTGCAGCAAGACAGCCCCTTATTCGATCACCTCGTCGGCGCGGGCGAGCAGCGTCGACGGCACGATGAGGCCCAGCATATTGGCGGTCTGGACATTGATAACCAGTTCGAACTTGGTCGATTGGAGGACTGGCAGGTCGACCGGCTTGGCGCCATTGAGGACACGGCCGGTATAAATGCCGACCTGACGATACACGTCCGGAAGGTTGGTGCCGTAGCTCATCAGGCCACCTGCTTCAACATGATCCCGGTTCGAATATGCCGCAGGAACGGCATGCCGCGCCGCTAGACCGACAAGCTGAGCTCGCCGCGTGTTGAAGAACGCGTCGCCGCTGACAAACAGCGCGTCGAGCCGCTCGCGTACAATCTCAGCGAATGCCATATTGATCTCGGCGCTAGTGCTGGCATTCAGGACGTGGATTTGCCGTCCGATGGCGCGCGCAGCCTCTTCGGCCGCCCTTAACGTGGTGTCGGCGATCGATGCACTGGCAGGATTGACAAGAACTGCGATACGAATGGCTCCAGGCAGCAACTCGCACAGAACTCCGAACCGCTTCGACGCGACCTCGGCCGAAAGGAGATTTATTCCCGTCGCGTTGCCACCTGGTTTGTTGAGGCTTGCTACAAGGCCGCTTTTGACCGGATCGTCGCCTACGCCGAACACGATGGGAATCGTCGTCGTCGCGGCCTTGGCTGCGAGCGCTGCAATGGTGCTGCCCGGCGTAACAATCACGTTTACCCGACGACCCGCCAGATCGTTAGCCAATTCCCGCAATCGATCGAAGCGACCTTCCGCCCAACGGAATTCAATCGCCACGTTGCGGTTCTCGATATAACCCGCCTCGCCGAGCCCCTGGCGGAAGGTGACGACGTGTCCGACCGCGTTTGGTGAGCCAGGGTGCAGAAATCCAATTACGGGCATCCCCGCCTGTTGCGCCCGCGCCGCAACCGGCCACATGGCCACACCACCAAGCAGCGTGATGAACTCGCGCCGATTCACTGCCAGCGCCTCCCGTGCTTACGACCGTAAGGATAGCACGCCTTAGACCGGCGGGAGACTGCTGCGCTGCGGGATTTCGCCCAGGCGTATGACCGCTGGCTAACAACCCTAGATATTTATTCATTCGCGCAAACTCCCCAGATACCCTCGTCGCCAAATGCGCTGGCGAAATATCCGCTCCTGGGGCTAAGCGGAACGGGCCGATAGGCAAACCCCACTGAACTTGGTCAAAAATGACCCACAGCGGAAGTCGCGTCTGCTAGTCAGGCGTCATGCAGCACCTGCACTACCGGTGCACGGCGAGGAAGGCCCGAGTCGCCGAACTAAGACTGTCTCTCCGATCTCAAACGCCATCAAATCCTCACCGACGGCCAGCGGCCCGCTATAGGTTGTTCGCGTCTCAGCGACAACATCGTCAATCGTCGGCGAAGGAATACGCTCGCTGCCGAGCAGAGCGATATGTGTATACGCGGCAAGCTTCGGTTTCGTCTGGGCAAAGACAAGTCCGGCCTCCCGTGGAGTCGTGTGGTGGCCGATGATCCTCTGGATATAGGCCTGCTTCAGCAGTTCCGGCGGCGCGCTCGCCACTTCATGGACCAGCAAGTCGGCACCGGCTCCATATTTGAGGACATTGTGATTATAGCGTGTATCGCTGGAAAATACCGCGACCCGACCGCCATATTCGAAACGGTAGCCGTAGCAAGGCTTAATGACATCACCGTGGTCGACCTCGAAAGCTATTACCTTTACGCCGCCCCTTTCGTAAACCGTGCCGTCGCAGTCAAACTCGGTGACATCAGTCGCAATGCCAGAGAGTGGCAGCTTCTCGTCGGCGATACGGATCGTGATGTCGAGTGCGTAAGCCCGCTCCAAGTTCTCGATTAGCTGACGCGCGCCGGTCGGCCCGATCACGCGGTATGGCGTCTTGCGCG
>JANWKN010000239.1 GCA_025451355.1 Pseudolabrys sp. | reverse complement strand
GCGATTCCTGCGCCAGCGCCGGAGCGGCACCGAGCAGAAGCGCGAACATTACCGTCGTGCTACCGAATCGCATCATGTTGGCCATTGATTTGCGGCCACCTTAGCGAATGGAGGGGATGGCGCAAGGCAGGGCAAGGACCATCACGCGCGCATACGCACAAGCTTTTTCGCGCATGCTTAATGTGCAGCGGAAAAGTCGGTTTCAACGTGTTCCGATCATCGCTAGGTTAACCACGATGCTCGATAGCGAAGAACTCGAACGCTATGCCCGCCACATCGTGCTGCGCGAGGTAGGAGGTCCGGGGCAGACAAAGCTCAAGGGCGCGCGTGTGCTGGTCGTCGGTGCCGGCGGACTGGGCGCGCCGACACTCCTCTATCTGGCTGCGGCCGGAGTCGGCACGCTTGGCATCGTCGACGACGACGATGTGTCGCTGTCGAACCTACAACGGCAGATTATTTTCGCAACGGCTGACATTGGCAGGCCCAAGGTTGAGCGTGCCGCCCATGCTGTGGGAGGGCTTAACCCGCTGGTCAATGTCGAGACGCACCGTGTACGGCTCGGCGCCGCGAACGCAATCGATCTGATATCGAAATACGATATCGTCGCCGACGGTTCGGATAATTTTGCCACGCGGTACCTCGTGTCCGATGCTTGCTATTTCGCCAGGAAACCACTCGTCACTGCGGCGGTCGGAACGTTCGATGGCACGCTGACGTCGATCCGCGCGCACGAGACGCGTGCGGACGGAGCTCGCAATCCGACGTATCGCTGTCTGTTTCCGGAGCCGCCGCCGGCTGGCACCGTGCCGGCGTGCGCCGAAGCGGGAATCCTCGGGGCGCTGCCCGGGGTGCTTGGTTCGCTGATGGCGCTCGAAGTCATCCGCGAGATTGTCGGCTTCGGCGAAGGTCTGGTCGGCCGCCTTCTGATGGTCGACGCACGCTCGATGCGGTTCGAGACGCTGAGCTACGAATGGGATCCGGCCAACCCTTTGTCGGGCCACGCGCCGACAATCAAAGATTTGTCCGTGCACAAGTAACGCCGGCTTCCTAGAGCATCGAGGGTAGGACGCGATCGGGCGGCCGGTGTCCGTCCATGAAAGTCTTGATGTTGATGATGACTTTCTCGCCCATATCGACACGCCCTTCGATCGTCGCCGAGCCCGTGTGCGGGAGCAGCACAACCTTGCCGGCGCGTGCAAGTTTGACCAACTTGGGATTGACCGCCGGCTCGTGCTCGAACACGTCCAGCCCTGCGCCGGCTATCTCGCCGGATTCGATCAGACGCGCGAGAGCGTTCTCGTCGATCACTTCGCCGCGCGACGTGTTGACGATGTAGGCCTCCGGCCGAAGCATTTTCAGTCGGCGTGCCGAGAGTAGATGGTAGGTCGCCGGCGTGTGCGGACAATTGACCGACACGATATCCATGCGCGCCAGCATCTGGTCGAGACTTTCCCAATAAGTTGCGTCGAGCTCTTCCTCGATCTTCGGCGCCACCCGTCGACGATTGTGATAGTGAATCTGCAGGCCGAAGGCGCGCGCGCGACGTGCAACTGCCTGACCGATGCGGCCCATCCCGATAATGCCGAGGCGTTTGCCCCAGATGCGATGACCGAGCATCCACGTCGGCGACCAGCCGGTCCAATCCTTGTCGGTGGTCAGCACTTGCGAGCCTTCCACCAACCGCCGTGGCACGGCCAGAATCAGAGCCATGGTCATGTCGGCGGTATCCTCGGTGAGGACGCCCGGCGTATTGGTGACGGTGATTCCGCGCTGAACCGCAGTTGCGACATCTATATTGTCGACGCCATTACCGAAATTGGCGATGAGCTTGAGTTGCTCGCCCGATTTGCTGAGCACCGAGGCATCGATTCGATCGGTGACGGTCGGCACCAGGACGTCGGCGGTTTTTACCGCTTCCGCAAGTTGAGCCTGCGTCATCGGCTTGTCGTCGGGGTTGAGCCGGGTGTCAAAAAGCTCCCGCATCCGCAGCTCGATTGGATCGGGCAGCTTGCGTGTGACAATGACCAGGGGCTTTCTGCTTTTCGCCATCTACCTCGAACCAGTTCGCGGCGTCGATACCGCCAGGAAGGTGATTCAGCCCTCATTAACCGTGCTCGCCGACACTGCGCGTCAGGCGAAAATCCATTCGTTTTTCCTACCAGATGGCCGTGACAACAGAAAGCTTTCGGACCGCATTGGCCGCCCTCATGCTGGCAGCCGGCATGGCGGGTATCCAGTCAGTTCCCGCATGGTGCGCCAGTGACGCGCCAACCGGTTCGGTCAGCGGTCTTCCGATCCCGCGTTTCGTGAGCCTCAAGTCCGATCGCGTCAATGCACGCTCGGGGCCGAACAAGGATCAGGAGGTGCGCTGGGTCTATACCCACGCGGGCATGCCGGTCGAGGTCACGGCGGAGTTCGAGAACTGGCGTCGCATCCGCGACTGGGAGGGCGCGGAGGGGTGGGTTTACCACTCGCTACTGTCCGGCAAGCGGACGGCTACGGTCGTTCCCAAGCTGAAAGATGAGTTGGTGCCACTTTTCGAAAAAGCGAACGTCGATTCACCAGTATCGGCCCGCTTGCAGCCCGGTGTGCTTGGCGCCCTGAAGACCTGCAATGGCGCCTGGTGCCAGTTCAGCGGTAAAGGCTTTGAGGGGTATGTCCGCCAGGAACGCCTTTGGGGAGCTTACCCAAACGAGAAGGTGGACTAGGCGCGTTCGCCGCGCCGGCTCCAAATACATGAATGCCCGGTACAAGGCCGGGCATAAAATTTCAAAAGCTGCCGTTTTGTGCGATCAAGTCTTGCGCCGCAGGCGAACGACCACGTCAACGCGCGTGATTTCAAAGCCTTCCGGCGGTGTCGGGGTCTTGCCGACGATGACGTCGGCGTCCGGGATATCGAGCACCTCATCGTCGCCTTCAACAAAGAAATGATGATGGGCGGTCACGTTGGTGTCGAAATAGGCCTTTGAGCCGTCGACCGCGACCTGGCGCAGCAAGCCGACTTCGGTGAACTGATGCAGCGTGTTGTAGATCGTTGCCAGTGATACCGGGACTTTTGCGCGGGTCGCCTCTTCGTAAAGCATTTCGGCAGTCAGATGCCGGTCGCCTTTGCCGAACAGAATCCAACCCAGCGCCATGCGCTGGCGGGTCGGGCGCAATCCGACTTCACGCAACATGGCCTTCACGTCATGCCACGGGCAACCGGTGAGGGCTGACCGATCCGGTAAGCGCTCTGCGCCCGTCTTCACATTCGGGATTACCAAGGTACGCGCAGGCGCCATTTAATTCATACCCAAAAGGCCGGCTCCAGGCAGAGACCGGCAAAAAACTGTTTGATACTCAATATATAGGCAATTGACCCCTTAGATGCAACCGCCTCGCAAGTACCGGCAAACCCGCTCCGACGCGGCTTTTTGCGTGGCAAACCTGCTTGTATCTCGCGCTCCCGCCATCTTTGCCCGCTAGGCTCGGTATGTTACGAAGCGGACATGGGATCTCAGCCAAGCCCTCTACACGAGAATCTAACGCGCATGGACACGCGGCGGCATAGCTTCGAGTACGAAGATTTGCTCGCTTGCGGGCGCGGCGAGCTGTTCGGCACCGGAAACGCACAGTTGCCTCTGCCGCCGATGCTTATGTTCGACCGTATCGCCGAAATAAGGGAGGACGGTGGCGCGCACGGCAAGGGAATGATCCGCGCCGAACTGGACGTGAAACCGGATCTCTGGTTTTTCCTCTGTCACTTCAAGGGCGACCCGGTGATGCCCGGGTGCCTCGGACTGGATGCGCTGTGGCAACTGGTCGGGTTTTTCCTCGGCTGGCTGGGCGCGCCGGGCAAGGGCAGGGCGCTTGGTCTGGGCGAAGTGAAATTTTCCGGACAGGTGTTGCCGACCGTCAAGAAAGTCATCTATGGCATCGACATCAAGCGCGTCATGCGTTCGAAGTTGGTGCTCGGTATCGCCGATGGCTGGCTCTCGGCAGACGGTAACGTGATCTACCGCGCCAGTGATCTCAAGGTTGGCCTGTTCAAGCAGGACGAAGCGTTACAACCGAGTGGCGCTTGAGAGCGGCGGGGGGCTTGCAGAACGACCGCAGCCGGCCAATCTGTTGGCTCATTAGCAATAAACCGCGACAAGAGTTTTGAGGGTTCCGACTATGCGACGGGTCGTCGTCACTGGAATGGGCATCGTCTCATCCATCGGCAACAATACGCAGGAAGTGCTGGCGAGCCTCCGCGAGGCGAAATCCGGCATCGTGCGGGCCGACGAATACGCGGAGCTCGGCTTTCGCTGCCAGGTGCACGGTGCGCCGACGCTCGACGCCGCCGACGTCGTCGACAGGCGCGCCATGCGCTTCCTCGGCTCCGGCGCAGCCTGGAATCACGTGGCCATGGAGCAAGCGATCCGCGATTCTGGCGTTGAAGAGAAAGATATTTCGAACGAGCGCACAGGCATCGTGATGGGCTCCGGCGGCCCGTCCTGCCGTGCAATCATCGAGGCTGCCGACACCGCGCGCAGCAAGGGACCCAAGCGCGTCGGCCCCTTTGCCGTGCCGAAGGCGATGTCGTCGACAGCGTCCGCAACGCTCGCGACATGGTTCAAGATTAAGGGCGTGAACTATTCGATCTCCTCGGCTTGCGCGACGTCGAATCACTGCATGGGCAATGCGGCCGAGCTCATTCAATGGGGCAAGCAGGATCTCATGTTTGCCGGTGGCTGCGAAGAGCTCGACTGGTCGCTCTCCGTGCTGTTTGACGCGATGGGTGCGATGTCCTCGAAGTATAACGAGACCCCACAAAAGGCTTCGCGCGCCTACGACAAGGATCGCGACGGTTTCGTCATCGCCGGCGGCGCCGGTGTGCTGGTGCTGGAAGAGCTCGAACGTGCGAAAGCCCGTGGCGCCAAGATCTATAGCGAAGTCGTCGGCTACGGCGCAACCTCGGACGGCTACGACATGGTGGCTCCATCCGGCGAGGGTGCGGTGCGTTGTATGAAAATGGCGATCGAGAATGTGAAAGTGCCAGTCGATTACATCAATCCTCACGCAACTTCGACGCCGATCGGCGACGTCAAGGAGATCGAGGCTATCCGCGAAGTATTCGGTACAAAGTGCCCGCCGATTTCGGCGACCAAGTCGCTCACTGGCCATTCGCTCGGCGCGACCGGCGTGCAGGAAGCGATCTATTCGCTTTTGATGATGCAGAGCGGGTTCATCTGCGAGAGCGCCAACATCGAGGATCTCGATCCGGCTTTTGCGGACATGCCGATTGTGCGCGAGCGTCAGGACAATGTGAAGCTGGGCTGCGTGTTGTCAAACTCGTTCGGATTCGGCGGCACCAATGCGTCAGTTGTGTTCAAGCGGCTTGATGCATGACAACTCTCTTTGCGACCTTCCGGGAAGCATCGCTCTTTTCCCTGTCATCGGATTGTCGTCTCGCAGCCATAAACGATCTTCCGGCACGTCTGGCGATTCGATCGGGAGCTGCACATGAACAAGTCTGTTTCCCCTTCATATCTTCACTCCGTTCCGAGTAGGCCGGCGACCATGGCAGGTGAGCACATCGCTCCGCGCGGCAATTTGATGCAGGGAAAGCGCGGCTTGATCATGGGCGTTGCCAACGACCATTCCATCGCCTGGGGCATTGCGCAGATGCTGGCGGCGCACGGTGCGCAGCTGGCTTTCACCTATCAAGGTGACTCGCTCGCCAAGCGCGTGAAACCGCTCGCGGAACAGACCGGCTCGTCTTTAATATTGCCCTGCGATGTCGAGGACATTGCTTCCGTTGATG
>JANWKN010000238.1 GCA_025451355.1 Pseudolabrys sp. | reverse complement strand
TCGGCCTTCGAGTCGTCCGGCACGTACCACGTGGGCACACCGGTCAGTTTCTCCAGCCTGAAATCGGTGCGCGCCTCAAGCCGTATCACTTCACTGTGGCGCTCTAGCATCGCGATGAAAGGAACGAACAGAGCTCGATTTAGGCCGTCCTTGTAAAGATCGCCCGGCGCCAGATTGGATGTTGCCACCACAACGACGCCGAGCTCAAACAAGCGTGTAAATAGACGGCCGAGAATCATGGCGTCGGCGATGTCTGTCACATGAAATTCGTCGAAACATAGTAGCCAGCTTTCTTCCGCTATCGCCGCTGCTGTGAGATGAATCGGATCACGTTCATTGCCCTCACCGTTCTTGATGGACTGCCGATAAGCGTGGACGCGCTCGTGCACGTCGGCCATGAATTCGTGAAAATGCACACGGCGTTTGCGGACCACGGCACTGGTCTCGAAGAAGAGATCCATCAGCATCGTCTTGCCACGACCAACTTCCCCGTAGACATACAAACCTTTCAGGGGAGCGCCGACCCGCTCACGCTGCCCGAACAACCAACCGAGTGACGACGATTTACGTGCCAGCCGATGTTGGTCGAGCCTCTGTTCGAGTGCAGTCAAGCGATGGGCCAACACGGCCTGCCCGCCATCGGCCTCAATCTTTCCAGCGGCGACGAGCGCTGCGTAACGAGTGTTGAACGTTTCGGACATCAGGATTGAATGGAGTGGAGAGGCTTTTTGGCAACACCTACGATGAACGGTGCGCCCTGTACATCAACCGCGCCCAAATGAACGCACTTTTTGCAGACAAAAGTGCGGTAAGACGTTGGCAGCTATGCATTTTTACCGGGAAGCTCTGCTTTGGACGAAATGCGTCGAATTATTGTTGCAATGCAACATATATATACGAGAACGATTCGCGGCGCGCCCGCGCCCCGCATGACGAAACGAAACTGAGGGCGACGTTACGCTTTGGAGACCCGATATGCACGAGCCTCTGCCTGATGGCGGCATGATCCGCAAACTATGGATCAGCGAGACTGACGCCTATTGCGATCATCTGCTCCGCCTCGATCTGGAGAGTAGACGCCGTCGTTTCTCGGGCGCGGTGTCAGATGATTTCATTGCAAGCCATGCCAGTTCGGCGACCGGACTGAGCGTGGTGGTGCACGGCTTTTTCGTAGGCGGCATCCTGAGGGGTGCCGCTGAATTGCGCCGTTTCGGATCTCTGTTAATTCGCGAGGGTGAAGCCGCTTTTAGCATCGAACAACTTTGGCAGAGTCACGGTGTCGGAACAGTGTTGCTCGAGCGGACGCTTTTGAGCGCGCGCAATCGCGGTATCAAGTCTCTGCAAATGCATTGCCTCGCGGACAATCAGCGAATGCAGCAGCTTGCCCGCAAGTTCGAAGCCGACCTTAAATTCGATTTCGGGAGCGTAGTCGGCGAAGTCGATCCGCCACGCTACACTCCCATGTCGCTTCTGCGTGAAGCCGTCGTTGATGCGCACGGTGTCGCAAACGCAATTCTTGATGTGCAATCCCGAATATTGAAGCCTGCCTGATTCATTCAGGCATTGAGTGGGTAGCTGGCCTCGACCACATAGGGGCCGCCACCAATGGATGCGCGTGAAGAAAACAACACGAAACGCGAGACGCGAAACGGCGAGGTCCGGAAATAACCGCGCGCCGACAGATATTCTGCCACTTGCTGACTCGATGACTCCCGCAGCCGCGCCAACGTCACGTGGGGTGTGAATTTTCTTCCTTCAGGTTCGAGTCCAATGCGTTGCATCAACCGCTCGTGCTCGGACTGCACATCTATGAGAGCTTGCGCTGGCGCGACGCTTGCGACTACAGCACGTGGTTTGCGCCCGCCAAACGAAGTCAAACCGTCCATATGCAGATCGAACGATCCGCGTTTAACACGAGACAGCATGGAGGCGATTTCATGGGCAATCGCGTCGTCGACATCGCCGATGAAGCGCAATGTCAGATGATAGTTCCCCGGATCGATCCATCGCGCCCCCGGCAGCCCGCCGCGCAAGGTCGCGAGCGCGTGGCCGACATCGGACGGAATTTCGACTCCGGTGAAAAGACGCGGCATTGCGAAACTCTCAAATCACGAGGCGCGTCCGGCTCGCGCGCGCTTAATCAATTCTTCGACCGCCGGCAGGATGCGCACCACAATCGCATCGACGCCGGCGACATTCGGATGAAGGCCGTCGCTCTGGTTCAACTTCGGATCGGCGGCAACGCCATCCAAGAAGAACGGATAAAAGACGACAGGGTGAGTCGAGGCAAGCGCCGGATAAATCGCATCGAAGGTCCGTGCATAATCGGCACCCATGTTGGGCGGTGCCTGCATCCCGGCAAGTAAGACGGGAATGTGACGGGCCGTGAGCTTGTTCAAGATCGTGTCGAGCGCTGCCTTGGTGAGCACAGGGTCAAGCCCGCGCAGCGCATCGTTCGCCCCGAGTTCGACAATGACTGCATCGGTGGCATCCGGCACCGACCAGTCGAGGCGGCCAAGCCCCCCGGAAGCCGTGTCACCGGACACACCGGCGTTGGTAATTTTCACGGCCGCGCCCTTGGCTTTGAGTGCAGCGGCAAGTTTGGCAGGAAAAGCATCTTCCACTGTCAATCCAAAACCGGCACTGAGCGAGTCACCGAGCACCACAATGTTGACAGGCCGCTCGGTTGCTTTCACCGCTCCAACCTGCCCAAACATGCAGCACAGTGCGAGCACAACCGAGACGACAAGACGCTGGACCGCGGCCTGGCTCCTCCCATATGAGCGGGGTTGCGAAAAATGAGGTGCCATGACCAATAACTCCCAGGCGGTGCCGGCCATTGCGATTGCCGGGGTCAATCTCTCGCTCGGGCACGGGGCGGCCCGTGTTCATATCCTCAAAGATATCGACCTGCATATAGGTACGGGCGAGGCAATTGGCCTCGTGGGGCCCTCCGGCTCCGGCAAATCTACCCTGCTGATGGTGATGGCGGGTCTCGAACGCGCGGATACCGGGACCGTTGCGGTCGCCGGCAAAAACCTCAGCAACCTCGATGAGGACGCGCTCGCGCGATTTCGCGGCCGTCACATTGGGATTGTCTTCCAGTCGTTCCACCTCATTCCGACAATGACCGCGCTTGAGAACGTCGCCGTCCCGCTTGAACTCGCGGGCGTCGCCGATGCCAGCGTTCGCGCCAGCGAGGAACTTGCTGCGGTCGGACTTAGCGAACGGCTCGACCACTATCCGGCCGAATTGTCGGGGGGCGAGCAACAGCGCGTTGCGGTTGCGCGCGCACTGGCACCGGATCCGGCAATCGTGGTGGCGGACGAGCCAACCGGCAACCTCGACGAAGACACGGGAAAGCAGATCATCGATCTTCTCTTTGCCGGCCACACCAGACGGAAGACCACGCTCGTGCTTGTCACTCATGATGCCACGCTGGCAGCGCGCTGCGCACGCGTCGTGCGCCTGCGCTCCGGTCGTGTCGATGGCGTGAGCGCCTCATGAGCGTGACCGAAACGATCACACCGACAGGCCGTTGGCTGCCCCTACGCTTTGCACTACGCGAATTGCGCGGAGGTCTGCACGGCTTCTACGTGTTCATCCTCTGCATTGCGCTTGGCAGCATGGCGATCGCAGGCGTGGGATCGGTGGCAGCAAGCCTTACTGATGGCCTTGCGCGCGAAGGCCGCGTCATTCTCGGCGGGGATCTTGCTTTCACGCTCATCCAGCGGGAAATCGCGCCAAACGAACGCGCATTCCTACAGGCGCACGGCCAAGTTTCCAGCGCAGCTACCATGCGCGCCATGGCTCGCGCGCCAAACGATCAGGCCACGCTTGTCGAGATGAAAGCCGTCGATGCAGCGTATCCGTTGTTCGGTCAAACCAATCTTGATCCACCCCTCCCGCTGAACGATGCATTAGCGCAACGCGACGGCGCCTTTGGCGCCGTGGCCGATCCGACGCTGATGGCGCGACTGGAGATTTCTCCCGGCACGCGGCTTACCGTAGGCAATACAACCTTCGAAATTCGCGCCGCACTGACGAGCGAACCGGACAAGCTCGCCGGCGGCATTGGCTTCGGGCCGCGCTTACTGGTGAGCGAGGATGCGCTACGTGCAACCGGTTTGCTGCAACCGGGCAGTCTGGTGCGTTGGTACTATCGTCTGCGCCTGCCCGCGAACGATGCGTCCGATGCCGCCGCGAAAGCGTTGACCGCCCAAGCGCGCGCGCAGCTGCCCGAAGCCGGATGGGATATCCGCGGGCGCAGCAATGCATCCCCGCAACTCGAACGCAACGTCGAACGCTTTACGCAATTCCTCACGATCGTTGGACTCACAGCACTTCTGGTCGGCGGAGTCGGTGTCGGCAACGCCGTCAAAAGTCACCTCGACCGGCGGACCGACACGATCGCCACGATGAAAGCGCTCGGGGCCAGCGGGCGCCGTATTTTCACGATTTACCTGACGCAGGTTCTGCTGATGGCGCTAGTCGGAGGGGGCATCGGCGCTGCGTTTGGGGCAATCCTTCCGTTCGTAGTTTCCTGGTTGTTCGGCGCGATCATTCCGCTGCCATTGGCTCCCGCATTGCATCTCGAAGAACTGCTGTTGGCTTTACTCTATGGGTTATTGACGGCACTCGTCTTCGCTCTGTGGCCACTGGGGCGCGCGCATGATGTGCCTGTCGCCGAATTGTTCCGCGATATAGTGGAGTTGCAACCGCGTTGGCCGCGCAAACGCTATATCGCGTTTACCGCCCTCGCCGTACTCATTCTGGCCACGTTCGCCGTTTTGCTGGCCTACGATCGCCGTGTGGCCCTCATCTATGTGGCCACGGCCGCAGCGGTTTTTTTGCTGCTGCGCGTCATCGCCACCTTGATGATGATCCTGGCGAGCCGCGCCCCACGCGCCCGCACCACCGGCCTGCGCATGGCGGTGGCCAATATTCATCGGCCGAGCGCGCTAACACCGACCATCGTTCTTTCGCTGGGACTTGGCATCACGCTACTCGTCACCGTCATCGAGATCGACGGCAACCTGAGCCGACAATTCGCGAACGAATTACCCGCAAGAGCGCCGTCGTTCTACTTCCTCGATATTCCTGCCGATCAATCTGAACGGTTCGCTGCCTTCCTCCGCACACAGGCCCCATCGGCACATTTGGAGGAAGTGCCGATGCTACGTGGGCGTATCGTTTCCGCCGCCGGCATCCCGGCGGAGAACATCAAGCCAAAAGAGGATGCCGCCTGGGCGCTGCAAGGCGACCGCGGACTTACCTATGCGAACGAGATTCCCAGCGGCTCGCGACTGGTCCAAGGAAAATGGTGGGCGGCCGACTATGACGGGCCTCCGGTCGTTTCGTTCGAGAAGCGCATTGCCGACGGCCTCGGTCTCAAACTGGGCGACCCCGTCGTCGTCAATGTCCTTGGGCGCAATGTCACCGCGACGATCGCCAACATGCGAACTGTCGATTGGGAGAGCCTTGGCATCAATTTCGTGATGGTGTTTTCGCCGAACGCGCTCCGCGGAGCGCCCCACACTCATCTGGCGACCCTGATTTATCCCGATGGCGGCACGCCGACGGAAGAGGCAGCCATCATCCGTTCGGTCGCAGCGAACTTCCCTACGGTTACGGCGGTGCGCGTAAAGGACGCTTTGGAAGCGGTCGGCAGCATTGTTGCCAACCTTGTACTTGCGATCCGCGGCGCCAGCGCCATCACCTTGATCGCCGCTGCGTTGGTACTTGGGGGCGCCTTGGCGGCCGGCCACCGCTCCCGAGTTTATGATGCGGTTATCCTGAAGACGCTTGGCGCCACACGTCTTCGCCTTCTCACGGCCTATGCCATCGAATATCTGCTGATCGGCACCGCCACTGCCATCTTCGGGGTGATCGGCGGCTCGCTCGCCGCGTGGCTAATCGTCGCCCAACTCATGCACCTGTCGTTCACGTGGCTGCCCGCGCCAGCCCTGGCAGCCGCGCTAGTGGCAGTCGCCGTGACGGTAATGCTCGGATTGACCGGCACTTATGTGGCTCTTGGCCAGAAACCCGCGCCAATATTGAGAAATTTATAGGTTTTGCGACATTCCGCCACGGATTGTCCGCTCCCTCGCAGGCATAAGCATTTCGGGTATAATGGGGCTACCGGACGGTTAACGATCCGCAATGATGCAGAGTCACTATCAGCCCATATCTGGCGCCAAGGCTAGCCAACCACTAGATTCGGGACACGAGCGCGAAGGCACTGTGCCGGCGCGCATGACGTGACCGGCGCAAAGCCGGGACATAAGAGAGGAAACTTCGATGTCGGACTACGACCGTAACGTAGCTGCCCGCGGCTTCGGCGGCGCGCGTGCTGTCGCGATCGATGCAGGCCTGCGCGCCTACATGATCCGCGTCTACAATTACATGGCCGCCGGCGTCGCTCTGACCGGCGTCGTCGCATGGCTTACCTTCAATGCCGCGGTGCAGAGCACCGCCGGTGGCGCACTCGCGCTCACCTCGTTCGGGCAAACGCTTTATGGCGGCCCAGTCGTGATCGTGCTGTTTCTCGCTACGCTCGGACTTGTGTTCTTCATGAGTTTCCGCATCCAAACCCTGCAGCCAAGTACGGCGCTAATGCTGTTCCTGGTCTATGCGGGATTGCTTGGCGTGATGCTGTCGTCGGTGTTCTTGACTTACACCCACGGCTCGATCGCCCGCACCTTCTTCATTTCGGCGGCGTCGTTCGGCGCGTTGAGTCTCTATGGCTACACCACGCAGCGCGATCTCTCCCCCATCGGATCGTTCCTGACAATGGGACTGTTCGGGCTCATCCTCGCGATGCTCGTCAACATGTTCCTCAAGAGCAGTGGTCTTGACTTCGCGATTTCTGCCATCGGCGTGTTGATCTTCGCCGGCCTGACCGCATGGGACACGCAGAAGATCAAGGAAATGTACAGCGTCAATGATGACGGCACCGTAGCCGGCCGGAAGGCAGTGATGGGCGCGCTCACGCTCTATCTCGACTTCATCAACCTGTTCCTGTTCCTACTGCGCTTCCTCGGCGACCGCCGCTAAGCGCTGGCAAAAGGATGCAACGCGCCCGGGCCTTCCGCCCGGGCGTTTTTTTGTTGCGGCAGTTGTGGTCAAATTTGCTCAACTGACTCGAGCTGCCTATGACACTCGCTATCCGCCCGGCTACGTCCGCCGATATTCCAGCCATCACACGCATATACGCGCATGCGGTCGAGTACGGCACGGCGTCATTCGAGCTCACGTCGCCGGACGAGGCCGAGATGACGAAGCGCATGAACGATTTGGTAGCGCGAAAATTTCCCTATCTGGCGGCCGAGCTTGATGGCGCGCTGGCCGGCTATGCCTACGCCGCGCCCTACCGTGCGCGGCCGGCTTATCGCTTCACGGTTGAGAACTCCGTCTACGTGGCACCCGATATGCACCGGCGCGGCGTCGGCAAGGCGTTGCTGGAGGCGTTGATCCAGGACTGCACAAATGGCGGCTTTCGCTTAATGATCGCCGTCATAGGCGATTCCAGACAAGCAGCTTCGATCGGCGTGCATGAGGCAACCGGCTTCAAGCACGTGGGGGTATTCGAGAACGTCGGCTATAAATTCGATCGCTGGCTCGACACGGTGCTGATGCAGCGCGCGCTTGGACCCGGGGCAACCAGCCCGCCCTGATCGATCAGTTCGCGACCAATGACAGCGAACGGTCGATCGAGCGCAGTACCCGGTCAAGCTCGTGTCCGCGGCGGACGACAAGACCACTCGCCGAGATCACGCTGTAGACGCCTTGCCTACGTTCCAGCTTCGGATTTTTTTCGATGCGATATATCGGCACTTCCGAGCTGCGGCGAAAAACGGAAAACACCGCGCGATCTTTAAGAAAGTCGATTGCGTAATCGCGCCACTCGCCAGCCGCGACCTTGCGGCCATAAAGATCAAGAATGCGATTGAGTTCGCGGCGGCTGAAGGCCACTTGATTTTGCGTGGGGGCGGAGGCTGTACGTACCGGGGTACCGCCCCCGAGGGACTGGCTTGGGTCTGTTTCGCCAGAACCGAAGGTCATTCGGCGCCTCCTTTTGCTTCCATCAATGATCGCGCCACTGGCGGCGGACGGCAAGAGATTACTTCCGGCAAGAAGTGACTGAAAAACGGACAGAAAGCGCATTTGATCGATCACGAAGTCGTTAAAGCTCCCACAATAACGCCCAATTTCGGTCAATCGCCGGTCACTCTGGATTGAGATAACTTGGTCGTTGCCTCAAGGCCCGGTCCGGTACGAGCACCGGATTCCTCAGCCCCCCAGCCCCCCGGGGTTCGATCGGCCGGGCCAGTTGAGTTCCGCGTACGGTTCAATCCCCTAATGCCTTCGGGCCGGCTGAAGCCGGCCCGATTTTTATTTTGCGTTTCGATTTTTCAGTTCGTAGTCGCGCCGCAGCAGGCTGTGGATGCGGTGCCCAGCATCGGGCCAGGCTTGCCCACGGCGCCATTTTGGACGACGACATCGAGCTGATCGATGTCCTTGAGCGCGTAGTCGCCCTTCGGAATATCACTGACTGGAACGCTGAAGGTCTGTGCCTGACCGTTCCAGTCACCGAGTTTGATCCAGCGACGAACGACGTTGTGGTAAGTCAGCGTCTGATTGTGGTTTTCGCCGCGTCCGATCTGTACCGACACTTTCTTTGAGATGGGGCAGAGCCAAACCTCAGCGCTACGGAATTCGCCGTGCGCCACGGGCACGTTCACCGTCACTTTACCGTCTGCAACACTCACCGTAACCGGCAGCGAGAGCACCGACGGATTACGCCGCGTTTGCGCGATCGCATTTTCGATCGCTGTCTTGTCGCTACCCAGCACATGCAGAACGCCGTTGACGACGACCTGCGGCGTGTAAACCTCGCGATCACCACGCGCTGCCGCATAGGCACGTTGCCGGTCAGAGTGGCCATGCAGCGCGAGCGTGTCTTTCCAGCCGAGATAATCCCAATAGTCGACAGCAAGACTCATCGTTACGAGAGATGGGTCGGCCGCCAGCTCTCCGAGCACCTTGTCGGCAGCCGGACACGATGAACAACCTTGGCTGGTGAACAATTCGATAACTGCGCGCGGCTCAGCGACGGCAGGGGCGGCCGCGGCGCCGCAGAGAAGTGCAAACGCGAACGCAAAGGTGATGTGGCGATAGGTCATATCGTTACCGCAATCCTTGCCTCGCCCGCGGTTTATAGGGCGCCCTTTCGATCACCCGCCACTCACTTCGCGGTGAGCGGCCCACTTTCTGCTGAGTGTTACCAAATTGCCGGTCAACCCGCCAATTGACGCAACACGTACTGCAATATGCCGTCATTCTTGAAGTAATCGAGCTCATCCAGGGTGTCGATGCGGCAGATCAGTGGGACGCGCTTGAGAGTCCCATTACCTGAGACAATCTCGGCAATCAGCCGCTGGTGGGGTTTCAGTTCGCCGTGCAACCCGCGAATAGTGACCTGTTCATCGCCCTTTAGGCCGAGGGACTGCCAGGAGGTCCCCTCTTCGAACACCAGTGGCATCACGCCCATGCCCACCAAGTTGGAGCGGTGGATACGCTCGAAGGATTGGGCAACAACCGCGCGAATTCCGAGCAGGATCGAACCTTTGGCAGCCCAGTCTCGGGACGAACCGCTGCCGTATTCTTTCCCAGCAAAAACGACCAACGGCACCCTGTCGGCCTTGTATTTCATCGCCGCGTCGTAGATCGACATGCGCTGCTTTGACGGGTAGTGGACCGTCACGCCGCCTTCGACACCCGGCACCATCTGGTTTTTGATGCGGATGTTGGCGAAGGTGCCACGCATCATCACCTCGTGATTGCCACGTCGCGTGCCGTACTGATTGAAGTCGGCCGGTTTTACCTTGTGCGCAACAAGGTACTTGCCGGCCGGCGAGTCGACCTTGATCGATCCGGCCGGCGAAATGTGGTCCGTGGTGATGGAATCAAGAAGCAACGCTAGCACGCGCGCGTCGACGATATCTTCGAGCGGCTTGGGATGGCGACCCATGCGGACGAAGTACGGCGGGTTCTGCACGTAGGTGGACTTCTTGTCCCAGTCGTAGGTCACGCCGCCTTTGACGCTGATCTTGCGCCAGTTCGAGTCGCCCTTGAAAACGTCGGCGTACTTTTTGGCGAACATCTGCTTGGTGATGTTCTTGGCAACGAAATCTCCGATCTCTTTGTTGGATGGCCAGATGTCCTTCAGGAAGACCTTTTTGCCCTTTTGGTCGACGCCGAGCGGGTCTCTTGCCACATCGACATTCATTGAGCCGGCGATTGCGTACGAAACGACGAGCGGCGGTGAAGCCAGATAATTTGCGCGCACATCGGCGTTGACACGCCCTTCGAAATTGCGATTGCCGGACAGGACGGCGGCCGCCACCAGATCGTTTTCATTGATAGCCTTGGAATTCTCGGGCGGCAGCGGTCCCGAGTTGCCGATGCACGTAGTGCAGCCGAAGCCCACGAGATTGAACCCGATCTTGTCGAGATCTTTCTGCAAGCCGGACTTTTCGAGATATTCACCGACGACCTGCGAGCCGGGCGCCAGCGAAGTCTTCACCCAAGGCTTGGCGGTTAGGCCTTTTGCGGCAGCCTTCCGCGCCAGCAAGCCCGCGCCGATCATGACGTTCGGATTAGAGGTATTGGTGCAGGACGTGATTGCCGCAATGACCACGTCGCCATGACCGAGATCGTAGTTCTTGCCCGACACTTTCACGCGCTTTTTCGCTTCGGCGCTCTTGCCGAATTCCTTGTCCATCGACGTCGCGAAGCCTGATTTCACTTCCTTCAAGGCGACGCGGTCCTGCGGGCGTTTTGGACCGGCCAGTGACGGCTCGACCGAACTGAGTTCGAGCTTGAGGACGTCGGTGAACATCGGGTCAGGGGTCGTCTTCACGCGGTACATGCCCTGCGCTTTGGCATAGGCGGCGACGAGCGCGACGAGATCGGCCGGACGACTTGTGTCTTTCATGTAGCGAATAGTGTCGTCATCAATCGGCGAGAAGCCGCACGTAGCACCGTACTCAGGCGACATGTTGCCGAGCGTTGCGCGGTCAGCGATGGTCAGATGCGCAAGACCGGGGCCGAAGAATTCAACGAATTTTCCGACCACTCCGCGTTTGCGAAGCATCTCGGTTACCGTCAGCACCAGGTCAGTGGCAGTGACGCCTTCTTTCAGCTTGCCAGCCAGTTTGAAGCCGATGACTTCGGGTAGCACCATCGACAGCGGCTGACCGAGCATGGCCGCCTCTGCCTCAATTCCGCCAACACCCCAGCCAAGCACCGACAGACCGTTGACCATCGTCGTGTGCGAATCGGTTCCAACCAATGTGTCGGGATAGGCAACCTCCATGGTCGCCGCCTTGCCGTCGACCTTCATCTTATCCTTGCGATTCCAGACGACGCGCGACAGATATTCGAGGTTGACCTGATGACAGATGCCTGTGCCGGGCGGCACGACGCTGAAATTATCGAACGATCGCTGCGCCCATTTCAAGAATTTGTAGCGCTCCTGATTCTGCCGGTACTCTTCCTCGACGTTTTTCTTGAATGCGGCGTTGTTGCCGAAGAATGTCACCGCGACCGAATGGTCGATGACCAGATCGACCGGAACTTGCGGATTGATCTTTTTGGGATCGCCGCCAAGTTGCTTCATGGCGTCGCGCATCGCGGCAAGATCTACGACCGCTGGCACGCCAGTGAAATCCTGCATCAGCACACGGGCCGGTCGGAATGCGATTTCGCGATCGGAGGTCTTGGTCTTGAGCCACTCGGCGACGGCCTTGATGTCGTCTTTCGTAACAGTCCGGCCGTCCTCATTGCGCAGAAGATTTTCGAGCAGCACTTTCATAGAAAAGGGCAAGCGAGCGATGCCTTTGAGGCCGTTTCGCTCGGCTGTGGGAAGGCTGAAATAAGCATACGTCTTGCTACCAACCTGTAGGGTTTTGCAGCATCTAAAACTGTCGAGCGAAGTCATATCGGCTGTTTCCATTCCCGGCCGGTTGATCGGCGCTGGTTCGGACTAAGTTATTGGCAAGGTGGTGTTTTTCTTGCTGGCGAGACTTGCGTCCGAATTCGAATTACGTAACGTCGCAAGTCCGGGCTTATAAGGTCTTTTCTCGCCCAACGCTATATTGACCGGGGAACAACACCAGAAATG
>JANWKN010000237.1 GCA_025451355.1 Pseudolabrys sp. | reverse complement strand
GTCCGAAAATTCGCCAGCATTGTTGCGCATCCTAGCATGCCTCTGGCCAATCTGCGTTCATTCGCCATATAAACCGGGCGAAACCCGGGCAAACAAGTATGGGCGCGCTGGCCAACCAGGCTTTTGTTAAGATGAACGGAATCGGCAACGAGATTGTCGTTGTCGACATGCGTGCGCGAGGGGGCTCGATCGCGCCTGAAGAAGCGCGCGCGGTCGCCGCGCCAGATGGCGCCCCCTACGATCAGTTGATGGTCCTCTATCCATCGCGCACCCCGGGCACAGATGCCTTCATTCGCATCTACAATAATGATGGTTCGGAGGCGGGCGCCTGCGGCAATGGCATGCGCTGCGTTGCCGATCTGGTGGCAAAGGAGAGCGGAAAGGACGCCCTTACCTTTGAAACCACGGCCGGCATACTCAATTGCTGGAAGAATGCCGATGGCCTGTTTACGGTGGATATGGGTGTGCCGCGCTTCAAGTGGAATGAGATTCCACTCGCCGAAGAATTCCGCGACACCCGTGCCATTGAATTGCAGATTGGGCCGATCGACAAGCCGGTGCTGCACTCGCCTTCGGTCGTAAGCATGGGCAATCCGCATGCGATCTTCTGGGTCGATGACGTCAACGCATATGATCTGGCGCGCTTCGGGCCCCTCCTTGAAAATCATCCGATATTTCCGGAGCGCGCTAATATCACGCTCGCACAGATCGTTGCGCGCGATCACATCATCATCCGGACCTGGGAGCGCGGCGCCGGCTTGACCAAGGCCTGCGGTTCCGCGGCATGTGCGGCTGCGGTCGCCGCCGCGCGGCTCAAGCGAACCGGTCGTAAGGTAAAGGTTTCGCTCCCGGGCGGTGAACTTACCATCGACTGGCGCGAAGCGGATGATCACGTCCTAATGACCGGCCCCGTTGAATTCGAATTCAAGGGTCGCTTCGATCCGGCGTTGTTCGCCAAGGCGGGTGCATCGTGAGCGTCGATGTTATCTCATTCGGCTGCCGGCTGAACGCGTACGAGTCCGAAGTCATCCGGCGTGCCACAAGAGCCGCTGATATTGACGATACGATTGTGGTGAACACCTGTGCCGTGACCGCGGAAGCAGTCCGTCAGGCAAGGCAGGTCATACGGCGCCTAAAGCGCGAGCGGCCGGGCGCGCGTGTCGTCGTTACTGGCTGCGCCGCGCAAACCGAGACGCAGACCTTTGCGGCCATGCCGGAAGTTGATCGCGTTGTCGGCAACGAGGAAAAATTCAGCGTTGAAAGCTGGGCGACGGGCGAGAAGATCGCAGTGTCCGACATTATGGCGGTGAAGACGATGCGTCCGCACGGCGTCGACAGCATCGAGGGGCGCACCCGCGCGTTTGTCCAGGTGCAGAACGGTTGCGATCATCGCTGCACCTTCTGCATTATTCCATTCGGCCGCGGCAACTCACGCTCGCTACTGATGGATGACGTCATTGCGCAGGCGCGACGTCTCGTTGCCAATGGCTATCGCGAAATCGTGCTCACCGGCGTCGACATCACAAGCTATGGTGCTGACCTTACAGACACACCGCGCCTCGGCACTTTGGTCAAGCGCATCCTCAAGGAGGTGCCGGAACTGGCGCGCCTGCGACTCTCATCCATCGATTCCGTAGAGGTCGATTCGACCCTGCTCGACGCATTGGGCGAGGAACCGCGGTTGATGCCGCATTTGCACCTTTCGCTGCAAGCGGGCGATGATCTCATTCTCAAGCGCATGAAGCGGCGGCACTCGCGCGGCGATGCGATTGCGTTTTGCGACCAGGTGAGGCGTTTGCGCCCTGACGTGGTTTTTGGCGCCGACATCATCGCCGGTTTTCCGACCGAAGACGAAAAAATGTTTGCTCGCTCTCTCGACCTCGTCGATGCGTGCGGGCTGGTGCAACTCCATGTGTTCCCGTTTTCGTTGCGTCCCGGCACGCCGGCCGCGCGCATGCCGCAGATCGATCGCGCCGTCATCAAGGACCGCGCCCGCCGCTTGCGCGAAAAGGGTGATGTGGCGTTACGTCGTCATCTCGACCGCGAGATTGGCACGCGCCGCCGTGTACTCGCCGAATCGCGCGGGTTGGGACGTACAGAGCAATTCGTGCCTGTGTGTCTAGCTACGTCGCTAGAACCCGGTGTTATTGTCGATCTGACAATGTCGGCGCATGATGGCCGGCAGCTTCTGGCCGCTTGAAGGGGATTGGCGATGGCTTATCGCGATCATCTGATTACGACGATGGATCAACTACAATCGCTCTACGGCGAAAAACTGCCGACTTCGATCCTCAAGGAGATCGACCATATTAACGACGGCTATCGCAAGCTGATCGAGGCAGCGCCGTTTGTCGCGGTCGCAACATCCGGTCCGGAAGGCCTCGATTGCTCGCCCAAGGGCGATACGGCCGGCTTCGTTAGTATCCTCGACGACAAGACGCTGGCGATCCCCGACCGACCCGGCAACAACCGGTTAGATGGCTTTCGCAATATCGTGCGCGATCCGCGCATCGCACTGCTTTTTCTCATTCCCGGTGTTGGTGAGACGCTGCGCGTCAATGGCCGCGCCTCGATTTCCGTCGATCCAAAATTGATGCAAGGGTTCGCTGTCGGCGGAAAGTTGCCCCGCTGCGTGCTGATCGTTCACATAGAGAGCATCTACTTTCACTGCTCGAAAGCAATCGTGCGTTCCAAACTGTGGGATGAGGCGACCAAGATCGATCGGAAAAGCTTGCCCTCGACCGGCACGATCGTTGCCGAACTGAGTCAGGGCAAACTGGGCGGCGAGACTTACGACCGCGAAGCGCCGGAGCGCATCAAGGCGCAGCTTTACTGAGTAAAGCCGCAGGCTCCGAGTTTGTCGCGCATGTGCTCCGGCACCGGCGCGGTGACGACGACCGGCGACTTATTTTTCGAAATCGGAACCGTTACTTCTCGCGAGTGAAGGTGCAGCGGTGGACCTCCAGCGCGCGGCGCGCCGCCGTAGATACTGTCTCCGAAGATCGGCCATCCCATCTCGGCGCAGTGCACGCGCAATTGATGCGTGCGCCCTGTCAAAGGCTCGAGCGCAAGCCAACTGAAACCGCCGGCGCGGCCCATTACCTTCCAAGTGCTTGCTGAAGGCAAACCATGCTCGTCGGCCTTCATCCACCAGCCGCGTGCGTCGTCGCGCCTGGAGAGGGGAATGTCGATGCGACCTTCATCGGCTTCGGGGCCACCCTCGACGATCGTCCAATAACACTTGCCGACCTTGCCCTGCTTGAACAGTTTTCCGAGTAAGGCCAGCGCTTTGCGATGACGGCCGAGCACCAGGCAGCCGGTTGTGTCGCGGTCGAGCCGGTGCGCCAACGCCGGCGGACGCGGCAAGCCGAACCGCAAAGCGTCGAAATAGTCTTCCAAGGCATTGCCGCCCTTGGGTCCCCGGTGCACCGGCAATCCGGCCGGTTTGTCGACCACCAGCATCAGCCCATCGCGGTAGAGCAGGCGGGCGAGCATCTCTTCCGGTGTCATGCCGAAACGGCTATCACGTGCGCGGCATGGACGACAGCACGCAGGACGAAAACTGGTGGAAGCGCCTCAGCGGGGGCCTCAAGCGCACATCATCCTCGCTTGGTTCCTCAATCACGGCGCTGGTATCGCACCGTCAACTCGAGCCTGAAACGCTCGATGCCCTTGAGGACGAGCTGGTGCGGGCCGATTTCGGTCAAGATATCGCGATCCGTATCGTGGACGCGCTCGGCCAAGGTCGCTATCCGCAAGGCCTCTCGCCCGACGAGGTGAAAAGTTTGCTGGCAGCCGAAATTGAGAAAACGCTCACGCCGGTTGCAAGGCCGCTCGAGATCACTGCGCAACCCTTCGTTATTCTGGTCTCGGGCGTTAACGGTTCCGGCAAGACAACGACGATTGGCAAGCTGGCAGCTCGGTTCCGTACTGAGGGGAAAAGCGTAATGCTCGTGGCCGGCGATACCTTTCGCGCGGCTGCGATCGACCAGCTCAAGATCTGGGGTGAGCGGACGGGCGCGAGTGTGATGGCTCGCGAACCGGGTGCGGATGCCGCGGGGCTCGCTTTTGATGCAATCGCGGCGGCCAAGCAGCAAGGTATTGAAGTGGTGCTCGTCGATACGGCAGGGCGTCTGCAGAATCGCGCCGAACTAATGAGCGAGCTGGAAAAGATGGTACGCGTCATGCGTAAGATCGAGCCGACTGCCCCACACGCCGTGATTCTCGTGCTTGACGCTACGGTCGGTCAGAATGCCGTTAGTCAGGTGGAGATTTTCGGAAAAATTGCGGGAGTTACAGGTCTGGTCATGACTAAGCTCGATGGGACAGCGCGGGGCGGTATTCTCGTTGCTCTCGCCGAAAAATTCGGGTTGCCAGTGCATTACATCGGCGTCGGTGAGGGCGTGGGCGATCTGGCACCCTTTACGGCACGCGATTTCTCGCGTGCCGTTGTCGGACTGGAATCGTAATCGAGAAACGCATGGCTACGAAGAAGCAGCTCAACCCCGGTCTCAAGCTGGTGCTCGACATCGGGCCACTGATTCTGTTTTTCGTCGCTAACTCGAAATACGGGATTTATGTTGCGACCGGCGCGTTCATGGCGGCCATTCTTGTCGCGCTCGCCGTTTCATACGCAATGACCCGACATCTCGCGATCATGCCCATCGTCACCGCTGTGATCGTGGTGATTTTCGGCGGGCTGACGCTGGTCCTGCACGACGAACTGTTCATCAAGCTCAAGCCGACCATTATCTACATTCTGTTCGGTGGAACGTTGGTCGCCGGGCTTGCGTTTGGCAAGCCGTTGCTCGGCATGGTCTTTGATTCCGTCTTCCAACTGCGCGAGGAGGGCTGGCGCAAGCTGACTTGGCGGTGGGCGATATTCTTTTTTGTGCTTGCGATTCTGAACGAGATTGTCTGGCGCACGCAAACGACGGATTTCTGGGTGAGTTTCAAACTGTTCGGCGTTGCCCCGCTCACATTTCTCTTCGCCGCACTACAGGTTCCGCTGCTGAACAAATACAGCATTGGAAAGAAAAACTAGCGCAAAGCTTTCTCGATTTCGGGCAGGAGCGTGCGTCCGAAATTGTCCGCGGTGATCGGTCCGACGAATTTGTACGCGATGCGGCCATCCCGCCCGATCAGGAACGTCTCCGGCACGCCATAGACGCCCCAGTCGATTGAGGATCGGCCTGTCTCGTCGCGGCCAGTGGCAACAAAGGGATTGCCGTACCGATTGAGGAAGCGCCGCGCATTGTCGGCCGCGTCCTTATAATTTATGCCGACAAGTTGGATACGCTTGTCCTTGGCCAATTGCTCGAGGAACGGTGCTTCGTCGTGGCAGGGCACGCACCACGATGCCCATACATTCAGCAGCGTCACCGCGCCTTGGAAGGTTGCATTGCTGACGCCAGGCACGGCCTTGCCATCGCGTTCAAGCCCCGGAACAGCCGGCAGATCAATCGTCGGCGCCGGGTGACCGATAAGCGCCGAGGGAATTCGCGACGGGTCGCCGGTGCCGAGTCGGTAAAAGAACAGCGCGGCCAGCGCGAGAAACCCAACTAGTGGCAACAGCACAAGGATGCGGTGTCGCTTTGTACCGGCGTTTTCGTCCGTTGCACTCATTCTTCAGCCCTCGCGCTGCGAGCGTCTTGTAATGCCGCGCTCCTCGAGGTCGTCGAGGATTCGGCGCTGCGCCGAATAATCGAGCACGACCCAACTCACCAGTGCGACGACAATGAATATCGTCACTGCATAGGCAGCGATGATGAAGTCTGCGTGCGGGCCGAGGCTCACGCGCGTGCCTCCGCCAGCCGCTGCGCCTGCAGAAGACGCATGCTGCGCACACGGCGACGCAGTAGCTCGTTCCGCATGATCGCGAGATGCAAAGTCAGAAACAGCAACGTAAAGGCAAGCGCTACAATTAGAAGGGGAATAAGGAGAGCGGGATCAATAGTCGACCGGCCCATGCGGAACACCGACGCCGGCTGATGCAACGTATTCCACCAGTCGACCGAGAACTTGATGATCGGCAGATTGATCGCGCCGACGAGTGACAACACCGCGGCCGCGCGCGCGCCACGACTCGGTTCTTCGGCGGTCCAATAGAGGGCGAGCACGCCCAGATAGAGCAGAAGCAGGACGAGCATCGATGTCAGGCGCGCGTCCCAGACCCAATACGTGCCCCAGGTCGGCCGGCCCCAGAGCGAACCCGTGATGAGGCAGATCAATGTGAATGCGGCACCGATTGGCGCGGCAGCTTTGCCGGCGACGTCTGCGAGCGGATGGCGCCATACCAATGTCCCCAGTGCAGCGACACTCATTAGCCCCCACCCGAACATGCCAAGCCATGCCGCCGGCACGTGCAGGAACATGATTTTGACAGTTGCACCCTGCTGGTAATCGTCGGGCGCATTCACTACGCGATAAAGGCCGATCACGAATAGAAGCAGAGTCGCTGTAATCAGCCACGGCAGTATGCGATTGACGATATTGAGAAAGCGCGTCGGGTTAGCGAGATCGACTATCGGCATCGAAAATCTCTGATCAGGTCGTTTGAGTCCGATCTCATGTCATTCGAGTCCATGTCGGAGGACTGCTGCGGCTGCAATTGGACCGAGCACGAGGCTGGCCAAACTTAGCGCACAAAGAATGGTGAAAGGTGGGCCGAATGGCGCAGGTCCGACGATCGCCGCATTGGCCGCGGCGACGCCGAAGATCAAAACCGGCACGGTGAGCGGCAACACCAGCACTGCAACGAGCAAGCCGCCGCGACGTAGCGCAACCGATAGTGCCGCGCCGATCAAACCGAGGAACGTCAGTGCGGGTGTGCCGGCAGCAAGGGTGAGTGCAAGCCATCCTACCGCATGCAATTCGACGTTGAGCATCAACCCGAGCAGTGGAGCGACAATCACGAGCGGCAATCCGGTGGTGATCCAATGCGCAATCGCCTTGGTTGCTACCGCCAATTCAAGCGGCATACCACCCATCATCAGGAGGTCGAGCGAGCCGTCCTCATAGTCGGTCGCGAACAATCGATCTAGCGCAAGCAGACTGGCGAGGAGCGCACCAAGCCAAAGAATTGCCGGCCCAATCCGGGCCAGTAGTGCAAGGTCAGGGCCGATTGCGAAAGGAATCATGCTAACTACGACTAGGAAAAACAGTGCGCCCATCAGCGCGCCGCCACCGACTCGGACCGCCAGCCGCATATCCCGCCCAAGAAGGGATGTGAATGGACTCATGCTGAACCCAATTTCAATTCGCGTGTACGTTCAAGGCCGATCGCTCCGTGCGTGGCGGCAATGATCAAGCCTCCTGAACGCAGGTGTTCGCGCATCAACTCGGCCAAGCGTGTCTGCGAAGGCGAGTCGAGGGAAGAAGTCGGCTCATCAAGCAGCCATATCGGCCGCTGCACGG
>JANWKN010000236.1 GCA_025451355.1 Pseudolabrys sp. | reverse complement strand
CGGACACTAACGCCCTGATCGAAATGCGGTACATCCGAACGGGAACGACGACGCCGCCCGACCTCAATGCTCTATCCCGCACCTGCAAGAGCGTACGGGACAGCATCGGTGATCTTCTGCGCAAGGCAGGAGTTCCGGTGCGGCTCGGCTAGGCCACGGATCGAGCTTGCCGATGAGATCGCTGAATATGGTTGCGCCGTCGCGGGGCACAGCTATTTATTTCGTTGCAATAAAGTGGTGCCTGCTACTACGAACCCCAAAAAAGTGGCGGCTATAAGTGAATCTGAACGGATGATGCTCCGAGGGATGCCTAGGTAGTGCGTTATGATTCCCAATGTGAGCGCGGCCACCACGGCTGCACTAATCGGGATGAAAAATCTGGCCATAATGAAAAAGATAGTCTTTGGCAGCATAGCGCATCCCCCTTGCCCAGTACTCACAATAGCTCGGTCGTGGCCCCTTAACCAACAAATCATTTTTTAAAAGAACTTGCGACAGCAACAACCACAATCACGCCAACGACTACAAGCGCCCAGATTGCCTGCTCTGAGATTTGGTCAAGAGCCCAGTCGATCATTTGCGCCCTGTTTTTCTGTTCAGCACCGCATTTCGCCATTTGACGGACTGAAATGGTCATAACTTAAGTTACATGCCCTCTTGGAGATCGTCATGTTGCGACGACTAATTATCTCCATTGCGGTCGCTTCCGCCCTCGGCATCTCGTTTTGTCCAACCGACGCTTCGGCGCGTCGGACCCGTGCCGCCGTAGCCGACGGCGTCCCAAGCTGGGATCAAACCGCAAGCTGCCGCGCTGCAGCCTCGATTGCATATGGCCAAACGCCCAGTGAAAGATTGACAAGCTGTCTCGCGAGCGAGCAGCGCACACGCGAGGAACTAACCAAAAACTGGTCGACGTTCCCGGCAGCCGATCGCAACGGTTGCGTGAAGTCGCTATCTTTCTCGCCCACGTACACCGAGCTTCTGACCTGCCTAGAGATGAGACGCGACGTCAAGAACCTGCGTGATGCAAAGCCCGCCGACACCAAGCCGCAGCGCTGACCAACCCTTGGGATGTGTTCGTCGAGCTTGTCTGTTAGATCGCTGAATATGATTGCGCCGTCGCGGGGCATTAAGCCTCAAGGTGCACGAAAGTAGACACGCAATAGCCCGGCAACGATTGCGGCCGTAACGCAACAACACTGGGGAGTGTTGGAGCCGAGACAAGAATCAGTTAGCGCCAGAGAGGCCAAACTCTCGGACACCGGAGAAGTGCGACCCGGTGTTGTTCTGTCGGTCCTCGACTGGCGGCTGTGTGCGGGTGACGCGCTTCTTCTTGGGAAGGGCCTCAGCCCTCGCGGTACGCGACGCCGGTTTGACCTTGGCCAGATCATCCTTAGGCGCCGACTGGGCCTTCGGCATAGCAGAGCGCACGAGGTCAGACGCCATGTCGGGGGCAGGCGCTGGCGCAGTGCTAAGATTTCGCATCGCGTCGGGATGCGTTGAATGGGCATGCCACGGCTTTGGCAGACCTACGCGGTCGCCGGTGACTATCGGCGGCGAACTGGGTTCCAGCGTTGCGTCCGCAACGAACAGCAGCGCAATCAGTGCCAAACCTACCGCTGCAAGAAAGGCGAGAGCTGGCATCGCCACGCTCCGGATGTGCCCCCACCTTAACAGACAGCGAGATAGCATCCTCCGTCTAGCTATCGATTGAGTCGAGTTGGACCAAGGCCCACAACGTATAATGTCGCAGGCAACGCCGCGCGTTACGTTGATTTGGTCCCGAATACATATAGAAGTGCGACAGGCGCTGAAGATGCCGAACCAGCAGGACGAACCCCGCGCTATGTTGCCAAATTCGTTGCCAAAATTAGGTTTTTGATCATCGTCAAGATAATAAGTGCTTATAAAACCTAATTCACGTTAGCCAAGTGGTCGATTGTTCCTGGACCGTTGGCTAATGGAGAGCCTCTGGAGATCATGCCGCTTGGAGCGCTGGAAAACCCTCGACTAGGGGCCAAAATTGAAACGCCCGCGAGAGTTCGCAGGCGTTCTCATGACTTCAGCAACGCTCAGGATTAGCCGCGCTGGGAGGCGTTCCAGGCAACGCGCGGGATGTCCGAGCGGCTAATGCCGATATCGGCGAGTTCGCGGTCGCCCAGGCGCGACAATTCGTTCAGACTGCGGTTATAGCGCTTCCACTCCTGGATGAAGCGAACGAGTGCGGCAAACATGGTGTCCTTCTTTCTTTCTTTCCGTAAATTCCCGGCGCTCGCCGGTCATCGATTTCACTGGGAAAATAGGGATGTTGCCGATAATGAAAAGAAGCAATGTTGCGCTACAGCTAAGCGTGCCACGCATAGCTAAAACAGAGGTCCGTCAAGGAAATATTCAGCTTTCGATTGAATTCGCGAAGATCCACGGATTAGGACAGAGTAAATGTTCATAAGAGCCTCTGCGATGGTCAATTTCGTTTATCGTAATGACAGGCCTAACGGAGTACCCTGAATGAAATCGCATATCTGGCGTTACGTCTGCCTTGCCATTGCGCTGAGTCTTCCGGCCTTAGGGTCGAGTTCGGCGGCCGAGGTCAAAGTTCTGACTGCCGGCGCCTTCAAGCAGGTGGTGCTGGCGCTCGCCGCTGATGCCGAAAAGCAGACGGGCAACAAACTCATCATCGACAACGACACCGCGGGCGCGCTGCAGAAGCGAATTGAATCGGGCGAACCGTTCGACGTCGCGATCATAACGCCGGCCATCGTCGACAGCCTCGCCAATTCCGGCAAGATTACCCCCAACAGCCGGGTCAATCTGGCGACGGTCGGGATTGGTGTCGTGGTGAAGGAGGGCGCGCCAAAGCCGGACATCGGAACGGTTGAGGCCTTCAAGAACGCGCTGCTTGCCGCGAAATCGGTCGCCTATATCGATCCGGCCAGCGGCGGCTCAAGCGGGATCTATATCGATAAGCTGCTCGAGCGCCTCGGCATCGCGGACCAAATCCGGCCAAAGGCAAAGCTCAAGAAAGGCGGCTATGTCGCCGAACTGATTGTCAGCGGCGAAGCTGAACTCGGCGTGCATCAGATCAGCGAAATCGTGCCGGTCAAAGGTGCGGCCCTTGTGGGACCCTTGCCGAAGGAGATCCAGAACACGACGACCTATGCGGCTGGATTGAGTGCGACGGCACAGAATAAGGAGGCGGCGCAGGCCGTCATCGAAGTCTTTTCTGGTCCAGCCGCGGCAGCGATCCTCAAATCCAAAGGCATGGAGCCCGCTAACTAGGGATCACGCATTTGCTCGCAGGCGCGCGCCCTCCGCTCGATCGCCGCGTCGTTATTACCGCGCTGGGTATCGCGCAAATTCTGGCGTGGGGCACTTCATTCTATTTTCCGGCGGTCTTTGCCGAGCCGATTGTCAAGGAAACAGGCTGGTCGCTCGGTTCCGTCGTTGGCGGCACATCGATCGGTTTGCTGACCGCAGGTCTGATCTCGCCGCAGGTCGGCCGCATCATCGATGTTCGCGGCGGACAGCCGGTGCTGCTGGCAAGTTCGCTGTTCTATGCTGCTGGCCTCGCGCTGGTTGGTTTGTCTCAGGCTTTGCCGGTCTATTGGCTCGCCTGGGTGCTCATCGGTTTCGGTATGGGCACGGGACTTTATGATGCCGTGTTTGCCGCGCTCGGCCGCATGTATGGTAGCGAGGCACGTGGACCGATCACCAGCCTGACACTGTTCGGCGGTTTCGCCGGTACGGTTTGCTGGCCGCTGAGCGCCTTCATGATTGAGCATTTCGGTTGGCGAAACGCGTGCTTCGTGTACGCGGCCATTCATCTGTTGGTGATGCTGCCGCTGCAGGTCAGCGTCGTGCGCGCGCCAGCCACCATCGAGACTGCAGCGGATGGCGCGGCTGTCGGCGGTGAAGCATCGCGCATCGGAAATGAAGCGCTGATCTTCGGCTTGCTGGCGGTGGTTCTGTCAATCGCCGCCGGCATCGGCTCGATTGTGGTTGTGCACCTGCTGATCTTTCTGCAGGCGAGGGGCGTCGATTTTGCGACGGCTGTCAGCCTCGGTACGATCTTCGGGCCTGCGCAGGTCGGTGCGCGTCTCGTCGAGCGCATATTTGGCAACAGGTATCACCCGATCTGGACAATGGTTGCCTCGTGCACGCTGATGGCCATCGGCTTGTTACTGCTGTACGGCGCGATCCCCGCATTGATACTCGTCATCCTTCTTTATGGGGCGGGCTACGGAATTTCATGGGTCGGCCGCGGAACTCTGCCACTTGCACTTTTCGGACCTGTGCGATTTCCGCGATTGATGGGAAAACTGGCTTTTCCAAGCCTGATCATTCAGGCCTTGGCGCCATCCGCCGGCGCGCTTCTGCTTGAGGCAAATGGCGCGCAAGCGACCATCGGAGTATTGACGGTCTTTGCTACCGTCAATGTGATGTTGATCGGTTCGCTGTGGTCGCTATGTCAGAAACCTGCTAGCGCACAATGACGATAGCCTGCTCAGGTTGGCTATCCTGTTCGCTTTGCGCAGAACCGAGCGAGAGGGCTAGGCCGAAAAGCGTAGTGGCGAAGATGCCGATGGCGAAGCGAATGAGAAACATGGCAGGTATTTATCCGAGAAATTGACTATCAGTCGTTAACGGCGGTCCGAGCAGGGACCATAAAATTGTACCGATATCGTCCGTGCCCAGCCGCCGGACCAATAACTCGCAGGGTTGAAAAATGTTGCCGCTGCAGATGCTTTATTTCGAGGACCTTTCAGTCGGCATGACAGAAGTAACGGCAAATTACAGCATTCGACGAAGCTCAATCATTTCAGTATTAAGACGTTGACTGTGCTAAAAGCGATTGCACCACGGGCATTTCTAGCATCCGCCACCACCCGACACCCTCCGACATCTCCCGTCACCAATTTCACTTAGCAAGTGTGCTTTAAGTGTGCTACAGCCTACCTCTCACTCGGAGACAGAGGGACGCAAACCAAGATCACCAAGACGACCGTGGAAGCGTTGGAGAAGGGAGCGATTTGGGACGACAAGTTGAAGGGCTTCGGCGCTAGGAGGCAGAAGGACGGCATCTTCTACTACTTGCGTTACCGGGTTAACGGCATTCCATTCATGAAGTCGTTAGGCCGTCATGGACACCTGACCCCAGATCAAGCCCGCAAAATAGCGCAGGCCAAACTAGGTCAAGCTGCACAGGGCATTGATCCTTTCGACAGCGAGGCGAAGCTCAGATCATCCGAAGTCGTAGGGACAGCCGTAGAGCGTTACCTAGCTAGGCGCAGGAAGGTGCTGAGGCCTAGCGCCTACGTCGAAGTCCATCGGCATCTTCTAGGCAAAGCCAAGAGATTTCATCGGCTGCGATTGAGCGAAGTCACTAAAGGAAAGATAGCGGATCTACTTCACGATGCAGAGGAACGGAGCGGGATCGTCGCCCGCAACCGCCTAAGATCATCACTCAACGCTTTCTTTACTTGGACCATCACCGAAGGGCTTCTGGAGTTTAATCCTGTCACCGGGACTGCTAAGGCCGATGAAGGAGGGCCAAGGGAACGAGTGTTATCGGAGGTGGAGTTAGCGGAACTGTGTGCGGCGCTCGGAGCGGTAGGACAGTCTAATTCGCAATCAGCATCACATCCCTACAGCGATATCGTTCGATTGCTAATCCTCACAGGACAACGGAGGCAGGAGATAGGAGGGTTGCGTTGGGATGAAATCGATTTTGATAGCGACGTAATCGTGTTTCCTCCACAGCGAACTAAGAACGGACGACAACATGAACTTCCGCTATCACCACAAGTTAGCGCAGTCTTGAAGTCACGAAAGGCTAAGGGCCTAGCACAGTCAGGAGCTATCCCAATTAGCAGGAAGCCTCAGGGTGCGATGGTCTTTGGAAACGGGAAGGCAGGCTTTAGTGGATGGACGGAGTGGAAAGCCCGGCTTGATACAAGGATTGCAGTGCAACGGAAGGAGGCCGGAGCCAAGGCTATGCCACCGTGGCGTCTCCACGATCTTCGGAGAACAGCCGCAACCATGATGGCTGAGAAGCTAGG
>JANWKN010000235.1 GCA_025451355.1 Pseudolabrys sp. | reverse complement strand
TCCCCATCAACGCAACGGGTTCCCCGGTCAGCACAAACTGCCCGAGATCAACTGATATCCGTTCCATCCCAGCGAGCAACACATGATACCCACCGCCGACATTAAGGATCAAGAGTTGGCCGTACGATCGGAATGTCCCGGCGTATACCACCCATCCGTCGGCAGGTGCAGTCACTTGTGCGCCAGCACGGGTAGCGATGGAAAGGCCTTTTTCGGCCCCGCCATGACCGTCCGGAGCACCAAATTCCTTCAACTTTACGCCGTTAACCGGACTTGGAACTTGTCCGCGCAAGGAAGCGAAGGCGACCGCCGGCGCTAACCGTCCGGGGTCGCGGAAGGCTGACAACGCCGGCCGGTTGTCAGATCGCGCGGCCTCGCGCGTTTCGCGCGTTGCCGGGTCGAGCCCTTGTTCGAGCTTGGCGATCAGATCCTTAAGATTATCCACTTCGCGGGCGAAACCGCCGGCGAGCACGCGTTCTGCATCGAGCGCTTTTTCACGCTCAGCCAATTGTTTCTGGCGTTCCTCTACCAACAGTGTCATCCGCAGTTGCTCCTGACCGAGGGCGGCAATTTCGGTCCGCAGCTGTTCGCGTTCGATGTCGATTTTCTTGCGCACCGCAATCAGTTCAGAAAGTTCGTTGGCAAGCACGCCGAGTTCATAACGCATTTGCGGCAAAACCGCGCCGAGCACCATTGCGGTCCTTACCGATTGTAGTGCGTCTTCCGGGCTCGCGATGAGCGCCGGCGGCGCGCGCCGTCCGATACGCTGGAGCGCAGCCAGCACTTCGCTTATGACCGCACGGCGGCCCACCAACGATTTGCGGATACCGCGTTCGGTCTCGTCCAGTGGATTGAGACGTTCCTGCGTGGCCGCGATTCTAGATTCGACATCGCGCAAACGAGCAGCAGTATCGATCAGATCCTGATTGAGCTTGCGCCGGTCGGCGCCAATCTGCTCGATCTCCCGCTTGAGGGCAATTTCTGTTTCGGCCGATTTTCGCTGCTGGTCTCGCGCTGCCTTGAGTTCGTCATCGCGCTGCTTTAACGCATCGAGCTTCTCTGGAGTGGTCTGCGCGGGCAGGACTTTCGGGTCCTCGGCTGATGACGTAACCGGCGTGAGGGCCAGGATCAGCCCCAGCCCCACTGCAAGGGCGCCACCAAAACCAAGACGGCCGAATCCCCCTCCCCAAATCATGGAAAACACGTTACGCCCGCGGGTTGGAACGGCAAGACCATTTGTCGGAACAAACGTATTGACGCCGATTGCGACCAAATCTGGGTGCCATGCCTTCAGAGGGTAAAATTTCAGGCCCGGTGGTAAGGATGGCCGGCCAGAATAGTCGTCGCGCGGTAGAGTTGCTCCAACAACATCACTCTCACCAGCTGATGCGGCCAGGTAGCCGAGCCGAATGATATCCTTAAATCCGCCTTATCCCTCAAATTCGGCGCTGTCCCATCGGCGCTTCCAACCATGAACACGACGGCTGGTCGGCCATTGGCCCGCCACTTGGAAAGACACGTTGCCAAATCCACGCTTTCGAGGTTGTCCCCACGGGAATCAAGCAACACGACTGCCGCTTTGTCCGGAATGACATTGGCCAGCGCGATCGATTCCTCGATCATGCGTTTGCCAGCATCCGCGGCGCGACTCTCTCTGATCTCGATGATTTCGATATCACGCAACCCCAGCTGGCGGCCGATCTGCGCCGCGCGCTTGCGGTAGCGCTCACTAAGTTCTGTCTCCGGGCCCTGTTTCAGGCGTCCGATGGCGGCAACGACGATACGCATCGCACCGCTCAGATTATCAGGTCGGCCGTCGTGCGTCCTTGGCCGTCGCCGACCACATCTTCTCTAGATTGTAGAAGGCACGAACCTCTGACCGGAAGACGTGTACGATCACGTCGCCTGCGTCGATCAAAACCCAGTCGCCTTGCCTCATGCCCTCGATGCGAACGCGAGAATTGCCCGCGGCTTCGATGTCCTTGACGAGGTGATCGGCAACGGCGCTGACATGGCGCTGTGACCGTCCGGTGGTCACCACCATGTAGTCTCCAATCGAGGATTTATCGGTAAGATCGATGACGACGCTGTCCTCGGCTTTCATCTCTTCAAGTCGTGCGAGGACGCTGCGGAGCGTTTCCTTGGCAGTTGGGTGCCGGGAAACGGTTTCGGGCGTACGACGCGATGCCCGAGAGAGTGCAGGTGTGTTCAGGGGCTCTGATCCTTTCTATGTGTTGCACTCACCCCGGCTCGAACCGGGGCTTAACTGAACTTAGTACCTCGTCTGCCTCTTTCTACCCCGCCGCCTGCGGGTACTTGCAGTGAATTTGCGCTTTGCGATCTTGTTTCCACGCCTATTACCGCCCGTTTTGGACTTGGATTTGCTTGGCCGTGTGCGGCGAGGATCGCCAGTCGGGCGCTTTCGCCAACGCTGGGCGCGCAAGGCCGTTGACGATAGCGGCGATTTGAGGCCGTGAAGGAACGTCCATGCTGGCGCCTTTCGGTCCGGCAGGGACGAAGCGGCGTATTCCGGGATGCGCGCTCGGGCAAGGACGTTGCCCGCGGGACTTGCGGCGGCATAAAGGCTTGGACCCAAACGGTCGACGACAACGATCGGTACCTGCTCGGCAATTTTGCGCCACTTCTGCCAGCGATGGAAACTCCGCAAATTATCTGCCCCCATGATCCAGACAAATCGGACACCGGGGCAGCGTGCCAGCAACCAAGATATCGTATCGTAGGTGTATCTCGTCTTAATGACAGCTTCGAGACCCGTGACATCGATACGAGGGTGATGCGTAAGGGCGCGGGCAGCAGCGATTCGCTTGCGCAAAGGCGCGAGCCCGTTCGTGTTCTTAAGCGGGTTTCCGGGTGTGACCAGCCACCAGACGCGATCAAGCTTGAGTCGCTTAAGCGCAAGCAAGGTTGCGCCGAGATGCGCCTGATGCGGTGGATCGAACGTCCCACCAAATAGGCCAATTCGCATGCCGGGCGCATGCGGCGGCAGTAGGCGCTCGGGATTTGCGGGGGTCTTCGAATTCACGGCCGGGTCTGACCGTTGCCGTGGATGCGGTATTTGAAGGTGGTCAGCTGGTCGACTCCAACAGGTCCGCGCGCGTGCAGGCGGCCGGTGGCAATTCCGATCTCTGCGCCAAAACCAAATTCGCCGCCGTCCGCGAACTGCGTCGACGCATTGTGTAACACGATCGCCGAATCGACGTTGCGAAGGAACAGGGCGGCGGCGGCGTCGCCTACGTCGCCGGCGGCGACGATGGCGTCGGTGTGATGCGAACCATACTGCTCGATGTGCGCGATGGCGGCGGCGATGTCGTCGACGACCTTCACCGCAATGATGGCATCGAGATACTCGGTGCCCCAGTCTTCCTCGGTTGCGGGCTTGACCCGCTTGTCGACGGCCACCGTTGCCGCGTCTCCGCGCACCTCACAGCCCGCCTCGATCAGCATCTCGACCAAGGGCTTGAGCTGGGTATCTGCGCACCCGCGATCGACCAGCAATGTCTCCGCAGCCCCGCACACGCCGGTGCGGCGCATCTTGGCGTTGAGCACGATCTTTTTGGCCATGTCGAGGGAAGCCGAGCGGTGCACGAACACATGGCACACCCCTTCGAGGTGTGCGAATACCGGCACGCGCGCTTCGGCCTGCACACGCGCCACCAGGCTTTTCCCACCACGGGGCACGATCACGTCGAGATTGCCATCAAGCCCCTGCAGCATCAGGCCGACCGCTGTGCGGTCGCGGGTCGGGACGAGCTGGACCGCTGCTTCCGGTAGACCCGCCGCTTCCAGGCCCCGTGTCAGAGCCGAAAGGATGGCCCGGCTGGACCGCATGCTGTCCGAGCCCCCGCGCAGGATCGCCGCGTTGCCCGCTTTCATGCAAAGCACCGCGGCATCGGCCGTCACGTTCGGCCGGCTTTCGTAGATGATACCGATGACCCCGAGCGGTACGCGCACACGCTCGATACGCAGGCCATTCGGTCGGGTCCATGATTCGGTAACGACACCAACGGGATCCTTGAGCGCCCGGACAACCTCGATACCCGCCGCGATGGCCTCGACCCGCCCGGTATCGAGCGAGAGCCTGTCGAGAAAGGCCCCGGTGACCCCGGCAGCCTTCGCTTCGGCCACATCTTCGGCATTGGCGGCCAGGATCGCGCCCGCTTGCGCGCGTACGGCCGCAGCCATCCCTGCGAGCGCGCGGTCCTTCTGCTCGGCCGGGGCAAGCGCGAGAATCCGGCTCGCGGAGCGGGCGCGAAGCCCGATCTCGCGCATAACGCCAGAAATGTCTCCCGTTCCCTCGATGCTTTTGAGCGGCGCGGTCATGGCCGGAAAACCGTAGAAACCCTTGTTCGTCGGGATTTTCCTATCACGTCAGTCCTGCGGCGGCGAGATGGGCCCGCCGCCCGCATGGCAGGTTCGCGGCTGGGGATAGCGTGGATAACGAACTGGGCCATGCAACGGATCAATTGACCTACACATTGGAGTGTCAGGGTGACGATGTTGCAGGAGGTTGCCATGGCGTACGGTTCGGGGCGTCTTCCCAGTCGGTTTCCTGTTGGCACCAAGTTCGTGATCGAGGGTAAACGCGGCGGTGAAGGCCAGGTGCAGGTGTTCAGCCGGTATCTGGAATTTCCCGACGGCACGTTCTTCCCGCTGCCGGTCCGCCCGTCGAAACGGAAGTCGGCCCCGAACGGACGGCGTGCCCGTCGGTCGCGCGCGCGCTGAATCGGCGCTCGGCCAATGGCCGAAATCGCCGCGGCGGGGCCCTTTTGGCTGACCCATATCGGCAAGTTCACTGGCGGAGCGTGTTTGTTCGCGCCACAAACAAGTGCGCCGCGAGTAGGCCCAAGTAAGCTCAAGTGGCCCCAACTAGGTCCAAGACTCGGCCATTGGCCGACCCCGCAAACGAAAACCCCAGCCTCCGGTGGGCTGGGGCTGACGGGCGATCGGTCAATCGCCTTTTCCAGGTGTCGCTACGCGATAACGCCGCGCGGGAAATCGGGTTCCGCGTGGCAACGACTATTCGCCGCCCAGCACAAGGTCGTCGCGGTGGATCATCTCGGTGCGGCCGGTGTAGCCAAGGATCAGCAGCACGTCGGCGGATGACCGGCCTTTGATTTTGTCGGCATCGTCCGCGTCGTAAGCGACAAGACCGCGCCCAATCTCGTGTCCATCGGGACCGCGGACCAATACAGCATCGCCGCGTCCGAAGCCGCCCTCGACCTTGATCACGCCCGCGGGCAGCAGGCTCTTGCCGCCGCGCAACGCCTTCACCGCGCCCGCGTCGATGATGAGGGCGCCGCGCGGCTCGAGCGATCCGGCGATCCATTTTTTGCGCGAGGTCACCGGATTCGCCGGCGTGAGAAACCAGGTGCAGGCCGCGCCTTTGCCGATCTTTTCGAGGGGATGTTGCACGCGGCCGGACGCAATCACCATGTGCGTGCCTGCAGTGGTGGCGATCTTGCCGGCTTCGATCTTGGTCAACATGCCGCCGCGCGCGAGTTCAGAGCCGGAAGCGCCTGCCATGGCTTCGATGTCTGGTGTAATACGTGCGACCACCGGCACCAGTCTGGCATCACTTCCCACGCCGGGCGGTTTGTCATAGAGCCCGTCGACGTCCGAAAGCAGCACCAGCAGGTCGGCGCTTGTCATGGTGGCGACGCGTGCGGCGAGCCGGTCATTGTCGCCGTAGCGAATCTCGGTCGTCGCGACAGTGTCGTTCTCGTTGATCACCGGCACACTGCGCCACTCCAGCAACTTGGCGATGGTCGAGCGTGCATTGAGATAGCGGCGGCGCTCTTCCGTGTCGCCCAAAGTGACGAGCACCTGGCCTGCGGTGAGTGCGTGCGCGCCGAGCGCTTCGGCCCACGCGCGCGCGAGCGCAATCTGACCGACCGCCGCTGCCGCCTGACTGTCTTCGAGCTTGAGCGAGCCGGGCGGCAGCCGGAGCACCGCGCGCCCCAGCGCAATCGCGCCGGAAGAGACAACCAGAACATCGCGACCGTCTTTATGCAGGGCGGCAACATCGGCCGCGAGCGATGCAAGCCACTCGCGCTTCAGCCCGCCGGCAGAGGAATCCACCAGCAGCGAGGAGCCGACCTTGACGACAATGCGCCGAAAGTCCTTGAGCGACGGCGATTTCGGCATTGTTCCGACCGAGTTGTTCATGGCGGCGCTGTGTAGCATGGGACCTGCTGCGTCGTCATGGTCGGGCGTGCTATCGTTTACAGAGGGCGAAGCAATGCAGTTTACGGTCTATGGGGCAGTACTGGCGATTGCGCTTGGTAGCGTGCTGCTGGGACTCGACTGGGTATCGGCGCCCATGTCGCCGATGGTGGACACCAAGGCGGGATTGAGTGCCGCACTGCCGCCCGCGCCGCCGAAACCGAGCACGACTACTGTAACCGCGCCGGCTGTGCCAATCACTCCGACCACTCCGGTCGCACCGGCGCCGCCTCAACCGAATATTTCTGCGCCGGCGAACCCGCCGGTGCCGTCGGCTCCCCGGGCGAATCTCGGCGCGCCGATTATTGCGCCGGGCTTAAATCCGAGCGTATCGGCGTCGTCCGGCACAGCGGCGCAAGCCGCAACGGAAACGCCGGCTGCGGCGCCGGAGCCGCCGGCGAATTGCAATGTGAACGCCTGCACCGCGGCCTATCGCTCGTTTCGCGCAGCCGACTGCACCTATCAGCCAAGCGACGGGCCGCGCAGACTTTGTTCGAAGTAAGCGCGCGCCATGCGCGTGATAGTTGATCGGTTCCCGATTCCGTAGTCGCGTCTCGCCGGAACAAGCATGGCGATCTCCGCGTTTTGCTCCGTGGGTTAATTCGAACGCGCGGACGGAACCATGCAGTTTCTGGTCTACCTCACGGTCTTGATGGTTTCCGTCAGCACCGTCCTGCTTGAGATCCATTGGCTCACAACGCCGCCTCCGCAGCCGAAGCCAATCGTCCGCACGGCGGCCGCACCTTCGCCGGCAAAGCCTGAGGGACCGAATCCCGCGTTGAGCCCGATCTATCCGAAAAAATCCGATACGCCTCAGCCGGCAGAGTCTGTTGGCGCAAAGAAATCGCAAGCTGCGCCGACCGACACGAGCCCCAGCTCCATTCCCGCCGCGGCCCCACCGCAAAATACGTCCGCGGAAACGACCGGGGTGGCAACGCGCGAGGAGGGGTTGCGGCAGGCCGAGGCCGGTGCGATGACCGCGAACCGTGCCGCGGAGCGACAAGAGCCCGTCGCGGTGTCCACATCGCCGAACAATCGGTGTGACATTCAGGCATGTGCCAATGCCTACCAGTCATTCCGGGCGTCCGATTGCACCTATCAGCCCTTCGAAGGCGCGCGACGTTTTTGCCTGAGGCCATCAGGTCAGCAAATGGCGCGCGATCAGAGGGAGCGGGAGCGCCGCAAGTGGAGCCGTGATGTGGAATCGCGCTCCGTCGACCGCTCGACAGTAGGACGGCGGCTCGATGACGATGTTGACGATGAGGACGACAGGGCCGGCTTCAATGACTCCGCGCGCGATGCGCCGACTCTGTTTTTCTTCAGCCGGCGTCCCTGGTAGGTCGACTTACATCCCTTTTTGCGGTGCGCTGTCGAGCAATTCCTGCAGTGCCTGTTTGTAGAACCTGGCATTGCCGGTCGTGGCGTGGCCCGAGGTCTGTTCGCTTGCCGGGATCAAAAGCAGCTTTCCGTTCTTCACCCGCCTCATCGCCGTTTCGGTAATGCCTGTCTCCGACGGATTTCTCTCGTCGTCGGCCGCGTTGATCAGCAACAGCGGAGCCTCGATCTTTTCCAGATCCGATGAGACATCGTAGTCGCCCGACGAGCCCCACTGCCAAAGAAAGTCGTTGGCGTCGGACGTTACCGGCGTAGCGAGGCGTGTATCCACGAGCTTGTCGGCCTGCGCGCGCGTCGGCGCTTGCTTCTGATAATTGAGGGTGCCGCCGGAGGTGGCGAATGCGAAGAACGCGCCGGCAAGTCTCACCGAGTGCGGCTGGGTTGTGTAGTTGCCATTTGCGTATTCGGGATCCTGACGAATCGATTCAAGCATCAGGCGGCGCAGGATCCAGTTGCGCGATGCCATTGCGGTGGGTTGGGACGCCATCGGCACCAGAATGTCCATGTAGCGGGGATATTTCTCGCCCCACAGCCAAGCATTCATGCCGCCCATCGAATTGCCGATGACCATGCGCACATGCTTGATGCCGAGTCCTTCTGCGACCAGGCGATACTGCGCATCCACCATGTCAGCGTAATTGTATTGCGGGAACTTTGTCTTCAGCCCATCCGACGGCTTTGTCGAGTTCCCATGACCGAGCGCATCGGGAAGGATGATGAAATATTTCTCGGCGTCGAGCGGCTGTCCCGGCCCGAACAATTCGCCGGCAAAGGCCGGCGTCAACATGCTCACTCCAGAACTGCCGGTGCCATGCAAAACGACAACCGGAACTCCTTCCGGTTTCCCGATCGTCCGATAGTGAAGGCGGATCTCGGGAAGAACCTCGCCGGTATGAAAGCGGAAGTCGCGCGCAATCCAGTTGCCTTCTTTCGGAGCGGGATAGTCCGCGGCGTTCGCGACAAGCGGGATCATTGCGAGAGCGAATATGGCGGCGGCTCTGAAGAGCATCTGAGGTTCCCCCACTTGCGTTGCTGTTAGTGCGTTCGACCAGTGATGGAGCTACATGACCGCTCCGATTTGCCATGGCACGAATTCAAGTTCGCCATAGCCCAGCTCCTCGGATTTCGTATGCGTGCCCGAGGCGACTTGCAGCATCTTTTCGAAAATTTCCTGGCCCTTGGCTTCGATCGACGTTCCATCGAGTACATCGCCGCAGTTGATGTCCATGTCGTCGGTCATGCGACGGTACATCTCGGTATTAGTGGCGAGTTTGATCGACGGCGTTGGCTTGCAGCCGAACGCGGATCCGCGGCCGGTGGTGAAGCACATCACGTTGCAGCCGCCGGCCACCTGTCCGGTCGCGCCAACCGGGTCGTAACCGGGCGTGTCCATGAAAACGAAGCCTTTTTCCTTGACCGGTTCGGCGTATTCGTAGACCGCGCGCAAGGTCGTCGTGCCGCCTTTGGCTGCGGCCCCCAATGATTTTTCCAGAATGGTGGTGAGCCCGCCCGCCTTGTTGCCAGGTGCGGGGTTGTTGTTCATCTCGCCGCCATTTCGTTTTGTGTAGTCCTCCCACCAGCGGATGCGCTCGACCAGCTTTTCGCCGACGGCGCGATTGATTGCGCGCCGCGTGAGCAGATGTTCGGCCCCGTATATTTCCGGCGTTTCGGCAAGCACCGCCGTTCCGCCATGTTTGACCAGAAGATCGACGGCGGCGCCGAGCGAGGGGTTTGCCGTGATTCCCGAATAACCGTCCGATCCGCCGCACTGGAGCGCGAGAACGATCTCCGAGGCCGGCCGCGTCTCTCTTTTCGCGCGCGCGGCCACCGGCAGCATGGCTTTGATGCGTGCGATGCCCTGGTCGACCGTTTTTCGCGTACCGCCGGTCGCCTGGATTGTCATGGTCTGGAAATGGTCGCCTTCGACCATTCCGTATTCATCTTTCATGCGATCGATCTGGAAGACTTCGCAGCCGAGGCCGACCATCAATGCGGCGCCGAGATTGGGATGTGTTGCGTAGCCCCATTGGGTTCGCCGCAGGAGTTCCCAGCCTTCGCCATAGGCCGCCATGCCGCAGCCGCTGCCATGGACGAATGCAACCGCGCCGTCGATTTCAGGATGATCGTCGAGAATTCCGGAGCGGTTCACTTCCTCGGCGATGAATTTTGCGACCGAGGCCGAGCAATTCACCGAGGTCAGGATGCCGATATAGTTCCGCGTGCCGACTTTCCCGTTGGGCCGCTGGTAGCCTTCGAAGGTCGCACGCAGCTCTGGCGGCAGGATCTCGTCGTTCTTAGCGCCTTCGGCAAAACGATAGTCGCGGGCGAAATCGCGCAGCGCGACGTTATGCTCGTGCACCCAGTCACCGGGCGCGATTGGCTTCGACGCAAAACCGATCGTTTGTCCGTATTTCCGCACCGGCTGCCCTTCGCCGACAGGCGATATCGCCATCTTGTGGCCACGCGGCACGCGCTCGCGCGCGGTAACGCCTGCCGCGGCGACGTCGGCTGTGATCTGATCGACGGCGACGACGACATTGTCTTCCGGCGATAGTCGGATGGTCCTCGGTGTACTCATGAAAATCCTGACTTTGCTGGCCGCCGCATCCTGGCAGCCTCGATCATGGCTGTTGCGCGACGCTGACCGCATAGTAACATCGCAGGCAACCGGCGTTTTGAAAATAGTCGGCACGGGGGGAGAAAACATGCCGAATTGGCCGCGTCATCTGGCTCGCGCTCTCGCGGTTGTGACCGCAGTGCTCGCTATCGCCGCTCCTGCAAGCGCTCAGACCAAGCTCAAATGGGCGCACGTCTATGAAATAAGCGAGCCCTACCATACCGAGGCGCTGTGGGCGGCCGAGGAGATCAAGAAACGCACCAACGGCCGCTATGAAATCGGGGTGTTCCCGGCTTCCCAGCTCGGCAACGAAAACCAGATCAATGAAGGGCTGGGTCTCGGTACCATCGACATCATCTATACCGGTGCGTCGTTTGCCGGCTCGATCCACAAGCCCCTGTCCATCACCGGTGCGCCGTTCATCCTGCGCGACTTCGATCACTGGAAAGCGTACCGCGACAGCAAATTGTTCCGCGACATCGCAAAAGGCTACGAGGACAAGACCAAGCATAAGATCGTCGCGATCCTTTATTACGGACAACGTCACGTCACCGCCAATAAAGAGATCAAGAAGCCCGAAGACATGAAGGGCATGAAGCTGCGTGTGCCGCCGGCGCCGCTGTTCCTGATGTTCACAAAATCGGTCGGGGCGAACGCCACGCCGATCGCCTTTGCCGAAGTGTACCTGGCACTGCAGCAGGGCACCGTGGACGGCCAGGAAAATCCGCTGCCGACCATCATGGCGAAGAAGTTCTACGAAGTTCAGTCGCACATCATGCTGACCGGCCACATCACCGAGTCGTTGGTGACGATCGTCGGCGCGCACGTATGGGCGAAGCTCTCCGACGACGACAAAAAGATCTTCGAGGATGTCCTCAAGGAAGCGAGCGCAAAATCGACCGATCAGATCCGCGCGTCCGAGCTCAAGCTCGCCGATGAATTCCGCAAGCTCGGCAAGACCGTGGTGGAAGTCGACCGTGAGGCCTTCCGCAAGGTCGCCGTGCCGCTCCACAACGACCCGAGTGCGGGTGCCGGCTGGTCGCAATCCGAGTACGACGCCCTGCAGGCGTTGAAATAGGACGACGCGAAGTCCCGTCACGATGCGCTTGTGCGCCAGCGTGACGGGTTTCAGGGCGCGGGGGTCATGAGCAAAAAAAAGAAGAAGGCGCCCAAAGGCGAGAAACGCCTCATTGAGGCGGAAGACGCCGAGGTCGTGATCGAGCACCACCCGGAGGATTGGCTTGCTTTCGTGATCTTCTGGTTGCTCGCCTTCATCGTCTTTTTGCAGTTCTTCACGCGCTACGTGCTCAACGACAGCCTTTCCTGGACAGAGGAGATCGCACGCTACGGCCTGATGTGGGTCGTGTTCATTGGCGGCGCGATGGTGACGCGGCGCAATACGCACATCGCTGTCGAGTTGCTCTCGAACGTGATGAAGCCGGGACCATTGCGCGCGGCGCTGCTGGCTCTCGTCGATTTCATCAAGCTTGCCTTTCTCGGCCTGCTCGCTTTCGTTTCCTTGACGATCACCGAACGCATGCACCTTCAGCGCATGACGGTGTTCGATCTGCCGATGAGCTACGTCTACGCTGGCGTTGCTTTCGGATGTTTCCTGATGCTCATCCGTCAGGCGCAGAATGTCTGGCGCAATGCCCGGATCGGATGGAGCCGGCCGGATGACGTCACGCACCAGATATCGGCGGACTAGGAGCGGGCCCTTTCCATGGTCATCATGGCGCTTCTGTTCATCGCGGTGCTGCTCATCGGCGTCCCGGTGTTCATTGCGCTTGCGGGATCGTCCTTCATCTACACGCACTTCATCGCTGGTCTGCCGGATTTCGTCATACTGCATCGCATGGCGGGCGGCATCGATTCGTTCCCGCTCTTGGCCGTGCCGTTTTTCATTCTCGCCGGGAACCTGATGAACTCGGCCGGCATCACCAATCGCATTTACGATTTCGCGGTTGCGCTCGCGGCCTGGACACGCGGCGGGCTCGCGCACGTGAACATCATTGGGTCGGTCATTTTCGCCGGCATGTCGGGCACTGCTATCGCGGATGCAGCCGGCCTTGGCACGATCGAGATCAAGGCGATGAAGGATCACGGCTACAGCACAGAGTTTTCGGTCGGCGTCACAGCCGCATCCTCAACGCTCGGGCCGATCATCCCGCCGTCACTGCCGTTCGTTATTTACGGAATGATGGGAAATGTCTCGATCGGCGCGCTGTTTCTCGGTGGCGTCATTCCGGGACTGGTGATGACGGCCTTCATGATGGGTTACGTCTATTATTGCGCGCGCCGCTACGGAATGGGCCGCGACCAGGCCTTCAATTGGCGCACGCTGGGTACCACCTTCCTCGCGGCTCTCCCGGCCCTGCTGACGCCGGCGATCATCATCGGCGGTATGACGTTCGGATGGTTCACGCCAACCGAAGCGGCAATCGCAGCCTGCGCCTGGGCGATCTTGCTTGGCATCTTTCTCTATCGCACGCTGACGCCGAAGCAGTTCTACAAGGTCTCGATGGAAACGATCGAGACGACCGCCGGCGTTCTGCTGATTGTCGGCGCAGCCTCGCTGTTCGGCTGGGTGCTGACGACGACCCGCATCACCGAATACACCACCGAGTCGCTCCTCGCCCTGACCGATAACCGCTACGTTATTCTGTTGTTGACCAATATCCTGTTGCTGGTGGTCGGCTGCTTTCTAGAACCGATCGCCTCGATCAGCATTCTCGTGCCGGTGCTGATGCCGGTGATCTTAAAGGTTGGCATCGATCCGGTGCACTTCGGCGTCATGATGACGCTCAATCTCATGATCGGGCTGCTTCATCCGCCGCTCGGCATGGTGCTGTTTGTGCTGTCGAGGATCGCCAAATTATCCATTGAAAGAACGACAATCGCGATCCTGCCCTGGCTGATACCGCTGCTGCTATCGCTGATTGCGATAACGATGATCCCCGAATTGACGCTGTGGCTTCCGCGCGTCGTCGGGCTGGTCAAGTAATTAGTACACGACCACCGACCTGATCGATTCTCCTTCGTGCATCAGCTCGAAAGCATCATTGATCTTCTCGAGCGGCATGGTGTGGGTGATCAGGTCGTCGATATTGATCTTGCCCTCCATGTACCAGTCGACAATTTTCGGCACATCGGTCCGCCCGCGCACGCCGCCGAAGGCCGTGCCGCGCCAGACGCGCCCGGTGACGAGTTGAAATGGCCGCGTGGTAATCTCCTGACCCGCGCCGGCAACGCCGATGATGATGCACTCGCCCCAGCCGCGATGGCAGCATTCGAGCGCCTGACGCATGGTTGCGACATTGCCGATGCATTCGAATGAGAAATCGGCGCCGCCGCCGGTGAGATCGGCAATGGCCTGCACAACATTGTCTCGGCCGACTTCTCCGGGATTGACGAAATGCGTCATGCCGAATTTCTCGGCCATTGCCCGTTTGGCCGGGTTGGTGTCGATGCCGATGATCTTGTCAGCGCCGACCATCCGCGCGCCCTGGATCACGTTGAGACCGATGCCGCCAAGTCCGAACACCGCGACGTTCGCGCCGGGCCAGACTTTCGCGGTGTTGATGACGGCGCCGACGCCGGTCGTCACACCACAGCCGATGTAGCAGATTTTGTCGAAAGGTGCGTCTTCGCGAACTTTGGCGAGCGCAATTTCAGGCAGCACCGTATAATTGGCGAAGGTCGAGCAGCCCATGTAGTGAAAGACCGGGTCGCCGTCGCAGCGGAAACGGCTGGTGCCGTCCGGCATCAGGCCTTTGCCCTGCGTGGCTCGGATCGCCGTACAAAGATTGGATCTACGCGAGAGACAGGTTTTGCATTGGCGGCACTCCGGCGTGTAGAGCGGAATGACATGATCGCCAACTTTCAGCGTGCTCACACCCGCACCAACCTCGCGTACGACGCCCGCGCCTTCGTGGCCCAGGATTGCCGGAAACAGACCTTCTGGGTCCGCGCCTGATAGCGTGTAAGCATCTGTGTGGCAGATGCCGGTCGCCTTGATCTCGATCAGCACTTCGCCGGCCTTCGGACCTTCGATATCGATGGTCTCTACGGTCAATGGTTCGCCGGCTTTCCAGGCAACTGCAGCGCGTGTCTTCATGATTTCCTGCCGAATGATGGGTGGTGCATTATTATGGGTGCAGGCGGCAAGATGATCTATGGATTTTTTATTCTTGCCGAAATTGTACTGGGCCTCTAAGCACGTTCCTTGACGTCAGCCTCTTCTCGCGCGGCGTCGATGATCCTCAGCAGCGCGCGCAACACATCCTGCACGCCTTCGCCCGATTGGGCGGAGAGCACCATCGGTATTTTTCCGCAGGCTTTTTGCAGCTTTGTCGTTTGTGCCTTGATTGCCTCTTTGGTCATCGCGTCGGCTTTCGAGAGCGCAACGATCTCAGGTTTTTCGTTCAGTCCCTGGCCATATGCCTCGAGTTCGTCACGCACGATCTTGTAGGCGGCGCCCGCATCTTCCGCCGTACCATCGACGAGGTGGAGCAGCACGCGGCAACGCTCGGTGTGGCCCAGGAAGCGGTCGCCCAACCCCGTGCCTTCGTGCGCGCCTTCGATCAGACCGGGCAAGTCGGCCAGGACGAATTCACGGTCATCAACTTCGAACACGCCGAGCTGCGGATGCAGCGTCGTAAACGGATAGTCGGCGATCTTCGGCTTCGCCGCGCTTACCGCCGCAAGAAAGGTCGACTTGCCGGCGTTGGGAAGACCGACCAGACCGGCATCGGCGATCAGCTTCAGCCGCAAGCGGATCGTGCGTTCTTCTCCGGGTTGGCCGGGGTTGGCGTGACGCGGAGCGCGATTGGTGGACGATTTGAAATGCGCGTTGCCGAAGCCGCCATTGCCACCGCGCGAGATCGTGACGCGCTGGCCAACTTCGGTCAGATCCGCGATCAAGGTATCACCGTCCTCTTCGTAGACCTGGGTGCCGATGGGCACCTTCAAGGCGACGTCCTTGCCGTTGGCCCCGGCGCGGTCCTTGCCCATCCCGTTACCGCCGCGCTGTGCCTTGAAGTGCTGCTGATAGCGGTAGTCGATCAGCGTATTGAGGCCGTTGACCGCCTCTACCACCACATCGCCGCCATTGCCGCCATCGCCGCCGTTCGGGCCGCCGAACTCGATGAATTTCTCGCGCCGGAACGACACGCAGCCGTTCCCGCCCGCACCGGACGCGATGTAGACCTTGGCTTCGTCGAGGAATTTCATGGTTTTAGGGTATATCCCAAGCCGCCGTCATTCGCCAAAGACGCCCGGGAATAAATCGCTGCGAAGTTCGATCCAGTCCCATGCAGCCAATTGTAGGGAGACCGGACATGAACACAGACGATCACGAGAAAGGCCCCAGCCGCCGCAAGGTTCTCGAATGCATGACCTGGGCGGGAACCGGCGTGTTGTGGACTATTGCCGGCGGAGTACCGACCTCGCTCGGCATCATCGACGGCGCGCTGGCGCAGCAGAGCAAGGGCTTCACCTTCCTGCAGATCAGCGATAGTCACATGGGCTTCGACAAGCCCGCCAATCCGAACGTCAAGAGCACGCTCGAAGAAGCGATCGGGCGCGTGAAAGCGCTCCCTGTCAAACCATCATTCATGATCCATACCGGAGACATTTCGCATCTGTCGAAGCCGGCGGAGTTCGACGACGCCGATCGCATTATCTCCGAAGCGCGGCTCGACGTGCACTTCGTGCCGGGCGAACATGACGTCATCGATGAGGACCAGGGCAAACTTTACCGTGATCGTTATGGTCGCGGCACCAAGGGCGCAGGCTGGTACAGCTTTGATGCCGACGGCGTGCATTTCATCGGCCTCGTCAATGTTGTCGACCTTAAAGCAGGCGGCCTCGGCAACCTCGGCAACGAGCAGCTGCAATGGCTTGAAGACGATCTGAAAGGGCGCGCGGCCTCCCAGCCGATTGTCGTGTTCGCGCATATCCCATTGTGGACCGTCTATCCGGATTGGGGCTGGGGCACGCAGGATGGCGCACGGGTGCTCGACAATTTGAAACGCTTCGGCTCGGTGACCGTTCTCAACGGTCACATCCATCAGGTCATGCAGAAGGTCGAAGGCAACGTGACCTTTCACACGGCGCGCTCGACTGCATTTCCGCAACCGGCGCCGGGCACTGCACCGTCACCCGGACCGATGAAAGTGCCCGAGGACAAACTGCGCACGATGCTCGGCATCGCCAGTGTCACGTTCAAGCAGAACGAGCAGCGTCTCGCCATCATCGATACGCCGCTGCAAGGATGAGTTCGAACATGACCAAGAAAACGAAATCGCTGACCAACAGCGTCATTGCGGGCGTGGTGGCGTTGCTTCTCTTCGCTGCCACGCCGCTCCGGGCAGAAGATGTTGCAATCAAGATCGGCAACTTCACCTTTGGTCCGCAGGAGTTGAAGGTGAAATCCGGGACGACGGTGACCTGGACCAACGAAGACGATATTCCACACACCGTGGTGTCGCCCAACAACTTCAGATCAAAGCCGCTCGACAGCGACGATAAATTCACGTTCACATTCACGACACCCGGGACCTACAAGTACTTTTGTTCCTTGCATCCGCATATGACCGGGACAATTGTCGTGGAGGCGGCGACCGGAAGCATCACGCCGCAACTGTGATGCAACGGTGCGGACCGATAGCATGGCGTACGAGGGCGGCGGCGATCGTGGCAAGGCGGAGCGGTTTCGCGCCGCGGCTTTGCCCTATCTCGACGATGTCTACACGCTCGCGCGCTATCTGCTGCGCAACACGGCCGATGCCGAGGATGCGGCGCAGGAATGCTATCTCCGCGCGTTCCGGCATTTCGAGACATTCCGCGGCGGTCCGATCAAGCCATGGCTGCTGGCCATCCTGCGCAATGTCTGCCGCGCCGAATATGCGCGGCGCGGCGCACTTGCGGCGGTCGTGGACAACGTCGACGAAGCGGAAAACAAGGCCGACGGATTGTGGAACGAGGCGCAGCATTCTCCGGAGACGGAAACCCTGCATCGACTCGATGGTGAAAACATGCAGCGACTGATCACGCAATTGCCCGCTGTGTTTCGCGAAACGATTGTGCTGCGCGAGGTCAATGATTTGAGCTATCGCGAAATTGCCGATGTTACGGGCGTGCCTGTCGGCACGGTGATGTCGCGTCTTGCACGCGCGCGCGAGCTGTTGCGTGCAGCGTGGCTGGCGGAGGAGAAAGACTCATGACCTGCGACGAAGCAGAAGTCATGTTGCATGCGCTGATCGACGATGAGCTCGATGCCGGGCATGCGCGCGAAGTGGAAACGCATGCCGCTGGCTGCGCGCGCTGCGCCGCGCAGCTTGCGTCCTATCGCGATCTGCGACAGGCCTTGCGGGGCGGCAACCTGCGCCACATGGCTCCGGCATCATTGCGTCGAAGCATCGATCGCGCGGTCCCCTCGACGGCGGCAACCGATCGGCGCACGCTGCTCAAAGGTTTTGCGCTTGGCGGCCTTCTGTCGGCGGCCGCGGCGGCAAGCGTGATGCTTGTTGTCGTGCGCGAAGACCGCGACCAGCGCATCCTCAGCGAGGCGATCTCGGCGCATTTGCGGTCGCTGCAGGCCGACCATCTGACCGACGTGCTCTCGACCGACCAGCACACCGTCAAGCCGTGGTTCAATGGCCGGATCGACCTGGCACCGCCCGTGATCGATCTTGCCGGGCAAGGCTTCACCCTGATCGGCGGACGGCTCGATTTTATCGACGGCAAGTCGGTTGCCGTGATCGTCTATCGCCGTCGCGTGCACGTGATCAATCTGTTCGTGACGCAGGGTGTCGGCATGTCCTTGCCGGGGCCCAAGATGGAAACCGTGCAGGGCTTCAACATCCGCCGGTGGACCGATCAGGGACTGAACATGCTGGCGGTGAGCGACATCAATCGCGAAGAGCTCGACGAATTCGGCAACAAGTTCGAGGAAGCCGCGCGCGCGGCACGTGCCAGTTAGTACTTGCCGTCATGCCCGCGCTTGTCGCGGGCATCCACGTCTTGAAAGCAGAAAGATGTGGATGGCCCGGACATAGGCGTACGAAAGCACGCCGTCCTTCGGCCGGCTATGCCCGGCCATGACGTGGTGATATTGCGCCCGGTCCGACTGGCCGGGGTGAACGTAACTACATCACCCTTTTAACGCGGCCCCAGGTCTTCAGCGCCGACCAGATGCTGCGCTCGAGGCGGAAGCGGTCGATGGGCGCTGACGACTTGATCGCGTTGATGCGGTAGAGACCGACTCCGGTCCACTGGAAGCCGCACTTCTCAAGCACCCGGCGCGAGGCCGGGTTGGTGACGCGCGCGCCGGCCTGCAGCGTCTCGTGCGAAAGATCGGTGAAGGCGTAGTCGATCAACGCATGAAGCGCTTCGGTGGCGTAGCCTTTGTTCCAGTAGGGGACGCCGAGCCAGTAGCCCAGCTCCGGCACGTCGTCATAGTGGAACATGATTCCGCAGGCGCCGATCACCGTGCGGTCGCGCAGCGTGACCAGGAACGCTGCTTCGCCGTTCTTGTTCGCCCCGCCGATGAATTTCTCGGCGTCCGCCACTTTGTAGGGATAGGGAATGCGCGCGGTGTTTTCCGCGATGCGGCGGTCGTTGGCGAGCGCTGCTACCGCTTTAGCGTCCTCGAGGCGTGCCGCGCGCAAGGCAAGCCGCTTGGTCTCGAGGACGGGACTACTTCCCTCGCGGTAAGGCTCTCTCGGTATTTCCTCTAGTAGGGTCATGGCACGGGCTCCAGGTTTGAAAAGTCGAGAGGGGGAGCCGGTCACCCGTCTCCCCCTCTCAGAGCCCTACAAGCCCCGCCGGTTTGACTGGATGACCGGCGGACCTCGTTTATGTCCACCGTCTTACTCGGCCGCAACCTCCGTCATCGGTACAATCGATACGTAGGTGCGGCCTTTAGCTTTCGTTGCGAACTGAACCTTTCCATCAATGAGCGCGAACAGCGTGTGATCCTTGCCGGTACCGACATTGCGGCCGGCGTGCCATTTGGTACCGCGCTGGCGCGCAAGGATATTGCCGGCGAGCACGATTTCGCTGCCGGTCGACTTCAAGCCGAGCCGCCGGCCCGCGGAGTCGCGGCCGTTTCGTGAAGATCCGCCTGCTTTCTTGTGCGCCATAGTGGTCTCTCGAATTCTCTTACTCTGTACACTGATTCCGTGACGGAATCATCTCACTTCTTCTTGCTCTTTGTGGCGGTCTTCGCGGGCTTTTTTGCGCGCGTTTTGGCCGGTTTCTTCGCCCTGGTTTTGGCCGATTTGGCTTCGGCCGCCGGTGCAGCTTCTGCCTCGGCCTTTGGCTTCGGCTCGCGCTTGAGCCGCGGTGTCGCCGTCTTCGACGGTTTCGCGCCGTCGGTCAGAATTTCGGTGATGCGAACCACCGAAAATTCATGCCGGTAGCCGCGCTTGCGACGCGAATTCTTGCGCCGGCGCTTCTTGAAGGCGATCACCTTGTCGCCGCGCGTGTGCTGGAGCAATTCGCCGGCAACAGTCGCGCCCGAGACGGTCGGCGTGCCGAGTTGCGGCGTGTCGCCGCCAACGACCAGCACATCGCCGAACTCGACGATCTCGCCCGGGTTGCCATTCACCCGGTCGATCCGGATCACATCTTCGGCGGCGACCCGGTATTGTTTGCCGCCAGTTCTGATGACTGCGAACATCTTTCGTCCTCGTGTTCGATCCCGGCGCTCGGACTGTTCCGGACCGGCTTCTTTCAGTCGGTTTATTGTTTGTTTTTAAGGGCTTAGTTCGCCCTCGAAAAACCGCGCGGACCCGAGGGCCCGCGCGCCATGCTTATGGCGGGGAAAAGCCCGCTCTGTCAAGAAACCCCGCCCGTCATGGTCGCCCGCTACCGGAGGGCGAAACAGCGTTAATGGGAGGCGATCAGGTCTCGCTTTTGGCCGGCGCCGATTCCGGCCAGGCGGGAGCATCGAGTTCGTTACCCGACTGCACCAGCCGGTAGCCGACGCCCAACTCGGTCACGAGGATTTTCGGCGAGTCCGGGTGCGGCTCGATCTTCTGCCGCAGCTTGCGGACGAAGATGCGCAGGTAATGTGTGTCGTGCACGTGGATCGAGCCCCAGACTTCCTTGAGCAGGTGCTGGTGCGTGACCACGTTGCCCGCGTGCTGGGCCAGAACCTGCAGCAACCGGTATTCCTTCGGCGTCAGCGTCAGGCGCTTGTCGTTGAGCAAGACGGCCCGTGCGGCGAGATCGATGGTGAGGGGACCGGCCTTGACGGTGGGCTCGCCGGAGACGGCGCGCATTTGCCGCCGCAGCGCCACGCGCACGCGGGCGAGCAGCTCGGCCATGCCGAACGGCTTCACCACGTAGTCGTCAGCGCCGAGCTCGAGAAGGTGAACCTTCTCAGCTTCGTTCGAGCGCACCGAGAGGACGATGATAGGGACGCTCGACCACGAACGAATGCGCTCGACGACGTCGGCACCATCCATATCCGGCAGCCCGAGGTCGACGATCACCAGATCGATCGGCCGCAACGTCGCCGAGCGGATCGCTTCGGTGCCCGTGCCGGCTTCGTGCACGACGAAACCATTGAGCTCGAATCCGGTGCGCAGAAACCGGCGGATTTGAATCTCGTCATCTATGACGAGCACGATTGGAGATGGCTCACTCATCGGTGTCGCTTTCAAGTTGTGGAACGGCGGCTTGTGTCACGGGCAGTTCAATCGCCACTGTCGTACCGAGGCCTGGGCCCTCGCTGACGGCAGTGACCTTGCCGGCATTGGCGGCGACGAAAGCATTGGCGATCCACAAACCGAGCCCCGATCCGCTTGTGGTCGCGGCGTGGCGCTCGCCGCGCGCAAAGCGACCCCAGATTTTCGTTTTTTCCGCGATCGTCAGACCGGCGCCCTGATCGGTGACGCCGATAATCAGGTGGCCATCATGCGTATGCGCATTGACCGCGATCTGCGAGCCGGACAAGGAATATTTCACCGCGTTGTCGAAAATCTGGATCAGCGCCTGCTGCACCAGAACCGGATCGACATGGATCAAGGGCAGGTCGGCGGGCAGATCGACGATGAGGTGGCGATCGGCCAGGCGGTGGCGGCAACGTTCCGCCGCCGAATTGATGATGTCGGCCGGATCGGCCCATTCGACGTGCGGTTTTACGCCGTCGCTGCTGATGCGGGTGGCATCCAGCAGGTTTTGAATATCGTTGTTGAGCCGCTCGGCTTCGTCGCGGACGTCGTGAACGAGCGCCGTCAGTTTCTTCTCATTCCGGAGCGCGGGTGCCGCGCTGAGCACTGTCGCGGCGCCGAGAATCGAGGCGAGCGGTGTCCGCAGCTCATGACTCACGGATCCAATGAGCGCCTCGCGCAACTGGTCAGTCTGCGAACGCATGCGCGCCTCGCTGATGGCGTGGGCGACGCCAAGCCGTTCGAGCGTTGCGGTTGCATCGGCCAGGACAGCATCGACGCGCACACGCAGCTCGTCGGAACGTTCTTTCGACTCGCGTCCGAGATTGATCGCAATCACTCCAAACTCGGGACTTTTCGGCGACACCGCGCGCACCAGCCAGATTTCGCCGCTGGCTGCCGTCACCGTAGCGCCGGCCGTGGTATCGCGGTGACCCGACGCAACCTCGGCGGCCTCGCTGAGTACCAGTTCAGGCACGGTCACGCCGGCACGTCGTCCGCTGCTGTTCGATGCTTCGCGCGCGCTGGGAAACAGCACGACATTGCGCTGCATGACGCTGGCAAGGTGGTCTTCGATTGCCGCGTGAATGTCGGAAACGTCGAAGGCGACAGCCAGACGCCGCGAAAAGGCATAAAGATCGCGCAGGTCGATCTCGCGCTGCCGCGCCATCTCCAGTTGACGCTTGAGGCGAGTGGCAAGTTGGCTCACGGCGACGGCCACAAAGATAAAGAGAATCAGGTCGATGACTTCCTGCGGATCCTTGATGCGGAAGCTGTAGAGCGGCGGATAGAAGAAAAAGGCGGAGGCAAGCACGCCGCAAATCGCGGCAACGACCGCCGATACGATGCCCCACCGTGTCGCGGCGATCACCACCGGGATCAGGTAGACCACGGAGCCATGGGCCAGGCCGACCTCCCAGACCAGCGCGAACAGCACCGCGGTGAGGGCCGCGACCAGGCCCAGCGTCATGAGGACACCGTGCAGTTCGCTCCGTATGGGGTCGAATTTCAGCTTGTCATGCATCGCGTGGGCCGGGTGGTGACCGGGTTCTATCGAGCGACGCAATATACGCTGTGCGACCCTTGTCTGTCTTGGCGCGCTTGGTTAGATAGCGCCCGTCTATTCGCGCTTTTTATGGCCCGTTTAGGTTCCGGAGAGGTGGCTGAGTGGTTGAAAGCACCGCACTCGAAATGCGGCATACTCGCAAGGGTATCGGGGGTTCGAATCCCTCCCTCTCCGCCAACCTGTGCAGTCAGCGCGACTTGAGAGCAATTGCAAACGCCGAGCGCGTGGAGCGCGCGGCATGACCACTTGTCCTTAATGTGGACAGACGATGCTAATGAGCTTTGGCGTAAAGTTGTCGCTAAAAAAAGCAGAAATTCTCGACATGAGCGAACAGATGATGAGGGGTCGGGGCGGCATTGATATCGAAGCACTCTCTTGGATTTTCTATCCGGGCGTTTCAAAAATGACGGCACGCGACCGCATCAAAAGTCACGTCTGCCAGATTAACGACATGTTGGTTTCCACCGACTGGCACATCGTGAACGAATCCGGAATCTCGGCTTCGGTGAGGTGCTCACGCGTTCGGTAGGTCTTGTTTGCTGAGCGCCCGGTTGAGGTGACTGGTCGCATATCAGTGCGATCGACAAGCTTCAGCCTGGCCGGTTTCATTGCAGATCCCCCGTCTGTGAGTATAACACTGATCACAGAATAGAAGTGACCAGTCACCGAGCACAATCAACGCAGGTTTAATTCGTTGTTTGCGATGATTTTGAATCTTTCTTGCCGGTGTGATCGTATTACCGCTAACGGGGCGCTGCACTTGATATTATCACGTGTCCTCGAAAACGAATCAGGGCGACAGCGTGGATAAAACCCTTACTTGGTTCATGAGAATGTGGGGCGCGTTCATGGACATCTGGCGAGAACGTCGGCGGTTGCGGCTTCTGTTGGACCAGGACAAAGCCGTGACGACGGCTCTGCGGAAATTGAATGAAGCGACGAACCAACTAAGGGATGCAGGGGCGCGTGTTAAACGAGCGCACCGTTGATCAGCTCTCGAGGCGTTGATCAGTAGCGTGGCCTCGACCTCGAGCCTGATGTGGCCGTGGTCGACGATCGCCGAGCCTTAGGCGCCTGAGCGTCTAGAGCCCCCCAGGGCCAAAACTTCGCTCCTGAGATGTTTTCAGACCACCCTCGCAAAATTTTTGTGAAATTCCGAACAAGTTGTAAGGAGGCTTCATTAATCGTGGCTATCGTATCCCGCTGACGGTGATCCCACGGAGTGTGCTTGTGTCGCCGTCCAAAGAAGGAGGCGTAAGGCGTACGTGAACATAGGGATACCCGAATGGATACAACAGCCACGGCCAGAGTTCGCCGTCCTTGAACTCGATCACGTAATTGTCTCCGCTGGCCCCGATTTTCTTAAAATCTGTGCATTTGCTGTCCGCGCTGTTTGCGAAACTCACGCAGATAAATGCGAGGATGACAAAACAGCTCCTGTCGGGCGGCACGCGGCAAAGGCTTGCCTTGCCCCGAATCTCAACGTGTGTGATTTTGGAGTGCGGCAGTATCGGATCGCTTGGGATAGGGCAGAAGAGTTCAACCGCGTTATGGGGAGTTCGTGAGCCGATACCTTCCGTCTGGTTCGGGTGGCTGTGCCCATACGCATTAAGTAGCAGACGTCCGGTGCATCTTTGAAGCAAGCGGTTGCCGAAATCCTTCTTTCGATAGGCGTCAAGTTAACTGAAGGCTTTCTCCAGTCGACCGCGCTTGATGATTTCCGTGCTCAACAACAACACCAAGAAAAGCGTTGCGAGTGCTGAGCCCGCCCAGACAATTTTCATCATCCCCTTACAACCTTGGGCCTACACGAATGACTGCAAGGCCGACATGCCGAGCCGAAATTTTTATTTGAACTCGATCCATCAGCAACGATGCACTGACGGCAACCTAATGCTGGGGAATGTGCGCTGTCGGTATCCTGAAGCCGTCCCCTTCATGATCCCGCCGAATCTCCTGTTGCCGAATTTCCCACATTCGCCCGAGTACAAAGGCAAGCCCGAGTACGGCCAACATAGCTATCAATTCGACCACAGTCAGAATCATCGGTGCGTCCCCTTTGAGGGCACCATTAGCTTCCGGTGGAAATTCCTAACGAACGGTTAACGCCCGCCGCATGCGTGGCAATCCCGATTTTTCCCGGTGAGTGTGTGCCAAACCGAATAACGCGAAAGCGAACATGTGGTTTACTTCTGGTCGCCGTGTACCTGCTTCAGCCGTACAAGTAGCGGGTCGACGAGTTTATCGCTGCAACGGAGTGCCCGTGCCCCGTCATAATCATCACTGATGGCGAGCGAAACGCCAAGTTCGCCAGCCCCACATATAATCATCTCTTGGCTGGCACGTGTCCTTTTTGCCAGTGTCTTGAGGCCGATGCCAGTGAACGGTTGCTGCAAGATCAGCGCCTCATCTGACGACGTGAAATTTCTTGTGTTCTTGTTGGTCATACCCGCACATCCCTCGCTTCAATGGCGGGTGCGTTGCGGCAAGTTAGAGATGCGAACCGCGCACCGCACTGATCATTCATGTTGTGTGCAATTTTCTTTGGGCAGTCGGCGGTGATTGCGAGCTTAATGGATGAGCGGGCCAGGCCATCCGACCGGGGAAAACGCCAGAATCCAATCACAGCCAGAATGAACACGAGAACAATGAAAAGGCGAGCAGCGAGTGGCATCTCTGAAAATCCAATTCGATGGCAACGACGAAGAGCCCCGAACCAAGTCTGGTGTTGAGAATCTGTGGGGCCGGTTTTGGCCGCTGTGCTGGCCATCACTAAAAGGCGTTATTTGTTTTTTCGCTTGCTTAAAGCATCGGGGGATCAGGTTTGTCTTGGCGTTTGCCGCCAAGAATTCCCCAGCGCCAGTCAACGCACCAGCGGCCACGGGCCAGATCCAGGGGAGTTCATCAGGTGGCACTGAGCGATGAGCTGAGGCGCTACTCGCTGCGGCCGTTAGCACTCCGTCGTGGTAGCCGAACGGTTTCTTCCCTTTTAACCGCTGCGGCCGGGGCCGCTTCCCGCTTTGAACGGCGCACGCGTTTCGCGCTTTCACCCGTCGATTTAAAAGCGTTTTCCAAGGGACCATCAGCCACATAGATCAGGAATAGGTCATGCATAAACGACAAATAACAGTGGCGGTCGTCGATGACGACCCCAATATCCTCGGCTCTGTGCGGGAATTGTTGAACGCAAATGGCTTTATTACCGAAATTTTTGCGCAGCGGCGCACCGATCGTTAAATAATCTAGATCGGCTCTGTGTTTCGGCCGGGTACATGGGCGTTCAAACCGCGCAATCAGTGGCATGCGGCCTGGAATGCGGGCGATACCCCATGCGAATTTATTGAAATGATTTCGCCAGCGGGGTTTGAAGATTTCTTTCGTGAATTGCGCGAGATCTAGCGCGACCGAACAAAATCCGGCCCGCTTCTGCGAAAATATGAATTGGACATGGACTTTGACAGTGTCCCTCATCTCTAAGCTCGCTTTGGTTTGAAATCTGTCGGCAGTGCCAGGCGGCCTGCATCAGCGCAAAAATAAAACGGAAGAAGACGCTGCCGTGTCCGCTATTGGCCCTTAGCGGACATTCCGAGGCCAGCCATCAATGTCCGCTTTCGGAGGTAAAACAGATATAGCGTGTAAGGCTGTTGCGGCGGCGAATAGTGACAGGTCGTTCGGTGTTCTTATCGACATCGAGCATGGAGGCCACGATGACGCGCTTGATTTTAGCTACCATCGCCGCTCTTGCTATCGGGCTCGCCGGTCTACAGCCAGCAAAAGCGGAGGCTCCCTGGTGTGCAGTGATTACGATTGGCGAAGATAGTGTCTATTGGGACTGTCGATATAGCTCAATAGAGCAATGTCGGCCGAATGTGCTGGCGGGCAATCGTGGGTTTTGCAATCCCAATCCGTACTATGCCGCGAACGCTGCAGAACCCAGACGCTCCGCGAAGCGACGCGCTCGCCAGCAGTAGCAGCACAACCGGACATCTCCTCGCTGTCCGCTTTTGGCACTTAGCGG
>JANWKN010000234.1 GCA_025451355.1 Pseudolabrys sp. | reverse complement strand
AACCGCACACGACGATTATGATGACCAGACCGAGAACGGTGCCGCGATAATTTGGATGTGTGTCCATGACAATAGTTCGCCGTCCATTCGAGCCAACCGCTCACCTCGCCTGTATCGTCATGGCCCAGAGAGGTTTCGTATCAAGCCGATGCAACTCTCAATGGAAATCGTGCCGCCTTGTCCCATCGACACCGCAAGACTGTCATGGCGATCCAAGCCTGCAACCGCGCTTGCATCTAAATGGCAGGCAATGATGCCCATGCCTTCGTTCGCGTTAGGATCATCAAGTTCAAGCCACACCGACACTTGGCCTTGGCCACAGCCAGCAATGGAATGAACGCCGATGTTCGGCATACGGCCCTCGGTCGCGGCGATGTGCAGAATCCAATCCATGACCGCGAAGCTGGCCTCATGCAGCTGCATTGCCGCGCCTCTCGCTATAAGACTTGACTGACAACTGCCAGCAGACCGATTTGCCCGGCACTTCGTGCGGCGGCACCGCGCATGTTGCAACCCACATTCCACCCTCGTGGTTTGTCACGTCGCCTCTGCGATATTCGGCAGCGCGTTGGTAGGTCCCGACATATTTGATGCCGCTGTCCAGTTCTGCGATACGCGCTTTGAGTGTTTGCGATTTCCGCTTGCAACGGTTTGACCTGTGCGCCGACGAAACGGCCAATCGTCTTAAGCAGGAGCGTTGCTTCGTCTCGTGTCATCGCTTCCGCGCCTCTAATTGTTTGCATCGCGATTCAAGTTGTGCGCATCGCTCCATCGTCTCCAGATGCATGGCGAGAAACATCAGCACAAAATCGTTGCTGTAATCTCGCTTAATCTCAATGGATTTCAGTTCTTCGTCGCTGTGCCGGACAAACCCGGCTAACGGCAGGCTAACATTTGCAGGGGTTTTTGCAAAAACGTCGCGCGGTTTTTCACATCTTTATGCGAATTCGTACGTCGACTCTTGGTGCCAAATCAGAAGCCTGCGCCTGATCAAGGCCATTGCCTTGACCAGGGCATAACCGACGACTGCAATTTCCACGATGCCAGCGAATACGCTGGTGGAATTGGCAAAGCGCGACGCCGTCATCATGGCGCCGCCAAGGCCGTACCCCCCCATCAGCATTTCCGCGACCACGGCGACGATCAGCGACAGCGGCAGTGCCACCTGCAGCCCTGTTAGGATTTGGGGGAGGGCGGCAGGAAGGATGATCTGGTGCAGAAGCTCGCGATTGGTCGCTCCCATATTACGGGCCGACCAGATCAATTCGCGTTCGACTCCCTGGATTGCGATCACGGTTGCTGCAATGACGGGGAAGATGGCGTCGATGACGACGATGGTGATCTTCGAAAGGTCGTACACACCGAGCCAGAGTATCACCACGGGCAGGAACGCGATCTTCGGCATCGGGAACCCGACCGATACGATCGGATCGAAAAACCAGTACGCAAAAGCGTTGCGTGACATGGCCATGCCGATGATCACGCCACCGACCGTGCAAATTGCGAATGCTGTCAACGCGCGATAAAGCGTCAGCGCGGTGTTGATCCAGAGATCGCCCGAAACAGCGTCGCTCCAGATACGTTCGAGCACAGCGCTGAGTGCAGGCAGCTGAAACGGCGTGAACGTTCCGCTTCTTGCCAGCGCTTCCCACGCGACCGCCAACGCAACGACAGAGAATATGCGGGCAAAGCCCCAGACCAGTGGGTAGACGAAACGCACCGCCTTTTCGGGCGCGCCATTCGGCGGTTCGCCGCTGCCGGACACGGTCTGGACTAGTCGCGCCATGCGAGCGTCCGTTTGGTTATATTGAGATAAAGGCGATCGGCGGCGAACCCGAGAAAAGCTACGGTAAGCACGACCGCATACATCGCATCGTAGGTTCCGTTGGCGCCCAGAGACCCGATCAGATAGCCGAAACCCTTTTGCGCCACGATTAGTTCGGATGAGACCAGTAGGATAAAGGACAAAGCTAATGCGGTCCGGATGCCGTTGAGCAGCTCCGGCATGGCGCTCGGCAACACAACGTCCCACAGCATTCGAAGTCGGCTGGCGCCCATGCTGCGCGCGGACCAGACCAGCACCTGCTCACTGGAACGGGCCCCGTTAAAGGCCCCGATTGTTACGGGCAGCATGCAGCCGAGAAAGATCAGCAGGATTTTCGAGCCATCGCCAAAGCCAAGCCAGATCACGGTCACAGGGATGAGCGCCGACTTTGGCAGCGGATAGAAAATCTCAACAAGCGGGACGAGGAGAACATTCACAGGCTTCCACCACGCCATCGCGATGCCAAGAATTCCGCCGATCAATATTGCCAGCGCCAGTCCGACACCGGCGCGGTACATGGAGGCGGCACCGTTGCTGACGAGTTCGCCGTCTTTGATCATGTCGACCCCGGCGACGATCACATCGGACAGAGGCGGCAGCGCACTCGTCGAGACGAGTTCAAGCCGCGCGATCAACTCCCAAGCGATCGCGAGCAGCAACAGCGGAAAGTATCGTATAAAGAAGTGCTTCATGGCTTTATGCGTCCGGCGATGACCGCCTGCCTTGTGCCTTGATGGCTTCTTCTTTCACCAGATTCCAGATTTCATCGACTTTCTCGACGAAGAACTTGTTCTTGAAGATGTCCGGGTCGTTCTTGTCGAACTTCGTATCGACAATGGTCTTGATGCGGCCCGGTCGTGCAGACATGACCGCAACGCGATCAGCGAGATAAACCGCTTCCTGCACGTCGTGCGTCACGAATATCACGGTCTTGGGCGTGCGTTGCCAGATACGCAACAGTTCGCTCTGCATCAGGCCTCGCGTTTGTGCATCGAGCGCACCGAAAGGTTCGTCCATAAGAAGTATCTTAGGATCGAAAGCCAAAGTCCGGGCGATAGCCGTGCGTTGTTTCATGCCGCCGGACAGTTGCGATGGATAGCTGTCCTCAAATCCGGTGAGGCCCACCAGGTTGATGAAGTCCGATGCGCGCTTCTCGCGCTCTTCCTTCGGCATGCCCTGTCGCTCGAGGCCATAGAGAATGTTGCCGCGAACAGTTTTCCATGGGAACAGGGCGAAATGCTGAAACACGATGCCGCGGTCGGGACCTGGACCCGAGACGTTCTGACCATCGATCAGGATTGCGCCGGTTTCCACCGGCAAAAAGCCACCGATCAGGTAGAGCAGTGTTGACTTGCCGCAACCGGAAGGCCCGAGCAGAGCGACAAATTCCCGATTGGCGACCTCAAGCGACACTTGATCGAGCGCCAGCACCACACGTCCGCGCGGCGGGCGATAAAGGTGGTTCACGCGGTCGATAACGATCTGAGCGGCTGCAGCCATGTGGCAGGAAGCCTCTCCAACCGACGCAATCTGTCAAGCTCTGGGCATGCTAGTCCGACGCTCGTGTTGTCCTATAATGTGGGCCAGTCAGTCGCTTTTAAGAGGAAACCTCTGTGCCGAACACACTTGCCGAAGCCCGCCAGGAGCTTGCGCTTGCCAATCAGATTGTTGCCAACGAGGGCATTATCGATGCCTTCGGCCACGTCAGCATGCGCCACCCGGACGACCCGCGCCGCTATCTATTGTCACGCTCGCGCGCGCCAGAGCTGGTGACTCCGGATGATTTCATCGAATACGATCTCGAATCGCAGCCGCTGCGCGATCCGGGTGTCGGGCAATATTCCGAACGCGTGATTCACGGTGAAATTTACAAAGCCCGGCCGGAAGTGAATTCGGTCTGCCATCACCATTGCCCGGCGTTCATGCCTTTGCTCGCGACCGGCACGGACTACATGCCCATCTTTCATCTCGGGGCCGTCGGCGGCGTACGGCCGCCTTTCTGGGATCAGCGCGACGAATTCGGCGACACCAACATGCTGGTGGTCAGGCCGGAGGAGGGTGCTTCGCTGGCTCGCGCATTGGGCAAGCATTGGATGGTGCTGATGATGCGACATGGGGTCACGGTTGCCGGCACCAATGTTCGCGACTGCGTGTTCCGCTCGGTTTTCTCCGCGAGAAACGCCGAGTACCAAGTACGAGCCATGACCGTCGGGTCCAACATAGCTACCCTTTCAGCGGGCGAAACCAAGTTGGCCGGCCAGATCAGTGGCAAGACCACGGGCCTAATACGGTCATGGGAGTATTGGTCGATGCGTGTGGCCAATAAGACCGCGACTCCGGCAACTGGTGCGAAGAAGGCCGCGGCCGCCCGCGTGAAGGCGAAGCGCGCGCGCACGAAAGCTAAGCCGAAAAGAGCGGCAAAACGCCGACGCTGATACAGTATTGAATTGAAGGTCAGCCGGGGCGATACCGTAGAACAATAAGGGAGGAAATCGCATGAATAGACTCAAGAATATTGTTGGTGCGCTCGGCATTGCGGTGCTGCTTGCTTTGAGCGGAGGTCTTGCTTGCGCCGAGGACACGCTCAAGGTCGTCATTGGGCAAATCAACAACTGGGAAAACCAGGCGCCGACGCTCGGGCAGGATGCCGGCATCTTCAAGAAGCACGGCGTGGTACTTGAAAATACCGGCACGCAAGGAGCCGGAGAGACCATTCAGGCGGTGATCTCGGGCGGTGCGGATATCGGCGCGGGTGTCGGCGCAGCCGGCGTGATGCGCGCCTTTTCCAAGGGAGCGCCGGTCCGTATTCTTGCGCCCGCCTTCACAGGCACTGGCGATCTTTACTGGTACGTCAAGGCAGATTCGAAACTCCAGAGCCTGAAGGATGCCATCGCCGAGAACACGATCGCTTATTCGACCAATGGTTCGAGCTCGAACAACATCGTGGTCGCGTTCATCAGCGAACTTGGCGCGAAAGCCAAGCCCACGGCGACTGGCGGCCCCGCCGCCACACTAACTGCGGTCATGTCCGGCCAGGTCGACATAGGCTGGGCGGCGCCGCCATTCGGGCTGCGCGAGATCAGGGAAGGGAAGATCCGTATTTTGGCCCGCGGCAGCGACGTCCCTTCGTTGCGTGGGCAGACCGTGAGAACACTCATCGTAAATGCCGACTCGCTCAAGACAAAGCGTGACGCGATCATGCGCTTCATGGATGCCTATCGCGAGGCCGTGGATTGGATGTACTCCGATCCTCAGGCGCTCGAGATGTATTCAAAGAAAATGAATCAGCCGGTCGACTTGCTGAAAGAGTCGATGGACAAGTTTCAGCCGAAAGAAACGATGCAGACCGACAAGTTTGCCGATCTCGATGGAGCGATCCGCGACGCGGTGCAGCTGAAGTTTCTGGAAAAGCCGCTAACCCAGGAGCAGATTGCCGAATTGCTGCAGATCCCGCCGCGCAAAAAGTAAATCTAGACGATTACGCGCTAAAAAACGTGAACGGGCCGCTGCTTGCAGCGGCCCGTTCGTTTGCCTTAGCGAAGAATTTAGGCCTTTTTCTTCTTGCCACTAGCCTTGGCCACCTTGCAGCCGCCGGCCTTGGCTTTAGAGGCGCCATCTTTCATGGCATAACAGGCATTGATGTAGCTGAAATTCTGGCTGCCCTTGGTCGCGCAGACTGGTGCATAGGGCGCTCCCCAGCACGTCGGCCACTGCTGCGCCGGCGCTGCCGACGCCGCAGCCGCTGCCTTCTTCTTCTTGGCTGCTTCGCTGGGCACAGCCGAACCAATTACGAATGCAACTGCGGCCAGTCCCACGAACGTGGCGTAAGCAAGTTTTCTGATCTTCATGTCGCTCCTCCCAAAAAATAGACGAAACATAGTAGGAGCGGAGACGTCGTCATGACAAGAATTTTGCGCGCGAGATTGCCGCTTTCAATCTGAACGTGCGTTTATGTGGTGGCAGATCAGTGCCGACGATCGGAAACGGAATTGATGGCACTCAAAATAGCTGCGCTGCCTGATTTCAATGTTTTGCGTACGGGTTCTTGCTTTCCGATCGAGCCCATCTCGCGCTGACGCTTGACGGTGGACTCAACCATCAGCGGGTCGAGTCCGAGTTCGCGCAAGGTGGCGGCGGATTCTTCCATTTCCGCGGCGCGACGCTCACCGTGGCTTGCCATGCGCTCAAGATTGTAGTCGGCGATCTTCATCCAATCGAGGGTTGGATAGTTGTTCTTCAAAGAGGTCGTCACTTCCTCCAGTACGCCGGCGCGAGCAGCGGCAAGAAAACACTCGAGCGTGAGCGCCTCCATGCCCTTGATCATGACGCTGCGGATCATCTTGATGGCCGCCGCCGATCCGACTTGCGGACTAACGACCGAGAATTGCATGTCCAGTTCGTGCAGCAGTGGTGCAATTTCTTCGGCGTGCGGTCCAGACAGCAACAAAGGTGTGCGGTGCCGGGCTGGGTAAATCGCCGCTATGACGGCGACATCGATGTAGTGGGCACGATCGCCTAAGAGCCCGGCTGTCTCCTGTTTGCGGCCGGGCGATACCGAATTGATATCGAGATAGTAGGGATTGCCGGTGAGATGTGGCGCGACCGAATGTGCGGCGTCCAGGCTCGAAGCCGCAGTGACCGCCGATAGGATGACATCCGTTTCGCGGACAGCGTCGCGCGCCGACGACGCCATGCGCACGCCCAGACTTTCCGCCGCCTCTTTCAGTTTTGCGCCCGTTTGTTGCGGAAAAAGGATGTCCCAGGCGACGATACGCTCGATGCCGGTTTCGCGCAGGCCTGAAGCGATCGCCTGGCCCGCCTCGCCAAAGCCAATGAATGAAATGCGCGGTGTGTTACGGCGGGTCATGAATGGTCGCGCTCACGAATCCGGCACGCCGGCGATCGGCGGCGTTCCCTTGGTGTGGAATGATTTTATCGTTTGTAACCCCCAGGCCTGCCCCTTCTTGCGCTCCGCTTCGGTCCAGGTGATCGGCTTCCAGTCCGGTGCAAGGACAAGCCGCGCGCCTGCGCAGGACACCTCAACCCGATTTCCGCCGGGCTCGTACACATAAAGAAAGAAGGTCTGCTGGATCGCATGTTTGTGCGGTCCGGTTTCGATATAGACGCCATTTTCAAGAAAGACGTCAGCGGCGCGCAGGACATCCTCGCGCGCGTCAAGCGCGAAGGTGACGTGGTGCAGACGTCCCTTGGTGCCAGTGTGATCGCGCGTGTAGGCAAAGTCATAACTTTTGTTTGTCGCGGTCATCCACATCCCGGCCTCGGTGCCGTCGTCGAGCACAATCTGCTCGGTCAGCATGAAACCGAGATAGTTCTGGAAAAATTCGCGGTTGGCTTTGATGTCAACGGCAAGACCGTTGAAATGGTCGATGCGTCGCACGTTTATGCCGCGCGCCGGGTAACGTTGCGCCTGGTTCTTGAGCGCTGGTTTGAGTTCGGGCGGAGCTTCGTACCATTCGGTGTCGTAGTAGATCTCGAATCTGTGGCCGTCGGGATCCTTGAACTGAAATGTCTTGCCGTGACCAATATCGCCATCACTCCACCCGATATCGAAACCGGAGCCCTTCAGTGCAGCCGCTCGCCGCTCCAGTGCCTGAGGTGAGCGCGTCCGGAACGCGGCGTGACCGAGCCCGGATGATTTCGCGGCGGTGAGCTTGAGCGAGTAACGCTCATAGTCGTCCCAGCCCCGCAGGTAAACGCTATCGCCCTTTTCGCCGCTCTGCGTCATACCCATGACGTCGATGAAAAACCTGCGGCTTTCCTCGAATTTGGGAGTCAGAAGCTCGACGTGGCCGAGGTGAGCGATGTCGTGGATCGGTTCGGATGCCATGGTTCGTTCTTTTGTGTCGTTGGATCAATTCTGCCGAAGCATGCGTGCGAAAGCCAGTATGAGGTTGTTGGCCGGCATTGGCGTGATTTCGGCTGCTGTCAGCCCCGCGTCTTGCGCCAGGATGTTGAGATCGTCAACGTCTCGCACGCCCCATTCCGCATTGCGCTCCCACAGTGAAGCGTCAAATTGGGCGTTGCTCGGCGCCGTATGGGCGCCGGCACGTTTGAACGGTCCGTAGACGAACAAGCGACCGTTCTCTTTCAATAGTCTACCGGCCCCGCTTATCAAATTCCGCGACACAGACCAGGGAGAAATGTGCAGCACATTGACACAGAGCAATGCCGCCAGTTGCCTGCCGTCGCCGCCGCTCCAGGTCCAATCCGGATCCGACAGGTCGATGCGTTGCGGCGCCCGCAGATTTCCAAGGCGCGCGTGCACGCGCCAGGCGGCGATACTTTTCAAATGGGGGTCGCGTATGTCGCTCGGCCACCAATTGAGATGCGCTGCGCGACGCGCAAACTCCGTCACATGCTGGCCGGTCCCGCTGCCGATCTCCAGCACGTCGCCGGTTTGCGTCGACAGGAAATCCGACAATGTGGACCAGATCGGGTCATGATTGCGATGAAAAGCCGGACCATCCAGCCGGCCGTCGGCTGCGAACGGTTCGCTGTCTTTGCCATACTCGACGACGAATTTAACCATGGTTATGGAGGCCGAAGGTATCGCGCGGAAGCGCAATAAGTCATGGCCATTTGCCGGGGTCAAAGCCGGTTTTCGCTCGCGAAGGAAGCCTGATTACAGGTCTCACTTCGTTGTTTTTATGGGTATGATCAGGCAAAATCGCGCTTTCCGGCTTTGTATCGCCGGACGACGCGGGATACCGCGCGAACACAAAAATCTGGAGGAGAAACATGCGCAAGACTTTTGGGGCTTT
>JANWKN010000233.1 GCA_025451355.1 Pseudolabrys sp. | reverse complement strand
TAATTGCGCCGTCGCGGGGCATTAGTAACCGTGGGGTGTTGTGTCCACAAAAAAAAGGAATTTTGTGACGGCCGTCACAGAAAGCATTGGTGTAATCGGCACTATCCTAAGATGAACAAAGAGGGGTTGCCATGCGTCACATACTCTCCGTGATCGTCGTTGCCGCTCTGCTCGTCGCCACTGCGGTCGAGGTTATCGCCGGTTGGAGCAAAACGGATGTAACGCGAAACCACTACGCTGCACCCGCGACTAGCATCTCCGTAGCGCTGCCCAGCGGAATGAAAAGCTTCCCGGTTGAACTACCGCAGTGAGGCCAAGCGACGCTTAGGAATAGACAAGTAAGGGCCGCCCTCAGCAATGGGGGCGGCTTTTTCTTTGTTACCCCGACTGCTGCCCGGTAAGAGGCCCATAGGGCTGCAAGGTGCGCTAGTATCTATGAAGACCAGCACGGCCAGATCAAGCAGGATATGACGGGATGACGACGGAGAAAATTCTCGCAGCGCTAGACAAGCCCCGCAAGCTGTATTCGATATTGATGGTGGTCAACCCGTCGGGCTCCTTAGAGGAGCTGCAACAAAAGCTCCTTAAGATGCGCGACGAGGGCCTCGTCAAGTTCGACATTCACAAGGGCCGCTGGTACTTGCCGAATTAATATTGCCCGAGCGGCGCACCCACGGCCTTCTCTGGCCGAATGCGGGCCTTTTGAAAGTGTTACCCCGGGCGTTACCCCGGAGGGCGCGACCCATCATCGAGGCAATAAAATCAGGGATTTCCAGCGCATAGCTGGTTACCGCTCATTAACTGGCGGGAAGGGTCTGCCACGTACCTATTGCGCGGCGATCACGACAGTCTCTCCGTCCGCCGTCACCGTCGCTTTGATCCCGCAGGCCTTAGCCAGAAGGCCGGCATAGAACGGTTGGATTCGATGTGCGTCGATATTGTCCCCGCTCAGTTCGCCCGTCAGCAGAGAAGTCACCGCCGGCTGAATCTTGGCATTGACGCCGGTGGCCGAGACCTTGAAGCCGACGCTGTCGCCAGTCCCTATCGGATCGACCGTTATCTTGCCGCCGCGCGGGATCGCCTGACCGGCGATGATGAGCATATTCAGCAGCAATTTGACCAGGTTTTTCGCCAATAGGGCGCGCGGCAAATTCCAGGCGATCTTCGTTTTGTCATCCTCCAGGAAGCCACGCGCGATGGTTTCGGCATCGCCGAGGTCGATCTGGGCACCCGCCGAGCCGGCCGCCCCGAATGCAATGCGGCAAAACTGCAATTTGGCGGAGGCCGTCGCGGCGCTCTTCTTGATGAGGTCGAGCGCGAATTCCTTGGTCGCCTCGTCCTTCTCTTCCTCCAGCACCTCGATCCCATTCACAATGGCGCCGACCGGACTGATGAGGTCATGGCACACACGTGAGCACAGGAGGGCCGCGAGATCGAGCGCTTCGATGGATTCGGACATAGACTAGTCTCCGCTGGGCATGCAGGCTGGCCGCAATCGGCGAATCGCGATAATCGCGCCGACGTGGCGAGGTTGATACACCGCACCTACAGCACAGCCAAGGCAACAAAAGGACGTGGGACTTTGGCGTCGGCTTCCGAAATTCCGCCCGCCAGGGCTGCCGAGATCTTGGACGATCTGACCGCGATCGTGGCGCGCGCTTGCGCAAAGATCAGCACGCTTTCACCGGGAGAGCTGCTGCCGCGGATGAAGGCTGATCGCTCGCCCGTCACAGTCGCCGATGAAGCTTCCGAGATGCTAATCGCCCAGGGCGTTGCCCGGCTTTTGCCTGACGTTCCGGTCGTCTCCGAGGAATCCGCAGACGAGCACCGCAATCTTCTCGATGGAAGTTTCCTGATCGTGGATCCCCTCGACGGTACGCGTGAGTTCCTTGCCGGCCGCGATGAATTTACCGTCAATCTAGCCATCATCACGCGCGGAGTCCCGATTGCAGGCATCATCGCTGCACCGGGCCGCGGCCGGCTCTGGCGTGGCATTGTTGGCGAAAAGGCCGAGCGTCTTCGGCTGTTGAAGGACGGCGCCGATCAGGCTCAATCCATCCGCACCCGGGCTTGGCCGCGGGAACGAGCCGTAGCCGCCGTAAGTCGCTCACATTTTGACACGGCGACCGACGCCTTTCTTGCCTCGCTTGGGCCAATCGAGCGAAGCGCCAGCGGCTCCGCAATCAAGTTTTGTCAGATCGCGGAGGGCGCAGCGGATGTCTATCCACGACTCGCAACGACCTGCGAATGGGATGTGGCCGCCGGTCAGGCGCTCGTCGTCGCCGCCGGCGGTGTCGTGAGAACCCCGCAGGGCCTGGCCCTAGCGTACGGCCGCGTTGCCGAACACTTTCGGGTGCCGGCTTTCATTGCCTGGGGAGATGCCAGCCGATCTGCAGCGGCGGACGGGTAAGCTGGCGTTTGTTGCGAGCAACCTCGGGCCATTTGCGCTCTGCGGTATCGATAATACGTCCGGGATCCGCGAGGAAAGAGGCGCGCGTCTGTTCACTGTAGAAGAGATAGAGCCGCTGCCCGACACAACCCAGATAAGGGATGGCCCGGCACCGACCGGCCACGTCCTATGGCGACCGGGTCATAACCGCCGAAACGCGGTGAATAGACTTCGGGGTGTTTTGCGAAGGCCCCGCGATTACCCTCATTGCTGAAACGCCAGACCGCCCCATCCAGATTCAATTCGAGCTCCGGCCTCCCGAACAACGCTTTACCTTCGGTAAAATAGGCCACCGGATCGAAGCCACTGATGGAGAGACCGCTCGTAACGTTGACAGCCTGGTAGTCGGTGGCCGCCCGGGAACCCCAGGGTGCAAAAATACCCATTCCTAGGGCCACGGTGACCAACAGCCGAAGCAACCTGGGCGGCTTCCGTTCCTGCCGTGCTGCAGTCATAGTTCTTGGCGACGATAGATGATGCCTATTGTCGCGACTTTAGCGCGGGCGTGAGCATCCGGTTAACCCGGGGATTTGACCTCACTATCCTATGGAGCAGACGAATGCGCGCGACTTTGCGCCTTGCCGCCCTGACAATCTCCCTTGTGCTCTCCGGCGGGCAATTTGCGGCGGCACAGAACCCGCCACCACCCCAAAGCGGCTCGTTTACGCCGGGTGAACTGGTCCGGGAGGGTCATCGGTTCTTTGGAACGGTGTCGCGCGGCCTCGCGCAGATCGTCGAAGCCGCTGTCAGCCGCTGGGGCCAGCCGAATGGTTATGTGCTTGGGCAGGAGGGCAGCGGTGCCTTTGTCGTGGGGCTGCGATACGGGGACGGCAAGCTGTACACGAAGAATGCCGGCGATCGCCGCGTATTCTGGGAAGGCCCATCTGTCGGTTTCGATACGGGCGGCGAAGGCGCCCGTACGATGATGCTGATTTACAACCTGCCGGCCACGGACGCGATCTATCAGCGTTTTGCCGGTATTGATGGGTCCGCCTATTTCATCGGCGGGTTTGGCATGACCGCGCTTGCCTCCGGCAATATCATCGTGGTGCCGATCCGTTCGGGCGTCGGGTTACGGCTTGGGGCCAATATCGGCTACCTCAAGTTTACGCCGCGGTCGACCTGGAATCCGTTCTGACCGCCACTCAATTTTCGACTTGATCGCCGCACTTTTTTGTAGCGCGACGCCGCGCCAGGTTTAGGATAGCCTCCGCCGCCGTTGGGGTTGGCTGGCGCAGATTCGCTGATTTTCACCGCGCGCGGATGAGTTGGAGGCGTACGTTTCATGATTGAGCCGATCATGTTTTTCGGCATAGGATTTCTTGTCGCGGCTCTGGTCGGACTCGTTGTCGTTCCTCTTGTTCATACGCGCGCCGTACGTCTGACGATGCGCCGCCTCGAGGCCGCCGCTCCACTGTCGATGGCCGAGATTCAAGCGGACAAGGATCAGCTGCGCGCCGAATTTGCCATGTCGACACGTCGACTGGAAATGAGCGTCGAGCAACTCAAGACCAAAAGTACAAGTCAGCTCGCCGAGCTCGGTAAGAAAGGTGATGCTATCAATCGCCTGAAAGGCGAACTCGGAGAAAAGACTGCGACCATTTTTGCTCTCGAAGCGCGAGACAAGAATCTGCGCGACCAATTACGCGCGACCGAAGAAGAATTTTTGGTCAAAACGAGCGCGATGCACGAAGCGCAGCGCGCTTTGTCCGACAAGGAAGCCGAACTTGCCAAGCTGATGGGAGAGCTGAACGAGCGATCGACGCTCGCCGATTCTCAGAAGATCGAGATCATTGCACTTAAAACGCAAGTGGACGCGTTGAAAGAGCGGCTGGATGGTGCCAGCTTCGAATTGAAGACGGTGGAAGATCGCCGCGATGCCGAACGTCTTGAATTGAAGGACGCGACGCATGTATTGGGCGAAGAGCGCGGGAGAGTTGAGAACCTGGGCCGCCGCGTCGCCGAACTCGAACAGCATTTGTTGGTGCAGACCAAAGAGGCCGAAATCCTGGGACAACGCGCACAGGATCTCGAGAGCCGCCTGACCGAACAGTCGCGCCTGCTCAATCAGAGCGAATTCGAGCTCAAGCACCTCCGCCAGGAATTGGAATCCGCACGCAAGGTTGAAAGCGACCTGCGCGCCGCGATCATCGAGGTGGAGGGTCGTTCGAGCTCGGCAACGCAAAATCTCAGAACCGAGAACGCCCAGCTGCAGGCTACGCTCGCCCACGCTAGAGACGAGCGTGACCGCTTTGCCCGCGACCTCGGCTCGATCAAGCGCGAAACGGAAGAGACCTGGGCGTCGGAGCGCGTTGAAAATGCGCTTCTCCGCGAACGTATCAACGACGTCGCGGCGGAGGTCGCGAGGCTCGCGTCCGCTCTCGAGGGACCGAATTCGCCGATCGATGCCCTTTTGGCTGCCGAAACGTCACGCGGATTGAGCCCCGCGGCGCCGACGGTCGGCACGGCCAACGTCCAGCTCACGGAGCCGTCAGACAGCAGCAATCTGGCGGATCGCATCCGGGCATTGCAGACACACGCCTCCCGTCTGTCGCAGAGCGACGATCCAAAAACACGCAACTAGCGGGATCGCGATCGCCTTCGCTTGACACGTCCCGGCTGGCATTCTTTATATCGCGGTCCGCAACGGCCGGGCGCTTAGCTCAGCGGGAGAGCGTTCCCTTCACACGGGAGAGGTCGTAGGTTCAATCCCTACAGCGCCCACCATTGAAATCAATAGCTTAGAATTTTGCACTTGTGATCGCGCCCATGAAATGCCCATGGAATAGCGACTGTTTTTGTCCCGCGAAAAGAGTCTGCTTCTTCTGCGAAAAGAATCGGCTCCCATGCGTCGCGTCTTGCTCCGTGCGCACCCCGAAGTGACTTCCCCTACTTCCGCTTCAGAAAGACTCTTGAGATGGAACATGCGCGACGAAGGGCGACGCGTCGAACGTAACGATGCGAGCGAAGAATGTGGCAAGCCATAAGCAAAACGTGGCGAGCCATAAGCATCGGCACCATGCCAAACCCCTGAGCTCCTAGCTGCAAACGACCGGCTCTGGCAGCTCATCAACACCGGTACCAAGCACGACAGGCTTTTTCAAAAGCTGCGCGATTTGAAATCGAAATTGCAAAAGGCTTCTGAACCTCCAAC
>JANWKN010000232.1 GCA_025451355.1 Pseudolabrys sp. | reverse complement strand
TTCCGCCCGGTGGTTACACCGGGCGGAAGCGCGGTTGAACAATTACTTGCCGAGTTTCGGCAAGGTCTCGACGATCTTCTGCTTCGCGTCGACAACCTCGCCGAGGAAGCTGATCCGGTCGATGTCGCCGTTATTGTCCCAGGTGCCTTCCATCAGGATACCGGGTTCGTCCTTCGGCGAGATGGTGATGCCGTGCGCGGCCTGCGCGAAGGCCTTGCTGTCGAACTTGCCGATTTTTTCCGTCACATGCTTGATGAAGTAGACTGCGGTGTAGCCCTTGATGCCGTTGTGATCGCAGGCATAGTTGAACCGCTTCTTGAAATTGGCGGCGAACTCCTGCACGGCCGGAATCGGTGCATCGACGGTCAGTCCGACATGGCCACGCACGCCGTTCGCCGCTTCGCCCGCGAGGTCGATCACTTTCTGGCCGAGCAAGGTGGTCTCCCCGATCAACGGCTTATTGAGGCCTTGCTTTTTCGCTTCCCGAAGGAAACGCGCGCTCTCTTCTTCGTTGAGATAGACGAAAATCGCATCGGCATTGGCGCCCTTCAGTTTGACGACATCAGCCGAGAAATCGGCCTGTCCCGATTCCGTGGAAATATCGGCGACAACTTTAATGTCACGCGCGTTCATTTCCTTGACGAAGGTGTCGCGACCGCCCTTGCCGAAATCGTTGTTGACCCACAGCACGCCGACGGTCTTCGCCTTCACGCCGTCACGCATATAGTTCGCGATCTTCGGCATGCTGAACTGCTGACCAAAAGACGTGCGGAAAACGTAGGGGTTTCCCTTCTGGGTGATCGCCGCCGCCTCGCCGCCGACGATCTCGGGGATCTCGGCTTGCTGGGTCAGCAACATGTCGACCAGCACGGAACCCGAAAAGACTGGGCCGAGAATGACGAAGGGCTTGTTGTCGAGCACCTTTTGTACTTGCGCACGCGAGATGCCCGCGTCGCTCTGGGTGTCGAGCATCGGCGTCTCGATCTTGCGACCCAAGATGCCGCCTTTGGCATTGATCTCGTCGATCGCCAGCAGCATTCCGTCACGGAAATTGGTGCCCGACACTGCACCGGCACCGGACAGTTCGAGAATGGCGGGGATGTAGACGGTCGATTGTGCGAAAACCGGGCTGGCCATACCAACACCGGCGACAATCACCGATGCAAGAAGTCCTGAACGAAACATGGGAAGTTCCTCCTTTGGTAGAACGCGGCCCGTTGGCTCGGGCTTCTGGTAGAGCGGCCCCCACATCCAGGCCTGGCACTACCGACGTGCGACCTTGCAAATCCGCTCGCACAAGGTCAATAACCAAAACGTGCGCGAAACTTAACATGATGTTATTTTTTGCGCGGCGGTCGCGATCGCGCCGCGGTTTCCATTTGACCGCGCAATGCGGTCACAAATCGCGCGCCGTGGCTCGAAAGCGGCACATCCTTGCGGTGTGCGATATAGGTCTGAAACACGGTCGGCTCGGCAATGTCGAGCACCCGCAACCGTGGCCACTGGTCGGCGGCCAAGGTGAACTCGTCCACGATGGCAATGCCAAGCCCGTGTGACACCAACTCACAGACCGTCGAGCCGAAGCGCGCACGAATCGTGACTTCATAATGCAACGCGTGGCTGGCGAAGAGCCCCGCCATGATCTTCCCGTAAGGGTCATTCGGGTCAACGCCGATAAGCGGATATTTCACGATTTCATCCGTCGTCACGCGCGTGCGGCGAGCCAAAGGATGCCCCTCCGGAACGATGCACTTAAGGCGACCGCGCGCGAGCGGCTCGATGGCAAGCATCGCGTGGTCGAGCTTGTAGCTCAACGCCACGAGTTCGCCCTTGCCGAGTAACAGATAATCGGCGGCATCCTCGATTTTCAGGATGTCCACTTCGATAAGCAGGTTAGGCAATGCCTTGCGCAGGTCCGCGATTGCTCGCGGCACCATGATGTTGGCGATGCTTGGCACCGAACCGATTTTCAACTCGGTCTCGGCACCACGCTGGATCCGTGAAATCACGAATTGCAGATCTTCGATTTTGTCGTAGACGCCGTTGATCTGGCTGAAAATCGCATTGGCCTGCGGTGTCGGGCTATACCGTCCTCCTTTGCGGCTGAAGAGCTTGACGCCGACAGATGTTTCGGCGTGTTTCATCACCCGACTGACGCCGGGGGACGAAACATTCAGCAGCCGGGCTGCGCCACCAACCGTGCCGGTCACCATTATCGCGCGGATTACTTCGATTTGGCGTAGCGTAAGCATCAACTATGCCGTTATTGCCGTCGCGTCGGCGGATCGCGAGAAAGATTCTTCGCGGCGAGCTCGTCGAGATAGTCCTGCCAATTGGCATCGCGATTACGCCCAAGATCCAGCAGGTAATCCCAATCGAAAATTCCGGTCGAATGCATGTCATCAAATACCAAACGCACGGCATAATTGCCGACGGGCAAGACCTCCATGATCTGGACGTCGCGCTTGCCGGGAACAGTCTTACGTTCCTCGGCCGAATGACCCTGCACTTCCGCGCTTGGGCTTTTCACGCGCAAATATTCCGCAGGCAGGTCGAACCGCTCGCCGCCGTCGAAGGTAACACTCAAAGTCTTGCGATCCTTGTGCAGGCGCAGTTCGGTCGGCCAGGCTTGCGCGTCTGTCATCAGTTCACAAACCGTATCGTGCCAGCGGCGCGAGTTCGGCCTTTGGAAAGAGCCAAAGCCCCGGTCATTTTTGTGCAGGGGACCGCGTCCCCGGCGACTTCATAGATCTTGCGCTCCTTGGGGCGGAGGTAGACGGCGGCTTCAGCGGGGGCCAAAAGCTCCACGAACAGCACCGGCACTCACTTGCGCCTTCTCTAAGGATGCCTAAAACCATAAAAATAACAAGGGAGTGGGCGCTCGCGGTCACTCGCGAATAGTCGACAAAACGCATGCCCAGCACATTATTCAAGATCTGCGCCGGCCCGCTTGCTTTCAGACGCAGGATTGCAGTGACTATCGGTCCATAATCTCGTCAGAACCGAGCGCATGACCCACACCTCAAGCCCCCCAATAGCGACGGTCGCGTTCCCTATCCTCGCGATCGTATTCGTTTTTGCCGCGCCATTCATTGGCTACGATCCCAGCGTGCAGCCGCCCTCGTCTTATTCGATCGTGATGTCGGTGGTGATGATCGTCATCATGCTCGGAGCAGTGTTTGCCGCCGTCCATCATGCCGACGTAATCGCGCATCGGGTGGGCGAGCCATATGGAACGCTGGTTCTGACGCTGGCCGTCACTATCATCGAGGTGGCCTTGATCGAATCGATCGTGCTGACACCCGGTAGCTCGCCAGCCCTCGCTCGCGACACCGTTTTTGCCGTCATCATGGTCGTGTGTAACGGCTTGATCGGCTTGTGCATCATTTGGGGCGGGATACGACACCACGAACAGGAGTTTCAAACATCTGGCGCCGGCGTGTATCTCACCGTGCTTGGAGCCCTGTCGATTCTTACACTCGTGCTTCCCAACTATACGGTCAGCACGATCGGGCCTTACTTTTCGAACCCGCAGCTTATTTTTGTCAGCATCATAACCGCCATTCTCTATGGCGCTTTTTTGTTCATCCAGACGTCGCGGCATACCGAGTATTTTCGTGCCGAGGTCGGTGACGACGATGACGCGGCTCACGATTATCCGTCAAACAGACTTGTCGCGATCAGCGTGATCATGCTCCTGGTTGCGTTGTCCGGAGTGATCCTCACTGCGAAGAAATTTGCTATCATCCTGGAGGCAGGGCTTTCTCACGTCGGCGCGCCGGCGGCGGTCGCAGGCATCATCATTGCAATGGTTGTTTTGGCGCCTGAAAGCATCACGGCGGTGCGTGCGGCGCAGCGCAATGAACTTCAAAAGAGTCTCAATCTTGCCCTGGGCTCGTCGCTGGCAACAATCGGGCTAACGATTCCCGCGGTTGCAATCACCAACGTCTTTATCGGCAAGCAGATCGAAATCGGGCTTTCGGGGCGCGACACGCTGTTGCTCGGTCTCACTCTTTTCTTGAGTCTTCTGACGTTCGGAACCGGACGAACCAATATTCTTTCCGGGCTCGTTCACCTTGTCGTTTTCGCAACGTTCCTGTTTCTGGTTTTTGTGCCCTGAGCAGACGAAAATGGGGGACGGGTGAAGTTCCTGTCCCCCAAGTTCAACGCGTCCGACTAACGCTACTTACGGACGTTCAGGCTCTTGTCGTCAGGCCTTTCCAATCGGCAGCGCCACGAAGCGCATCGCTTCTGCAGACTTTACCCGGAGCAGGATGGAGCTCTTGCCAGCGCTACGCGCATCGCTAAGCGCCTTGCGAACATCCGCCACATTGGTGACCGCCTTGCCGCCTACATCCAGGATGACGTCGCCGGTCTTGATGCCGCGCTCGCTGGCCGGCCCATTGGGGTCGACGCCAACCACTGCGACACCTTCCGAGCCGGCGCCACCGACGTCCTTGGCTGGCGCAAGGTTGAGGCCGAGCCGTGGACCGCTAGTCGAAGCATCTTTTTCGACTTCGGCTTTTGCCTGCGTCTGGTCCGGCATCTTCGCGAGTGTGAGATCGAGCGTCTTGGCCTCGCCTTTGCGGGTAACCGCCAGCTTGATGCGCGAACCGGGCGCCATCATTCCGATCTTTCGGGCAAGATCACGTGAGTCCTTGACCGCCGTGCCGTCGATTGCGGTGATCACATCGCCTGCAACAACGCCGACCTTCGTGGCAGGGCTGTCGGCTTGCGGCTCCGCGACGATGGCGCCTTCCGCCTTCTTGAGGCCGAGGCTGTCGGCAATCTCCGCTGTCACCGGCTGGACTTGCACGCCCAACCAGGCCCGATCGACGTAGCCATGCTCTTTGAGCTGGGCCACGACCATCTTCGCGGCCTCGGCTGGGATATCAAAACCGATGCCGACCGAACCACCCGACGGCGAGAAAATGGCGGTATTCACGCCAATGACGTTGCCTTCCGTATTGAACGTCGGCCCGCCCGAATTGCCTTTGTTGATCGGCGCATCGATTTGGATGTAGTCGTTGTAGGGACCGGCGCCGATATCACGTCCGCGTGCCGACACGATGCCGGCGGTCACGGTGCCACCGAGACCGAACGGATTTCCGACGGCGACAACCCAATCACCGATACGGGGCTCGCGATCGGCAAACTTCACGAACGGAAAGCTCTTGTCAGATTCGACCTTGATGAGCGCCAGGTCGGTTTTTGCATCGGTGCCGACAACTTTCGCCTTGTAGACCGCGCCATCGTCGGTCGTGACCTGCACGGTCTTGGCACCGTCGACGACGTGATTATTGGTTACGGCATAGCCGTCCGCGGAAATGAGGAAGCCGGAGCCTTCGCCGGTTACGCCTTGCTTGCCGCGCGGCTGCCCCTGCGGCATGCCCTGGCGGCCGAACTGCTCAAAGAATTTCTCGAAGGGGATCCTTGGGTTTGCTTCGCCGTCCCCGCCCTCACCCATGCCAGTCGTTTTTGCCGTCTCATCAATCTTGACGCGGACCGAAATTACGGCCGGCTTCACCTTCGCGACAATGTCGGCAAATCCGGCCGACGGTTGAACGTTGTCCGCGTAGGCGGGCGCTGTGAAAGCTGGAAGCTTCGACCCGTTGAAGCTTGAAGGGGCGCCAGCGGTCACGGCAATGGCAAGGCCTGCGGCCGATGCAAGCAGGACCAGCCGACGCGCAGAAAACCCTTTGCGCTCCGCTCTGGCAGGAAGCAGTTGGTTCATATCGTCGTCTCCACTGTGAATAGAATCTCTGATGTCCGAGTAATCGCATGCTTGATAGGCGGCTCGACATTACGTCCGCCTTTCTCCGCGATTGAAAATTCGTAATCTTGGCGAGCAAGTTGTCGCAGGGCTGCGCGCTTGTGTTGAGATCAC
>JANWKN010000231.1 GCA_025451355.1 Pseudolabrys sp. | reverse complement strand
TAGTGACGGTTGCCCGTTGTCGACATCCGAAATGACGGCCTGAAGTGTCGGAGTCTGCATTTGACGCGAGCGTCGGCGCGCGGCATTGATCCGGCCCGATGAGCCGCGACACCGGGTGCGCTTGGCTCTGCGGGAACCTGAGCCTTGTCCGCGCCCTCTGGCACCAACCGACTTGCTGACCTGCGACATCTGAGTGAGACGCTGGGGGTCGCGGCTATGGGCGGCGCTGCGCTCGGCCTAGCCGGCGTTCCCGCCGGCTGGCTATCGGGGTCCATTTTGGCGGTCGCTGGTGCCGCTCTTGCCGGACGGCCGATGTTTATTCCGACACTGCTGATGCGCGCCATATTCGCACTCATTGGTATATCGCTTGGGGCGGTGGTCACACCTGAAACTTTGCATGGCATGGCGACTTACCCGCTCAGCATTGTAGTGCTGCTGTTAGCCATGACCGTCATCTCAGTCAGTGGCGCAGGTTATCTGCAGCTTGCACATGGCTGGGACAAGGTTGATGCATATCTCGCAGCTGCGCCTGGCGGTTTGTCACAAGTGCTCGCGTTGGGAGCCGAACTCGGCGGCGATTTGCGTGCAATCGCAATTGTGCAGAGCATTCGCGTCGTAGTCATCGCCGTCGGATTGCCAGCCGGACTGTCGGTCTTTGGTCTGGTTGGCCATGCTCCGCCAAGAGCTACCGCACCGCTGAGTATTGCAGTCCTCGACGAACTCGCAATCCTGGTCGCAGTCTCGAGCGTCGTCGCGATCATTGCCTACCGGTTTCGTTTTCCAGGCGGACTGCTCTTCGGAGCGATGATGTCCTCCGCCATATTGCATGGCAGCGGAATGGTCCACGCGATCATGCCTTGGTGGGTCGCGAATACGGCAATGGTCGCGATGGGCGCGGTTACTGGTTCGCGCTTTGCCAATACGCCATTACGCCTATTGCTGAATTTTATTACCGCGGCGTTTGGTTCGTTCGCGGTGGCTGTGGCGATAGCCGCTCTCTTCGCCGCGGTGCTGATCAGTCTGCTGTCATTGCGGGCAGCCGAAGTCATGATCGCGTTTGCCCCTGGCTCGGTTGACGCAATGATGCTGCTGGCGCTCGCGCTCAATCTCGATCCGGTCTATGTCGGGGCGCACCACCTCACACGTATCTTTTTTGTGTCATTGACCATGCCGTTGGTAGCCCGGCGGACCGCGCGTTCTCTCAAGATCAAGAGCAAGAGCAAGAGCAAAGCGGCCAAGCCGCTGACGAAGCGGCCGCCCTTTCAGGATTGAGAAAGCGAGCGGTTATTCGGCTGCAACGGCCTGCGATCGCAGCGAGAGGCCAAGCCGCTCCCATGTGTCCACGAGAGCTTCAGCCAGCGCATCGACGAGAGTGTCGTCGTGATACGGCGAGGGCGTGATCCGCAGCCGCTCCATGCCCCGCGGCACGGTCGGATAATTTATAGGTTGGATGTAGATGCCGTGCTCGGAAAGCAGCAGGTCGCTTGCTGCCTTGCATTTCTCGGGATCACTGACCAGCACAGGCACGATATGAGTCACACTCGGCATCACGGGCAGGCCGGCAGTATTGAGAACGGCTTTCACCCGCGCCGCCCGTTCCTGATGGCGTTCGCGTTCCCAACTCGATGCTTTCAGATGGCGGATGGCCGCAGTAGCTGCAGCGCAGATTGCCGGGGGTAGCGCTGTCGTGAAAATGAATCCCGGCGCGTAGGACCGCACGGCGTCGATCAGTTCTTCGCTCGCAGCAATGTAACCGCCGAGGCAGCCGAACGCTTTGGCGAGCGTGCCTTCAATCACATCGACCCGACGCATGGCGTTGTCGCGCTCGCAAATGCCTCCGCCACGGGAGCCATACATGCCGACGGCATGCACTTCATCGCAGTAGGTCATGGCCCCATAGCGTTCCGCGAGATCGCAGATCGCGTGCACCGGCGCAACGTCGCCGTCCATGGAATAGAGACTCTCGAAAACGATCAGCTTCGGCCTCGCCGGATCCGCAGCTTTGAGCAACTCTTCGAGTTGGCCGAGGTCATTGTGACGCCAGATTTTCTTTTCGCAGCCCGACTGGCGAACACCCTCGATCATGGAATTGTGATTGAGGGCATCTGACAACAGCAGGCAATTCGGCAGCAATTTGCCAATGGTGGAAATGCCGGTCTCGTTCGATACGTAGCCGGAGGTGAAGACCAGTGCGGCCGGCTTGTCGTGAAGCCCCGCGAGCTCTCGCTCGAGTTCGACGAGCGGATGGTTGGTGCCGGCAATATTTCGCGTACCGCCCGCGCCCGTACCCATGCGAGCGGCTGCCTCGACCATCGCTCCGATCACCTTCGGATGCTGCGCCATCCCGAGGTAGTCGTTGGAGCACCAGATCACGACGTCGCGAGGGCCAAGCGGGGAGTGCCAAATTGCGTGCGGGAAACGGCCGGCTATGCGCTCAAGGTCCGCAAACACCCGGTAACGCCGTTCATCCCGCAACCTGTTGAGGGCAGAAGCGAAATAACCTCGGTAATCCATGTGTTTTACTTTCCCGCCCCGCGGCCAACCTTTTAGAAGGGTTCCAGGGTGCTTGTCGAGACGAGATTCGTCGCACGCCACTATTCTGTGATTGTCGTCAACGTCTGGGTCCTCCCGAGGGGTGACGCGAGCGCGGCGAGCTTAGTCGTAGGGCTGGACCCGAGTGCGCATCAGGCCGGTTTCGTCCCCCCATGTCTCGATAAACAGTGAGTTGCATCGCGCATGTAGCGGCTTGCATCCAGACGCACCGGCTGCAAAAAGTATTGGCATGAACGACAAACCGACCGGCATCGCCAGCGGTCTGACGAACTACGGCGACCGCGATTTCTCCGCCTATCTCCGGCGGTCCTTCGCACAATCGATGGGTTATTCCCGCGCGATGCTTGCGAGGCCGGTGGTCGGCATTGCCTATACCGCATCAGGTTTCAATAATTGCCATCGTCACTTCCCGGAAATGCTCGAGGCCGTGAAGCGCGGCGTGCTGACCGCTGGCGCGCTGCCGATTGAATTTCCGACCATTTCGCTGGGTGAAGTTTTTCTCAATCCGACCAGTCTCAAGTTCCGCAACCTGATGTCGATCGACACCGAGGAAATGGTGCGGGCACAGCCGATGGATGCTGTGGTTCTGATGGGCGGCTGCGACAAGACGGTGCCGGCGCAATTGATGGGCGCGGTGTCGGCCGGTAAGCCGTCCATCATGTTGGTTGCAGGACCAATGATGACGGGACGCCATCGCGGCGAACGTCTCGGCGCCTGCACCGATTGTCGTCGATTCTGGGCGCAATATCGCGCCGGCAAAATCGATGGCAACGAAATTTCCCAAGTCGAAGGCAAGCTCGCAACGACCGCGGGCACCTGCGCGGTCATGGGTACGGCCTCGACCATGGCCTGCATCGCCGAGGCACTTGGTATGATCCTTCCGGGCACCGCTGCGATCCCGGCGGTGCACGCCGACCGACTGCGCGCGGCGGAAGCAACCGGTGCCGCTGCGGTCAGATTGATCAACTCACAACTCACGCCGGATCGCATCGTCAACGAGAAGTCGGTCGAGAACGCGTTGAGAGTATTACTGGCTATCGGTGGTTCTACAAACGCGATCATTCATCTAACAGCTGTCGCTGGCCGCGCCGGAATTCCTGTTTCGTTAAAAGGTCTCAATGAACTGTCCGATACGACACCGGTGCTGGTGAACCTGAAGCCGGTAGGCAATGGCTACATGGAAGATTTCTTTGCCGCCGGCGGCGTGGGCGCGTTGTTGCGGGAAATAAAGGATCTTCTTCACCTGGATTGCGTGACGATTACGGGCGAAACGCTTGGCGAACGACTTGAGCATGATGGTTGCGAGTGGGTTGATCGTACAATCATTTCCGAACGCAAGAATCCACTGGAGCCCGAAGGCGGCCTGGTAGCTTTGTTCGGAAATTTGGCGCCGCAAGGTGCGATCCTCAAGCGCTCTGCCGCAGACGCCAGCCTGTTCGAGCATGAAGGTCGCGCGGTTGTATTTTCGTCGCTGGACGACCTTGCATCGCGAGTCGACGATCAAGGCCTTGAGGTTGATCCCAAGGATATTCTCGTTTTGCAAAATGCCGGTCCGCATTCGACATCGGCCATGCCCGAGGCGGGGTATCTGCCGATTCCAAAAAAACTTGCGACTAAGGGTGTCAAGGACATGGTGCGAATTTCAGACGCGCGCATGAGCGGCACCGCTTTTGGAACGATCGTCCTGCATGTGACGCCAGACAGCGCGTCCGGAGGACCCCTCGGTCTTATAAAAACAGGCGACCGCATAAAGCTTTCAGTCAAACAGCGGCGCATCGATCTTTTGGTGGACGAAAATGAGCTGGAGCGGCGTAAAACCATTTCAAAAAAGACGGTCCAGCCGCCAACGCGCGGTTACGCTCGCCTATACGCCGAGGAAATTCTGGGCGCCGACCAAGGCTGCGATTTTGCCTTTCTGAAACCGCGTTGATCGCTGCGGTTTTTCTCGCCAGCGAGCAGTGTAACGAAATTCAAGGTTTCATTGTTGGCCGTCCCAAACCGATTGAAGAGTACGCAAAAGCGGTTGGCCGCGCGCCGGGTCCACGGCGGCCTCTGAGACGCACGATGTAAGATGATGGGTCGGCCCACGGGGCCGATCCAATGTCCGATTTCTCCTCTCATCAGCTATAGCGCAGCCCCTCCAATGCGGCGCGCAAGAAGACGCGGCGGCGAACAATTCAGTCTGGAACCCCGCAATTCGATCAGGAACGAGATGATTGGCAGCATGTCCGCTATTGGCACTTAGCGGACATCTTGCGGTTAGATGGTCAATAGATGGGAGGCGACGATGAGCATGAAGACCATCTTGGTTCCGATGGAAAACCATGACGACATGCAGTCAGCACTGGAAACCGCGCTGCTATTGGGTCGTCGGTGTAACAGTTACATAGAAGGATTTACGCTACGGTGGTCGATCAACGAGGTTATGGTCGGCGACGTGATGGGGGGCGTGTCTCTGGAAACGTATCG
>JANWKN010000230.1 GCA_025451355.1 Pseudolabrys sp. | reverse complement strand
CGGCGGCGGGCGGCTGCATGCTTGTACGCGCGAATGCTCTTGCGAGCGTTGGTGGCATCGCGAGCATACGGAACGCGTTGATCGACGATTGTTCGTTGGCTGCAAAACTTAAAACAACCGGTCCGATCTGGCTCGGTCTTACTGATCGTGTGCAGAGCATCCGTCCCTATGCGACGCTCTCCGACGTCAAGCGGATGATTTCGCGATCTGCCTATGCACAACTTCGTTATTCGCCGCCGCTGTTGGCTGCAACGGTTGCGATGATGGCACTGGCTTTCATTGCGCCACCACTGCTTGCGATTTTTGCGACAGGTTTGTCGCAATTCTTAGGTATGGTTGCCTGGCTTGCGATGATTGTTTCTTTCATACCGACGCTACGTTTCTACGGGCTGTCGCCCTTTTGGGGTCCTGCCTTGCCGGGAGTTGCCGGGCTGTACATCTATTACACAGTCATTTCCGCGTATGACCATGTTCGCGGACGTGGTGGTCAGTGGAAGGGGCGCATTCACGCTGATGCGACGAGCCTGCAATGATTCACAGTGGCGAACTGCGATCCGGTAAGGGTGCGCATGATGAGAATTTTCCGGTCGCATCCCACTTGATCAAGCGGCAACACCGCCCTGCCATTCTGGCGTTTTATGAGTTTGTCCGCGTTGCCGATGATATTGCCGATCATCCTCAGCTTACAAGTGCAGAAAAAATCGCCAGGCTCGATCGTCTCGAATCTAGTTTGCTCGGCGGCGGTGGAGATGAACCCGAGGGATCGCGGTTGCGGACGATCCTGAACGAGCGTGGGCTGCCGCCGCGACACGCCCAGGATTTGCTGAGTGCGTTTCGTCAGGATGCGACCAAGCTCCGCTATGCGAACTGGGACGAGTTGATCGGTTACTGTTCGCGATCCGCCATGCCGGTCGGCCGCTTTGTGCTCGACGTTCATGGCGAGGCAAGAGAAACGTGGCCCGCTTCGGATGCGCTGTGCGCGGCTTTGCAGGTCATCAATCACTTGCAGGATTGTGGGAAGGACTATCGGTCGCTCGACCGGGTCTATATTCCGCTCGATTCGTTATCGACCAGTGGCGCCACAATTGAAGCTCTTAAGGGCGACAAAGCGAGCCCGGCACTGCGGGATTGCCTGCGCGGACTGGCGACACGCACCGCGGCCTTGCTGGATGAGAGCCGTGGGTTCGAAGCAAAGGTCAGCGATACTCGGCTCGCGCTTGAAATTTCGGTTATCCAGTCATTGGCAGGCCGTTTGCTCGCGATTCTGATGGTTCGTGATCCATTGGCTGAACGGGTCCATCTCACCAAAGCGGAGGCGCTTGCAATGGCTGTAAAAGGGGGCGGGCGCGCTATACTACGACGTCTGTTACGGACAATGGCGCCAACGCAACGATACCAGACCCCATGAATGTCCAAAGTCGAGAACTGGGTGCAGGGGCCTCGCCGGCTGCGAACCGCGCGGGTGGCAGTTCCTTTTATCTTGCAATGCGCATTCTCGGCCGCGAGAAACGAGCGGCGATGTTCGAAATATATTCGTTCTGTCGCGAAGTCGATGATATTGCCGACGAGGATCGGCCGCGTGCGCGCCGCCTTGAACTCCTTTCGATGTGGCGGAAGGACATTGACGCCCTTTATTCCGGAAGCATTCCGTCCGGGCTTAAAAATCTCGCCAACGCGATTTCGCGTTTCGGTCTGCGCAAGGATGATTTTTTAGCCGTCATCGATGGCGTGGAGATGGATGCGCGCGCGGATATCAGGGGGCCTAGTCTCAATGAGCTTGATCTTTATTGCGATCGAGTAGCCTGCGCGGTTGGAAGGCTGAGTGTGCGCGTATTCGGCATGGATGACAGTGACGGGAAAGCTCTGGCCCACCATCTTGGTCGCGCGCTTCAGCTTACAAATATCTTGCGCGATATCGATGAGGATGCCGATGTCGGACGCTTGTATCTCCCGAAAGAGGCGCTGGCACTCGCTGGTATAGAGAATAGCGATCCAAAGGTAATTGCGGCGGATCCGCGGCTCAGTACAGCCTGTGCCTTTATTGTGGAACGAGCCCGCGGACATTTCACCAAGGCCGATGAGATCATGTCCCGTTCTCGACGCCGGGTTGTACGCGCCCCGAAAATCATGGGCGCGGTCTATCGCCAGATGCTCGAAGGCATGGTATCGCGCGGCTGGGCGCTACCACGGAATCGCGTCCGCGTGAACAAGTCATATGTGCTGTGGGTTGCTTTGCGGCATGCCTTTGTCTGACGCGGGTACAATCCACATCGTTGGGGCGGGTTTGGCGGGGCTGGCTGCCGCTGAACGCCTATCCCGTTCGCATTGGGATGTCGCGGTCCATGAAGCGACCGCGGTGGCTGGCGGCCGGTGTCGCTCCTATCACGACCAATCCACGGGTATGGTCATCGACAACGGCACGCATTTGCTGCTGTCGGGAAATCATGCCGCGATTTCATTCACCGAGGCGATCGGCTCACGATCGGGTTTGCGCGGCCCCGATGAGGCGCAATTCGCCTTCGTCGATGCCGTGACTGGCGAGCAATGGACCTTGCGGTTTGGCGACAGCAGGTTCCCTTGGTGGGTGTTCGATAAGGACCGGCGAGTCCCACAAACGGCAGTCGTCGACTACCTCCCGCTTGCGCGTTTGGCATGGGCTACGGCGGACAAGCCCATCGGCGACATCATGAAATGCGGTGGCCCTATCTATGATCGTTTTGTCGGGCCCTTGTTGCTGGCCGCCCTGAACATCGCGCCGCAAGAAGGTTCGGCAAAACTCGCTGGCGCCGTTGTCCGCGAAACGCTGGCACTTGGCGGTCAGGCGTGCCGGCCATTATTGGCTTACGAGGGACTCGGTAGTGTTTTCGTCGAGCCCGCGATCGCGCATCTGCGCGGCCGAGGTGTGACGATCTCGTTTAAGGACGAGCTCATAGAATTGCTATTCAGCAATGGGCGCGTGACGCAGATGAAATTTGCTAGGCAGACAGTTAATTTGGGCGAGAATGATGGCGTTATCCTTGCGGTTCCCCCCTATGTCGCGACTAACTTTGTGCCCACACTCACTGTCCCATCATCGTTTCGTGGGATAGTAAACGCACATTTTCGCATCGATCCGCCGTCTCACCTACCGCCAATGCTTGGTGTCATCAACGGAACCTGCGAATGGATATTCCCGTTGCCGGGACGGATATCGGCCACGATCAGTGACGGTGGCCGGCTGTTCGACATGCCGCGTACTGAACTCGCCCAGATCATCTGGAACGATATTGCCAAGGTCGCTGGGCTCCCAAGTACGCTCCCGCCTTGGCAGATCGTTCGCGAACGCCGGGCGACCTTCGCCGCGACACCGGAACAAAACACACGACGGCCGTCGGCTAAAACAGCCTGGAACAATCTGTTTCTTGCCGGGGATTGGACCCAAACGGGCCTCCCGGCGACGATCGAAGGTGCGGTTCGTTCAGGCTACCGGGCGGCGGATCTTGTAAAGCATCGTTTGCGAGCAGCCGCATGATGGGCGTTGTAAACGAGTTGCGCTTTTCGTCAGGGGCGTCTGAGATCGGGCACGCCATCGACGGCGCGCAGCACGCGCTTCTGCAAAGCCAGCAAAAGGACGGACATTGGGTTTTCGAGTTAGAGGCCGACGCAACGATTCCGGCCGAATATGTCTTGCTGCGGCATTATCGCGGCGAGCCCACGGATACGCAGCTGGAGCAAAAAATCGCTGTCTACCTGCGGCGCATTCAGGGAAAACATGGCGGCTGGCCGCTCTATCACGATGGCGGCTTTGACATGAGCGCAAGCGTGAAGGCCTATTTCGCGCTCAAGATGACCGGCGACAGTCCGGATGCTCCGCATATGCGCCGAGCGCGCGAAGCGATCCTTGCCCGCGGCGGTGCGGTAAACTCTAACGTATTCACCCGAGTTCTTTTGTCGCTCTACGGTATCCTGGACTGGCGCAGCGTACCGGAAATGCCGGTCGAGATCACGCTGCTGCCGCGTTGGTTTCCGTTCCACCTGTCAAAAGTTTCGTACTGGGCGCGTACAGTGCTGGTGCCTCTTCTTGTTTTGCAGGCATTGCGCCCGCGTGCCAAAAATCCTCTCGGAGTCAAGATCGACGAACTGTTTGTTGAACCGCCACAGTCGGTCGGACCCGCGGCCAAGGCTCCGCATCAGCGTTGGGTCTGGTTTGTGCTTTTTCGCTCCATTGACGTCATGCTGCGGCCGGCCGTCAGAGTGTTTCCTAAGAGCCTCCGGCAGCGGGCGATCGATCGAGCCGTCGATTTCGTTAGAGAGCGGCTCAACGGCGTGGACGGCCTCGGCGCGATTTTTCCAGCGATGGCCAACGCCACGATGATGTTCGACGTTCTCGACCAAAGGGAGAACGCCGCAATCGCGCGTGACTCCATAGACAAATTGCTCGTTGTTGGCGCGGATGAGGCTTACTGCCAACCGTGCGTTTCGCCAGTGTGGGACACAGGCCTCACGTGTCACGCCTTGTTGGAGATCGGTACCGACGAGTCGCGCGCTGCGGCGATTCGGGGACTCGACTGGTTACGCCCACTACAGGTGCTTGATGTTGTCGGGGACTGGACCAACCGACGTCCGGACGTGCGCCCCGGGGGCTGGGCATTTCAGTATGCAAATCCGCACTATCCCGACCTGGACGATACGGCGGTTATTGTGATGGCGATGGATCGTGTCCGCCGGACGGGAGTCGGCTCGCGGTACGATCAGGCCATTCAACGAGCCGTCGAATGGATCAAAGGCATGCAAAGTCGAAATGGTGGCTGGGCCGCCTTCGATGTCGACAATATGTATGACTATCTCAACAATATTCCGTTTGCCGATCATGGCGCCCTAATCGATCCGCCGACAGAAGACGTCACAGCCCGATGCGTCTCAATGCTGTCGCAGCTAGGGGAAACGTTGGATGAGAGTGAATCTTTGTCGCGAGGCGTTGCCTACCTACTCGACACCCAGCTTCCGGATGGAAGTTGGTATGGGCGTTGGGGTCTGAACTACATCTACGGGACGTGGTCTACGCTGTGTGCCCTGAACGCATGCAGGATGGACCGTGGTTCAGCTGAAGTCCGTAAGGCCGTCAACTGGCTCGTGTCCATCCAAAATGTGGATGGCGGCTGGGGCGAAGACGGCACGAGCTACAAACTCGACTATCGAGGCCACGAGCCGGCCCCCAGTACGTCGTCGCAGACCGCCTGGGCGCTCCTTGGACTTATGGCTGTTGGCGAAGTCGACAATCCGGCAGTGGAGCGAGGGGTTCAGTATCTTTCCCGCACACAAACAGCGAATGCGCTTTGGGATGAAGAGCGGTTCACCGCGACCGGGTTCCCGCGTGTTTTTTATCTGCGATACCACGGATACCGAAAGTTCTTTCCGTCGTGGGCGCTCGCGCGCTATCGCAATCTGAAGGCGAGCAATACTACGGCCGTAACGTTCGGCATGTAACGGTCAGCGCGCCATCGAATCGAAGCGCATTTTTTGCTCGTTTCTGAGCCGTCCGTAGAAATCGTCGAACGCGATCTGCACGGTCGCTGCGGCATAGTTCATCGCCGCGAGCTGATCATTGACCGAATCTAGGCGCGCCATCGGATCGGTGGGAATTGGCTTGGCGCAACTAGCGATGAGCATCTTTGCCATGTTCGACGAAGTCTGGTGAAAATTTTCAAAGCTCGTGGCCTGTTCTTTGTCCGGCCGAACTCTCATTTCAATTTCCTTGACCATCCGCTCGGCCCGCTCGGCATTTGGTGAGGCGCAGGCCTGATATTGTCTGGCCATGAGTTCGTTTGACGCCTTTTGATCACGGGCCGGCGGTTTCTGAGATTGCTGGACAGCGAAACCATCCATTTGCGCTTTTGTCAGAGAATCGCTGAATTCTTTCAGCGGCCCGCGCAGGGAAATGCCAGCGTCGCGAACTGCCCACAGCGTCTGCACGAATGCTCTGAGCCGCTCGGGGGGAGCGATCGCCGCAGGGCTGCGGCAATCAGCCTTGATGTTCTTGATCGATTGACCGACGGCAGCCTGCGCTTTTTCAAGCGCGGCGCGCTGAGTGCCTGACAACTGCACGAACTGGTCGATACGCGACGACGGCCAATTACTCTCCGTGCTGGTAGGGTCCGCGCATTGGCCCATAGAACCATCGCTCTCTGAGTCATCTTTGGTGGCCGAGCCTGTCGTCGCCGTACGGGCCACGGAGCGGGGCAGGTCGAACCGTCCAGTGATCGTGTCGGCAATCACATCGAATCCATGGCCGCGAAGCCGAGGTGCATAGTCGCTGGGCCAGAATGTAAATCCGAGCATGTCCTCATAGGCGTTCGGCCAGGCTGGAGGGCCAACCCATCCGAGACGGGATCCCGAAAGACCCGCGCTTTCGCGCGAAGCAGTCGTTCGGGGCTCGGCAGCGGCTCGGGCCGCGGCCGCGCGGCGATGATGGCGGGCGCGGTGGTAGTGACCCACCTGGCCGAGCGCGTGGCGGAAAGGTCGCGTAATACCGCCAAGGATGCCCTGCGGCGAGAGTTGCGCACGGCCCGCGTCAGGCAACAGGATCGCTGCAGCCAGAATCCCGCCAATAATGATTGTGCGCCCACGCATGGCCGAACACCGAGCCCGTTGCCACAATTCGAACGATGGTAGGTACACAACGGATCGAGAGGTCCGTGAGTTCCAACTGAACTCTAGCCGAGTCCGGGGCCCCGCGTCATCCCGCTTGAAGAAGTTCGGGCTTTTCCTTCGCTTTTTTTATTTCATCGAGCTTGAGTTCGACGTGCTTCGAGAAGACGTATTGCGCCGGTCGCTGCCGGTCGAGAGGAATTTCAGGCTTCATCGCGCCTTTGGTACGAATGCCACTCAAGGCGACGCTCATCGCCTTGAGTGGATGGGCGACAGCATCCTGGACCGCGGACGCTTCGTAGCCGGAATGAACCATGCAGTCGGCGCACTTTTCGTAGTTTCCGGTGCCGTAAGCGTCCCAGTCGGTTCCGTTCATCAGCTCATCGAAGGTCTTCGCGTAGCCTTCACCGAGCAGATAGCAAGGCTTCTGCCAGCCGAAGATCGTGCGAGTCGGATTTCCCCAAGGCGTGCACTGGTAGCTCTGGTTTCCTGCCAGGAAGTCGAGAAACAGACTTGACTGGCTAAAAGACCATTTTGTCTTGCTTGGCCCGTGTTTGAAAACATCGCGGAAAAGCTGTTTGGTCTTGCCACGATTGAGGAAGTGTTGCTGGTCGGGCGCGCGTTCGTAAGCGTAACCTGGCGATACCGTAATGCCGTCAACGCCCAATTCCATCGCAGTGTCGAAAAACGCGGCGACCCGATCGGCCTTAGCCGTATTGAACAAAGTGCAATTGATGTTCACGCGGAAACCGCGCTCCTTGGCGTTTTTAATCGCCGCCACAGCTCGGTCGTAGGTACCAGTCTGACAGACCGAGTGATCGTGCATTTCCTTGTCACCATCGAGATGGACCGACCAGGTGAAGAATGTGCTCGGCTCGTACTGTGACAGCTTCTTGTCCATCAAAAGTGCGTTGGTGCAGAGATAGACGAATTTTTTTCGTGCCACGATCCCGCGCACGATTTCCGGCAACTGTTTGTGCAGCAACGGTTCGCCGCCGGCGATCGAAACCACAGGCGCGCCACACTCGTCGACAGCATGCAATGCGTCCTCGACGGACATGTTCTGGTGCAGGATCGGATCCGGATAGTCGATCTTGCCACAGCCGGCACACGCCAGGTTGCAGCGGAACAACGGCTCAAGCATGAGCACCAGCGGGTAACGCCTTCGGCGGGTTAGACGCTGACGGATGACGTAGCTACCGACAAACAGTTTCTGAAGAAGGGGAATGCCCAAGATTACTATCCTTGCTGATTTGCTGGGTAGCGGTCACATCCAGAAGCTCTACAGGTACCCTGAATTCAATATGCTCATCCTGGCCGGGTAGAGTGAAGACCTCCACCGGCTCAATGGCCTGCAGCGCATTAATCACGTCACGAACCATGATTTCAGGCGCCGAGGCTCCCGCCGTAATGCCAACAACCTCGACGTTATGCAACCACTCCGGCTTTATTTCTCTGCCATTGGCGATCAGATGGGTAGGAACGCCAGCTTCGATCCCAATTTCGCACAGCCGATTCGAGTTCGAGCTGTTTTTTGCGCCGACTACGAAAATCACGTCTACAAGTCTTGTCAGCTCCAGCAGAGCCGTTTGGCGGTTCTGTGTCGCATAGCAGATATCCTGCGTGCCAGGGCCGACGACGTCCTTGAAACGGCGGAACAGCGCCGCGATGATTCCCTTTGTGTCGTCGACACTAAGGGTCGTCTGCGTGACGTAAGCGATCGGGATATCTTCGGCGAGATCGAGCCTACTCACGTCCGCCTCGGTCTGCACGAGGATGACAGGACCGGGGATTTGGCCGAGCGTGCCTTCAACTTCTGGATGACCCGCATGTCCGATCAGGACGACTGTGCGCCCGTTGCGGAGATAGTGGCGGCCTTGCGCATGAACCTTCGACACGAGCGGGCAGGTGGCATTGAGCACGCGGAGCCCGCGCCCCGCCGCCTCCACCTGGACCTTCTTCGCCACGCCGTGCGCACTGAAGATCGTGATCGCGTTTGGCGGGACTTCTGAAAGTTCTTCGACGAAACGGGCACCGCGCGCCTTGAGCGCGTCAACCACCCATTTGTTGTGCACGATCTCATGCCGTACATAGACGGGCGGGCCGTATTTATCGAGCGCACGCTCGACAATTTCGATCGCGCGCACAACCCCCGCGCAAAACCCGCGTGGCTTCGCCAGTATCACTTTCATCAGGCTGTCCCCTTGGCGCGTCCGTTCACCGCGTTTGCCTGCCTACGGCGCTCTGCGCGCTCGGCGAGAAACTCGATTTCAGCAGGCTGCAATTCCGCCGCGTGACGTGATCCGAACACATCGAAAACCTTGTTGACGATGCCGTTCGCGTCAAGTCCGGCCTTCGCGTACATGGCTGGCGGGCTGTCGTGATCGATGAAGACATCCGGCAATATCATGCTGCGGACTTTGAATCCCGGGCGTTCGAGCGCATGAGCTTCGCTCAGCAATTGCATCACGTGAGCAGCAAAGCCACCAATGGCGCCTTCCTCGATGGTGATCAACAATTCATGCTCACGCGCCAGTTGAAGGATGAGTTCGCGATCGACTGGCTTGGCGAAGCGTGCATCAGCGACAGTCGTTGAAATGCCGTGCGCTGCCAGCGTTTCCGCTGCTTTCGTGCACTCCGCAAGCCGCGTGCCCAGCGAGAGCAGGGCGACCGTGTTGCCTTGTGTGATAATGCGGCCTTTCCCGATTTCGAGCGGCACACCAACCTCAGGCATAACGACGCCAACGCCATCACCACGTGGATAGCGAACCGCTGAGGGACGGTCGTTTATCGCGGCGGCCGTGGCAACCATGTGAACGAGTTCGGCTTCGTCGGCTGCAGCCATGATCACAAAACCGGGCAGACACCCAAGGTAGGCCAAGTCAAAAGATCCTGCATGGGTCGGACCGTCGGCGCCCACCAGTCCGGCGCGGTCCATCACGAAACGCACCGGCAGCTGCTGGATCGCCACGTCGTGCACGACCTGATCGTAGGCGCGCTGCAAGAACGTCGAGTAGATCGCGACGAAGGGCTTAAAGCCCTGTGTGGCCAGCCCGGCCGCAAAAGTGACCCCGTGCTGCTCGGCAATGCCGACATCGAAGGCGCGATCGGGGAAAGCCTTGGCGAAAATATCAACCCCGGTCCCGCCTGGCATTGCTGCGGTGATGGCAACAATCTTGTCATCCTTCGCGGCCTCTTTCACCAGACTTTCGCCGAACACCTTTGTGTAAGACGGCGCGTTCGAAACGCCCTTCTGCTGTTTACCGGTGGCCACGTCGAATTTGACGACGCCGTGATATTTGTCCTTCGAGGCTTCGGCTGGTGCGTAACCTTTGCCTTTCTGGGTGCGGACGTGCACAAGGAACGGGCCATTGCCTGCGCTGCGGACATTTTCCAGAACCGGCAACAACTGGCCGAGATCATGGCCATCAACGATGCCGACATAATAAAAGCCGAGTTCTTCGAACAATGTGCCGCCGGTGACAAAGCCGCGCGCAAGTTCTTCCGCGAGGTATGCCTTCTCCTTGAAAAATTTCGGCAAGTGGTTGGCGACCTGCTTGCCGATGTCGCGAAGCGACATGTACGTCGGACTCGACAGCAAACGCGTGAGATAATTCGACATGGCGCCAACGGGAGGTGCAATCGACATCTCGTTGTCATTCAGGATAACGATCAGGCGCCGGTTCATGGCGCCGGCGTTGTTCATCGCCTCATAGGCCATCCCCGCGGAAATCGCGCCATCGCCGATCACGCAGATCACGTTATGTTGCTCGCCGGCAAGGTCGCGTGCCACAGCCATGCCCAAACCTGCCGATATCGATGTCGAGGAGTGGGCGGCGCCGAAACAGTCGTATTCGCTTTCGGAACGTTTGGTAAAACCTGATAGACCACCGCCTGTCCGCAATGTTTTTATTCGATCCCTGCGGCCAGTCAGAATCTTGTGAGGATAAGCTTGATGGCCGACGTCCCAAATAAGTTTGTCGTTGGGGGTATCGAAAATGTAGTGCAATGCGACCGTCAGTTCGATTACCCCGAGACTTGCTCCCAGGTGACCGCCCGTGACGGCTACTGCATTGATCGTCTCGGCCCGCAATTCATCCGCAACCTGCCGAAGGTGTCGTGCATTGATACGGCGTAAGTCGGCAGGGCTCTTGATGGAGTCGAGAATGTTGGCGGTAGATTTTGTTAGGAAGTCATCATTGGGCGCCGTCATGCTTAAATCACCTTCCCACTTACTCGGAGGCGCTTGTGCTTTTGGCAAAACCTCTCGAAATGTTTGTTGTCGCCCAATAAGAGCTTTGCCGGCTCTGCCACGAAGTCTCTCAGTTAGCGTCAATCAATGACGCGTACAAAAGTTCCGAACAGAAAGAATTGATAATATTGCATCGAAGTGCAAGTGGGGGTGACTTCCCTGTAGCCGGAAGGCAACATCGAGTATGCTAGCGACTGTCGTTACCGGAATCGTGAGATTTTGCACCCGATTCCCTTGGCCAATCATCGTCTTAGCCCTGCTGGTGGCGGTTGGATCGTCCGTCTACGCGGCGCGACATTTCGCCATCAATACCGACGTTAACAAACTGATTTCGCCCGAACTCGACTGGCGGAAGCGCGAAGCTGAGTTCGAAAAGGCGTTCCGCGGACATTTCGGCTCGGCGTTGGTGGTGGTCGACGCTCCTACCGCGGAGTACGCGTCGCGGGCGGCCGCCGACCTGGCCACGCAACTCAAAGCTAAGCCCCAACTCTTCCGCTCAGTTGATGACATTGGCGGTAGTGAATTCTTTGCCCGCAACGGGTTGTTGTACAGGCCGACCGACGACGTGGCGAGCTTTGCCAAGGGTCTTGGGCAGGCAGCTCCCCTTATTGGCACGCTTGTCGGGGATCCTAGCTTACGTGGTCTCACGCGCACGATTTCGCTGGGGCTTATCGGCGTGCAAAACCAGATGGTCACGCTTGATGCCTTGACGAGACCGTTGTCGATGGCATCGACAACGCTGGAAAACGTGCTTTCCGGCCGGCCGGCATCGTTCTCATGGCAGGCCATGGTCAGTGGCCACCAGCCGGCGCAAAGCGACTTGCGACGGCTGATCGAGGTCCGTCCAGTTCTCGATTTTTCGGCTCTTCAGCCTGGCCAGGCGTCGAGCAACGCCATTCGTCAAGCTGCGTCTGATCTCCAACTCGCGCAAAAATATCAGGCCCGTGTGCGTCTGACAGGCTCTGTACCGATGGCGGACGAGGAATTCGCAACGGTTCGGCACGGCGCTCTGGTGAATGCGATTGCTACGATCATTATCGTTCTGACGATTCTTTGGCTCGCCCTTAAATCGGCGCGCCTCATTGTTGCTGTGTTTATCAATCTGTTCGTGGGATTGGCCATCACCGCCGCTTTGGGCCTGATGATGGTCGGTGCACTGAACATGATATCGGTTGCCTTCGCGGTGTTGTTCGTCGGTCTTGGCGTCGACTTCGGCATTCAGTTTTCGGTGCGTTACCGTGCGGAACGCCACGACAAGCCTGAGCTCCTTCCTGCGTTGGACGAGGCCGCGGCAAAGATCGGCGTTCCGCTGACGCTTGCTGCCGCTGCAGTGGCGGCAGGATTCCTCTCATTCCTACCCACCGACTATCGGGGCGTTTCGGAATTGGGTGCGATTGCCGGCGTGGGCATGCTGATCGCCTATGTCACGAGCATCACGGTTCTGCCTGCGCTCATTGCGGTGCTCAATCCGCCGGGCGAGGCCGAGCCGATCGGTTACAAGGCGCTGGCGCCGGTCGACTGGTTTCTTCAGGAGTACCGAATTCCCGTCATCGCGGGGACGCTCGCCGTAGCCGTTCTTGGCGCGCCGCTACTCTATTTCCTTACGTTCGACTTCGATCCCATACACTTGCGAAGTCCCGAGACCGAGTCGATTTCAACCATACTCGAACTCGGAAATGACCCGCGTGCGGGCATCAGCGCGGTCAACGTGATCGCGAAGTCGCTAGACGAGGCCGCGTCAGTGGTGGAAAAGCTGCAGAATCTGCCGGAGGTCTCGCAGACACAGGCACTGCTCAATTTTGTGCCGCAGGATCAGGATAAGAAATTGGCGCTGATCGAGGAATTCAGCCGACAGCTTGCGCCCGCTTTGGAGAGGCCCGGGTCTAGCAAGGCGCCGACCGACGCCGAAAACGTTGCGGCACTCAACGGCATGGCCGACCAGCTCAACAAAATCGCAGGAAACGCAACCGGGCCAGGCGCCGACGCCGCCAGGCGCGTGGCGGGTAATGCGGCAAAACTCGCTCAGGCGACCGAGGAAACACGCTCGCGCGCGAAGGCCGCGTTCATCGTTCCTATGGAAACGGCCACCGGCCAGTTGCGCGGCTTTTTAGGCGCTCAAAGGGTCACTAAGGACAACCTGCCGCAGGCTCTCAAACAGCAATGGGTGGCAGCTGATGGGCGCGCGCGCGTTGAAATCGCACCCAAGGGCGATACAAACGACACTGAGGTTTTGCGAACATTCGCGCGAGCAATCCTTGCCGTCTATCCGAATGCGACTGGTGGGCCAATTTCAATTCTTGAATCGAGCCGTACCGTTGTCCGCGCATTCTTCGAAGCGGGATTCTACGCGCTCATTTCGATCGCCATCCTGCTGTGGATCGTTCTGCGACGCTTCGGCGATGTCCTATTGACTCTGGTTCCACTTTTGCTGGCGGGAGTCGTCACGCTTGAAATTTGCGTACTAATCGGCATGCCGCTGAACTTCGCCAACATCATCGCACTGCCCTTGCTGCTGGGCGTCGGCGTGGCGTTCAAGATTTACTACATTATGGCGTGGCGATCCGGTCGCACGAACCTGCTGCAGTCAAGCTTGACGCGCGCAGTGATCTGGAGCGCTTTGACGACCGCGACAGCGTTCGGAAGCCTTTGGCTTTCGCAACATCCCGGTACGTCAAGCATGGGCAAGTTGCTAGCGCTGTCACTCGTGTGCACTCTGGCGGCGGCGGTCTTATTTCAGCCCGCGCTCATGGGAAAACCCCGTCGAAGCGGGCGTCTTTGAGCAGACGTCTTCGCCCGGCCCCGGCAGGACAGCTGCCGTTTTCCGGTTGGCGGACGACTTTGCCGGCGTGCGTTGCGTCGAAGCGGTCACGTCCGGACTTTCGAAACGCGTCCAGTTTTCCCCGCCGCATAAAAATCCGAGAAAACATCCCTGCACGCGCAGAGTATTCGGATCCACCAGGCTGATGTTGGCCGAATAAGTATGGCCGTCCTCGGAGTTGTAAATCTGTCCGTCCCACCGGTTGGTTTTGCTCGGTGTCATGCCGAGCAGGATCGGCATCCCGAGCGTTGGTCTAGAGCGGAGGTTGGGATCAGGATTCTTTTTGTCCATGCCGCCGGGCTGCGCCTCCCAGGCCACCACGCCCCAAAGCCGGCCATCGCAATCGGCGATCTTTATTCGTGCGACCTGCTTAGCCACCAGCCATTCCCCCGTCGGGTCGGTTGGGGTGCGGGCGGGTTGCGCCAAAACTGCACTGTTTATGAGCACCAGGCCTGCGACTGAGGCCCAGAAAAGTCGCGCGCTACCGAATCTTCCAATGGGTCGAACTGGCACGGGAGACACCTGATGTTTCAAGAACCGGCGGGATTCCTAAGATCAGAAATGGTCGAAATCATGCCTG
>JANWKN010000229.1 GCA_025451355.1 Pseudolabrys sp. | reverse complement strand
GCGGTTCCGGGGCAGCACATCGTTATAAGACTGCGTCCGAGACCAGACTCGCCTCCCATCACTCGAATTTATTCGCTGTGTGGCTCGCCAACTGGTGGGATCTATCGAGTCGCCGTTAAGCTTGAGGGAGGCACTGGTAGTAAGTTCCTCAATGAGCACGTGCATGTCGGAGACACGGTGGAGGTCAGCGCACCTCGGGGAACATTTACCCTCGCAACTGGCACGACACCCGTAGTTTTATTGAGTGCCGGCATCGGTGTGACGCCGCTGCTTGCCATGTTGTACGCGACCGCGGGAGACGAACAAGGCTCGTCTCGCGACGTTTGGTGGATCCATTCGGCTCGCGATAAAGCGCATCACGCTTTTGCTGGAACAGCTCGTAGTCTCGTCGCGGCCCTCAGGCACGGTCATCTGTTCGTCATCTACAGCCGTCCGGGCCGGGATGATGCACCCGGCGTCGACTATGACGTCAAAGGTCATCTGACGTTGCCGCTCCTTAAACAGATAGGTGCTCCCCAAAACGCGGATTTCTATCTTTGCGGGCCTCCGCGTTTTCTTGCCGATATGCAAACGAGCTTGAGCACCTGGACTGAAGCATCTCGGATACATACTGAAGTTTTTGGACCTCTCGTCTCGTTCGCACCTGGCGTCGTCGACTCCACGAATGGAATTCCGCATTTTCCGACCGGCATTCAAGGCTCGGGCCCGATCGTCTCCTTCGCGCGGAGCAGTGTCGCTGTTCACTGGGATAACCGCTTCAAGAGTCTTCTTGAACTTGCCGAAGCGTGCTCGATTTCTGTCAGGTGGTCATGCCGCACGGGTGTCTGTCACACCTGCGAGTGTGGCTTGATAGATGGCCAGTTAGCCCATTCCCCCGAGCCGCTGGATCCGCCCTCAGAGGGCAATGCCCTGATCTGCTGTTCGACACCGATTTCAAATGTGGAACTTGACCTTTGAGCGTCGCTCATCTCGAGCCTGTGTGTACCGAAAACCTCATCCGGTGATGATTTCGGATTTGACCCTCTTTCGAAAGATATTTCTGTCTTTATCTTCAACGAGGAAATGCAGCGTCAGGCGCGATCGCAACTGATCGTGACTTGCCAACGCAACACCCAGCGGTGCACATCAGCCAATGGATCGACCATCGCAGGCGTTCTAGCCGACGCCATATTTATCGAAAAGGTCGGACGCAAATTTCAGCCCTAGCCCAGCTCCAGTCGGCACAGCGATCTCGCCTTTTTCTGGAACTGGCGGATTCTCGAATAGGCGCCAAGTCCAAGGCATGTATTCGACCACAAGCCCGTTCGGCACGGCGGCGGTAAGATGGACATGGATCTCTGGCAAGAGATGGCTGGCCACTGGCCTATTGAACGCCTCGATCATGCCAGCGACCTTCATCCATTGCGTCACACCGCCCACGCGAAGCAGATCGATCATGGCGATGTCGACCGAGTGATGGGTAAGCGTCTGCCGATGCGGCTCTATTCCATAGAGATATTCACCCGCGCATATCGGCGTCGCCAAAGCATCGGCTATCTTGGCGAGCCCCTGGTAGTCGTCACATGTAGTGGGATCTTCCAGCCACCCCAAGCCAAGTTCTTCGATGCGACGTCCAATGGAAATAGCCTCGTGCACACCCCAGCGCTGATTAATATCCACTAATAAATTGGTTTCCGGCCCGACCGCGTCGCGGATGAGACGGATACGCTCCACCTCTTGCGCGGCATTAAGCCCTCCCACCGCCATTTGGGCCTTGATCTGGCGGTAGCCCTTTTCGACCAATGCGGCTGCGGCGCGCTCGAGTTTGTCGGTCGGCGTTGTCCGCGTTAGCGCACCGCTAGCGTAGGCCGGCACACGGTCGCGCAGGCCGCCGAGCAACCGCGCCAGCGGAACGCCAAATACCTTGCCGCGGATGTCCCACAGGGCGATGTCAATTGCCGCCGTGGCCAAGGCCGCTACACCGCCGGGGCCGCAAGGCGCCGATGCGGCGCGAAGTTTGGCGACCACTTGCTCCGTGCGCAAAGGGTCTTCGCCCTTGATGAGTTCGCCGAACTCGTCAAGCGCCGTCTTCAGCGTGCGGATGAGCTTACCGCCGAATGTGGTGATGCCGATGCCCTCGATGCCGTCATCGGTGAGGATTTGTACAGTGAAGAATTCGCGCAGCATGCCGGGCATCGGCGGGGCTCCGACCAAGGGCTCCTCGAGCGGAAGACGGACAAAGTTGATCTTAACCTGTTGGATTTTCATTTTGCCCTGGGGTCCGGTTCCGTCAGTCGATCTGCAGTTTGTCCAATATATCTTGGCACCTTGACCGGATTATTTGTTGGCACGTCCGATTAAGCCTATCATCAATTAAGGCCGGCTCTATAGCCGCCACTAGAATCGAAATAACTCCGGCAATTGGCGAGACGCACAATGTCAGGGAAGAACACACTCAGTCCAGTGACTCGGCGTCAGGCTGTCGCAACGGTAGCAGTCGGCGTAGGCCTGATGGCCTTGCCCGCGATCGTGCGCGCGCAGACTCCGCTCACGGTCAAATTTGTGCAACAGCGCGGCCTTCTCTATCTGCCGGTTGATGCAATGGTCAGCGGCGGCATCTTGCAACAAGAGGCAACCAAGCTTGGCCTCGGCAAGGTAGAAGCCGCAGTGAATACATTGAGCGGCCCTGCGCCGGTTATCGACGCGTTGTTGTCTGGGTCGGCCGACTATGGCACTGCAGCACTGCCGTCTCTACTGACCCTGTGGGACAAGACCCGCGGCACCCAGAACGAAGTCAAAGCTGTCGGCACCGTATCGAACGGTGCCATGGTGCTTTATACGATCAACCCAAACGTGAAAACGATCGCCGATTTCACCGAGCAAGACCGCATCGCCGTGCCGTCAGTGCGGATATCGTTCAACGCGATGATGCTTGAAATGGCAGCGGAGAAGATCTGGAACGATCCGCATCACCTCGATCACCTGACGGTCGGGTTAGGCCACTCAGATGCGGTCGCCGCGCTTTCTGCCGGCTATGGCAGGGCAACCATCACCGCGCATATTGGTGTTCAACCGTTCACATCCCGCGGCCTTAAACTGCCGGGGGCGCATGTGCTCGCGGATAGTCGCGAGGTGTTTGGCGGACCGTTGACGCAAATCACGCTGCTGGCCACGAAACAGACTAGAGAGAAGAATCCGACGCTCTTTAAGGCTGTCGCCAACGCGCTCGATGAATCGATCAGGGTCGCCAATGCGGATAAACGCGCTGCCGCAATCCTTTGGAAAAAAGCTCAGAACGCACCTGAAAGCGTTGATGAGCTCGTTGCTCTGCTTGACGATCCCGGCTTCGAGTTTACTTCAGAACCCCATCGTATTACTTACTTCGCCGCGTTTATGAATCGCGTCGGCAGCATGAAAGCAAAGGTCACCGACTGGAAAGAACTCTTTTGGGAAACGGCCCATAACCGGAACGGCGAATGATAATCGCGGGCTTGCAGCTTCGAGCCTGGAATGTACTCGTGGTGAAAAAAATATTCTCGAGTGTGGGTAGCAGAGATTTCCAATTCGTCTCATCGATCAATAGAACTTGCGCATGCCGCACGGCTTTCAGTATTGCGCGACAATTATAGCAAGTGGCTGCAACCGCCATCCACCGAAAAGAACTCGCCTTGCTAACAAGCGGCGCAACCGTGATTTGTGCAGTGTTTTGATTGTTAAATGCAAAGAACAGGAAATTCGAACCGGGTCCGTGCCCAAATTCCCTACTGAAATTTCCCCCCCCAATTAAACGCCACAATTCAACTTCCCGGCAGGCTCTGCACTTCCGGGAAGAACATGTCCTGCCACGAATTCGGCGCACTCTTGATGATGCCGCGTTGCGCCATGAACTTGGCAAAAGTCAAGACGTTTTGCGGGGTCATCTCAAAGGTTGAGCCTGGACTCTTGATCAGGGCAACCGTGTCGTCGAGGCTGATCTTGTCCTTCGAGTGATCAAGATAGATTTTAGCGCACTCTACCGGATCCTTCTTGATCATCTCATGTGCTTCTCTGAGCGCATCGGCGAACGCCTGATAGGTTTTTGGATTCTCGTTGCGGAAATGCTCGGTGGCATAGGCTACCATGTAGCTTGCTGGCGCGCCGAGGATTTCGTCCTGCGAGGAGATACGCCGCACCCCAGGTGCTCGCATCTCCAATTCCTGGAATGGCGGCGCCGAGAAATGATTGTTGATCTCGCCGGCGCCGGAAATCATCGCGGCGGCGGCGTCGCCATGCGGAATCTGAATCGTGAGCGGGTCGAGGCGGCCGCCATTACCGGGGCCCCAAATCTTCTCTGCTGCCATTTGAAGCAGAATCGCGTGCACCGAAACCTTCAGCGTCGTTACCGCGATTTTATCATTAGGACCAAGATCCTCGATCTTCTTTACGTTTGGATCGCGCGTGAGCAGATAAAGCGGCAGGGCGGAAACCGCGCCAATGCCACGTACTGCAGACGAAGTGCCGGTAGTTTTACCCCAGAGCGTGATGAAGACGGTGGTGCCGCCGCTGACGATGTCGAGCCTGCCGGACAGCAATCCCTCGTTCATCGGATTTCCAGCCGGGAACTGGCGCCAAGTTACCTTGGTCGTTTGAAATCCGGCCTGCGCGAGGTATTTTTCCAGCAGTTGCTTCTTCTCGACCAACACCATCGCGAGCGTGCCGATGCCGTACTGGGTAGCCATATGTAATTCGGCCACCTCGGCACGCGGGGCAGCGGTGGACAGCGGCAACAACAAGGTTGTTGCGGCTAAAGCTGCCCAAGCGAAACCGGCCTTCATCTCACACCTCCTCTTACACTTTTTTGATTTGCAATCGCCGCATTCTACGCGGCCGCTCTGACCTCCTGACGCATTGTCTGCAGGAGGTCGCGAACCGAGCCGACATCCTCAAGTGCCCAGATGGACGCGATAATGCGCTCGATCGCGGCCTTGCCGATGCGCTTTTGCGCATAGGTCCGCATCTTGCTCTCGATCTGCGCCCGGGTGAGCCGATTATCGGCGGAGCCGCGCGGCGAATTGCAGCGCTTGACGATCTTCGTGCCATCGTTGAGCTCGATCTCGACCACCGTCTGTACGTCCGACAGGCTTTCGTCCGGCTGCAAGTCGATCAGGCTGGCCGCGGCGTTGCGTAGTACAGGGTCGTCGTACCGCACCGGCGTGAACTGCTCCAGTGTCAACGCATGATCCTCGATGATTACTGCTGCCGTGTAATGCGCGGAAATTAGCGCGTCGAACTTCGCCTTGTACTTCGAAAGCTTGCCGTGAAGATTGAACACCGTTGGCGCCAGCCGAATATGCGCGCGCTTGACGTCCTTGAGCTTGAACGGGCGCTCGTCCAGCGCGTCGAACAGCGCCGTATTCATGCCTTGAATGGAGGAAGCTGACGGCCATAATCGCAGCGCAATCTGCTCGAATTCCCAACGCTTGCCGAGCTCGGCAGTTACTTGCTCAGGATGGCCTCCCGTCGAAAAGGTGTTGAACAGACCACCGTCCTTGGCGGTTAAGAACTCGCGCGTCGCAAGGAAATTCTGCTCAGCGAGCAAAGCGGCCATTAAGCCGGATAGCGCGCCCCGACACTGATGAAATTTCACTGTCGGGGTGCCCCACGCCGCGAAGGTGCCGCCGGCCTGACTGCCAGCCAAGCCGAAGGCGCGCGCCATGGCTTCCGGCGAAAGACCGCGTAGGCGACCCACCGCCGCGGCCGCGCCGAACGGTCCGAAAACGCCGGGACCGTGATAGCCGCGCTTGCGTACCGCCGGATAATCTGAGCCGACGCCGACGCGTGTGGTGACTTCGAAGCCAGCTGCCAAAGCGACCAGCAAGTCCCGACCCGACACGTTGTCACGCTCGCCAATCAATAAGGCGGGCGGGACGACTTCCGGCGTTACGTGCGTGAGTGTCGAACGGTGAATGTCGCACATCGTTACCGCCGTAATGAGATAACCATTGAGCAGCGTCGCGCCGGCGAGTGAAAGATTATCGCCGCCGATCACCGCACTCTCGGTCGACGTGGCTAGACTCTTGGCAAATCGCGCAATCTGATCCGTTTCTTCGCCGAGGTGTCCAGCGAAGGCGCAAGCGACAGTATCAAGTAGAATGTCCTTGCAGTATTCGCGTGCCGGTGCCGGGATATCCTCGTATTTGACGGATGCAGCAAAGCGGGCCAAGTGCTCAGTCGTTGATTCCGTCATGCGTTCCTCCGCTTTGGGCGTTCGTTTACCTCGGCGACAGAGATTTCCCGCCGTCTTTTTTTCATTGTCTCCAGTTTCGAGACGGCTTCACCGATGTACTTTAGGTGCCGGTAGACACCATATCAATCTAGGTAAAGATTATGCTTTTCATTTGTGCCGTTACTCGGCGATGCATCCTCTGTCGAAATCTAGACCATTTCGCGCGAGCCCAACGTTTTCGAAGTGGGAGTCCATGGGTATGTTTTACGTCCGCGCTCAGCTTGGGTTGTACCATCGTTAACCACGATCCTGATGGCATCATCCATCGTTTCTGCGATACGTAAGCAGAGCGGGGGTATCGCGGAGTAGTTCGACGGCCTATCAGTTGCCATTGAGGTCGTGCGCCTCGACGAAGAACATGTCCTTCCAAGACTTTGGCAGGTGCTTTATGCGGCCGACTTTGTGCATGAACTCGACATGTTTCATGAGGTTAGCCGGTGCCGTCGTGTAGTCGATGTCGCGGTCGCTGATCATCGCCACAAGATCGTCGGCCGTATTCTTTTTGTCATTGGTGAGTTTCAGATAAATTTCAGCAGCGACCTTCGGCTCACGCTTGATAAATGTATTGGCATCCTCATGCGCCGCGCGCACTGCAATGCAAATCTTCGAATTGGCGTCGTGGAAGGCCTTGGTCGTGACCTGAATGCCGTTGGTGTGCCTGCCGTTGGTCTCGTAGCTGTTGAGCACCTTATGGATGCCGGGGACCCTGAGTTCGTAATAATTGAAAGGCGCCACGGCGAAATGGCTGTTGACGGTCTGCCCCGAGAGCATCGATTGCATGGCGTCAGGATGGCTCATGGTCACCGTGAGCTCATCGAGTTTGTTGTAATTCTCGAAGCCCCACAACTTGGCGGCGGCCATTTGTAGCGCCATAGCTTGTCCGGAAATCTTGACGGTCGGAACGGCGATACGGTCGGCCGCGGTGAAATCGGCAATCGTCTTTACCGCCGGATTCCGCGTCGTAAGCACATAGGGCATCGACTGCACCGTGCAGACCGCGCGCACTTCCTGCGGCGTGCCGAAGGTCTTGTCCCAGAGCGTTGCGAGCGACGGTGAAGCGACATTGACGAATTGAATCTGTCCGGCCAGCAATCCGTCGTTCAGCGCGCCGGGGCCGCCCATGGTCAGCCAGCCGATCTTCAGTCCATTAATCCCGAGCCGCGCGGCCTGCGCCTCGATCAGTTTGTGATCCTCCATCACCATTTGAGGCAAAAAGGGCAGGCCGTATTGCTTGCCGAGATTGATAGTCGAAACTTCGGCGGAAGCCGGTCGCACCAAAGCCGGAAGCGCAATAAGACTAGTGAAGAATTCACGTCTGTTCATGACCTCCTCCCCAATGCTGTTTTTACGACTCAAACTTACTTGAATCCGAACAACTGGGCGGGATTGTCGGCGAGGATGCGTTTGCGCATCCCTGCATCGGGCGCCCATTCACCGAGCAGATTGTAGAGTTGAATTGTGCCGACGCGGTCGTGGAACGACAGATGCGGAAAGTCGCTGCCCCAGATCAATTGATCCGGCACATTTGCTATCAGCGCTTGCGCGATCGGTTTCACATCGACGAAGTCCGGCTTGGTGGAAAACCGATAGATGCCGGTGAGTTTGACCCAGCAGCGCTTCGAGCCGTCGCCGACCAGCTTAAGAAATTCCTGAAAACCCGGTTGCTCCGGGCCGTTCTTGGCAAGGTACAGGCCCATATGCGCGACCGAAAACTCGATCGGCAGTTCGCGCAGGGTCGGCATCAACTCGCTAACCAGCCAGCCCGGCGTAAGAAAATCGAGATGCCAGCCTAGCTCCTTGCAGATCTTGGTCAGCCGCGCGATGCGCGGCAGCATGGAGGCGGCGAGCCCGGCCTCCGGCTTGCGGATCGGTGAGATGTTGACGCGGGTGCCGCGCACGCCGACGGCATTGAGATTGGAGAGCTCCTTGTCGCTGGTCTTGCTCTCGTCGAGATCGATAATTCCGCGCCGGACCGCCGGATTAAGTTCGCGCATGGAATCCAGAATGCAGGAATTGTCGAAGCCATAGGCGCTGGGCTGGACGAAGACGTACCGCACAAGGCCGAGACGGCGGGCGACCTTGAGATAGGCCTCAAGCGGTTCATAAGGCGGCTTGTAGCGGATGTCGGTGCCGTAAGAGTAACGCTCGGCCGCGCCGAATACGTGAAAATGCGTGTCGCAGGCGTTCGGCGGGGCTGCAAAGGCCGGTTCGAAGCCAGCATCCGGATCGTGCTTAGTCATCTATGGTCTTCCCGTCAGCTGCTTCGGTGAATTGTACCGGAAATCCTTGCGCCGTCAGCGCCTTAGCACCGGCCCAGGCAGTGGCCTGAATTGACGACCAGACCGGAATCTCGAGCTTGGCGCGCAATTGAGCGACCACGTTCAGCGTCGGCAGTTGCGAACAGGCGATGAACAGGCTCTTGCTACGCGCCGTCACGATTCGTCGCGCCAGTTCGAGAACTTGATCTTCGGTGATCCGACCAAGCTCTGCGGTGGTCTTGCAAAAGAAGCTGTTCAATGTCTCGACGTGGATGCCGGAGGATTCGAGATAGTCGCGCAGGCCGTCATTGACCGGCTGTAAATAGAGCGTCACCACCGCTGTGTTTAAAACGCCGGCGCCGCGCAATGCTTCTACCATCGCGCCGGTCGTGCTGACCACGGTGGCGCGCGTACGCTCGCGCAATCTGTCCACCATGCGGGCATTGCCGCTGGGACCGACGAGGACTCCCGCGGCCGTGCAGCCGTAGATTACAAGATCGAATTGCTCCGCCGCAAATGATTCAATGGCGTCTAAGGTTGCTTCGGCATAGGCGGGCAAGTCTTCGAGCAGCAGCGTGCGTGCCGGGCGCTTGACGCGCGCCACCGGTATCGGTGCTAGCGCGGGACACAGCGCGGAAATTTTCGGCGCCATCGTAGTGCTGTTCTCTGGCAACACCATCAGTGTCTTGATGGCTTGCCGCATAAACTGTCCGCCCTCTATGTGTTCATATCGTCAGCTTGAACAGCGTCGTGGTTTCTATGTCGTCGCCATACCAGGCGCGGATCGCGGCTTCGCGCTTGTCGATATATTTCGGCATGCCATCTTCCAGCACCACCGGCACATCGTGGCCCGGCACCAGAATATTGCCCGGCCGCTTCCGCCATAATTTCCAGATCGCCTCGATCGACGCCTTGCTGACCGCGGCGTCATAAGTCATGTCGGTCGTGCCCGAGACCATCTCGGCGCGGTTCTTGGCGGCATCGCCGGCGAAGATCACGTCGCGCTCACCGGCGTGCAAAACGAAAACCAGGCAGCCGGGCGTGTGGCCGGGTGCGAGATGCGCGGTGATGCCGGGAAACACTCCCTCGCCATCGGCGGCCTTGTGCACCGTCGGCCAAGTGCTGAGCTCGCGCACGTAAAGCTCGGGCACCGGCCCAATACCCCACGGCTCCTTCAATGACCATTCAAGTTCGTCCGCGGCCGATCACGATGCGGGCCTTGGGAAACATCGTCCAGTTCACGCAATGATCGTGGTGCGAGTGTGTGAGCAGAAGATCGGTGATATCGGCCGGCTTTAATCCACGGTCGGCGAAGCGCTTGATTAGCATAGTGCGCATGCTGAAGCCGCCGGTATCGATCAGCACGATGCGGTCATGTGCGCGCAGCAAGACCACCGAACTCCAGCCCAACCCGCCATGGCACACCGACTTACCCGGAAAGCCTTGAACGACGATGTCGAGATCGTAGTTGTTGATCTTCATTGTTAGGCCAGCGGTGCGCTAGAGACCGGCAGCGCTGGCAGTCCGGCCGCGGCAGCCTCCTTCTGCAAGGCGGCGATTTCCTTCGCGTGGTACGGCAGGCCGGTGCGGCGGCGCGACGCTTCGAGTCGGCGTTCGGTCTCGCCCGGCATAATGACTTCATCGAAGCCTTCCGCAGTCGGCACGGCGTGGACGCGCTGCACCAGCGTATCCATACGCTTGAGATATTCGTCCTTCGAGATGAAAAGGTCAGGCTTCATCGCCATGAAAAAGTGTCCGACATTCTGCGGCTGGTCGTAATCGAGGAACTGGTTGCGCACGTCGCCGCCATAGGCCGCGCCCGAGATGACGCCGCCCATGACATCCATAAGCATTGAAATCCCCGAACCCTTCGGCCCGCCGATCGGCAGCACCACGCCACCGTCCAGTGCCGCATTCGGATCGGTCGTCGGCTGACCGTTCTTGTTGAGCGCATAGCCTATTGGAATTTTCTGGCCGCGTCGCGCCGCGCGCCTGATTTTGCCGCGCGCGGCCACGGCCGGTGACATATCGAGATCGAACGGCACTTCCTTGCCGGCGGGTGCGGCGGCGGCAAATGGGCTAGTGCCGAGGAAAGCGTCGCGCCCGCCCCAGGGTGGCATTGCGCGTGAGGCGTTGGTGAAAACGAATGAGATCAATCCGGCCTCGAGCGCCTGCAATGTGTAGCAGGCAGCCATGCCGAAATGCGTGCTGCGACGCACCGAAACGATACTGACGCCGAACTCCTTCGCCATCTCGATGGCCGCGGTCATGGCTTTGGTCGCGACCACGAAGCCGTAGCCATTCTGGCCGTCGAGCGAGCCGATCATCGGCGTGACGCGCTCGACCACCAGATTGGGTTTCGCATTGACCAATCCGCGCCGCACCCCGTCGAGATATTGCGGCAGGAATTGCAGTCCGTGGGTATCGACGCCGCGCAAGTCGGCGCGCACCAGACAGCCGGCCATGATGGCTGCGTCTTGTTCAGACAGGCCATGCGCGACCAGCAGGCGGCAGCCAAAAGCTTCCGCCGCCTCGACCGCGGCATAGAACGGCCCCTGTGTCGTTTCGGGTTTGGTGGCCTCGCTGACTGTGCTCATCGCGTTTCTGCTCAACTGCCATTCAGACCATGCGCCTCGGGGAAGAACATGTCCTTCCACGAGGCCGGCTTCTTCTTGAGGCGGCCAACTTTGTACATGAAGTCGACGAACTTCATCACATTGACCGGCGTGGTCGTGTATTCGACATCCGGATCGGCCACCATTTTTTCCAGCGCATCGAGTGGGTTCTTGTCCTTGGTCGCCGTCAGATAGATTTGCGCGGCCTCGCGCGGGTGTGCCTTGATGAAGGCGTTGGCGTCGTTGAACGCCGCAACGACTGCCGCGCATATTTTCGGGTTGGCATCATGGAATTTTTTCGTCGCCACCAGCGTACCATTGGTGTGCTTGCCGCCGATGACATCATAGGACTTGAGCACCTGATGGACACCCGGCGTCGCCAGTTCGTAATAGTAGAACGGAGAACTGGCGAAATGTGAATTGATCTCGGACCCACCGCCCATCACCGCCGCGGCGGCATCCGCATGCGAACGGGTGATGGTGATCGAGTCGAGCTTGTCGTAATGATCGGGCCCCCAGATTTTGGCGGCTTCCATTTCCAGTATCAGTGCGTGGCCGGTGAGCTTGACTGCGGGCAGCGCGATCTTGTCCTTGTCGGTGAAGTCCGCGATCGTTTTTACATCCGGATTGCGCGTCACCAGCACAAACGGCATCGATTGCATGGTAATGAGGCCGCGCACTTCCTGCGGCGTGCCGACGGTTTTTTCCCAAATGGTCGCAAGCGTGGTAGCGCCCGGCCCGATGAAGTCGGCCTGGCCGGCCAGTAGCGCATCAAGCTCGGCCGCCGGGCCGACGCGTTGCGTCCATGAGGTTTTGACATCGCCGAGACCAGCGGCCTTGGCGTTTTTCTCGATCAACTGTTGCGCCTCGATGACGATCATCGGCAGGTAAGGCAGGCCGAATTGCTTCGACATATGCACTTCGGCGACTTCGGCGTGGGCGGCGACGCCGAGTGCGGCGACGCATAGGCCGGTGGCCACGAGCTTTCTCCACATAGGTTCCTCCGTGCCTTCTTATGTTTGTTGGAATTGATAAAGTCGTGCCGGATTGTCGACGAGAATCTTTTGCAGCTCGGTGCGGGTCTTGGTCCATCCGGCAAGGCGGTTGAGCGCCGCGCCGTCGTCTTCCGGTCGGAACGGTTCGATCACCGCGGGATCGCGTTTGGCAGCGCCAGGATGCGGCCAATCGGTGCCCCACACCACGCGCTCAGGATTGGCATCGATCATGGCGCGAGCGATCAACGCGGCGTCGGCATAATCCGGCTCCTGCGAGATACGGTAGGCCGCAGAGATTTTTACGTAGACCCTGCCGCTGCGCAAAAGCGCTAAAAATTGCTCAAGCCCGGGCTGCGTGGTGCCGCGCGCGGCCTGTGGCCGGCCAAAGTGATCGACCACCAACCTCGTCGGCAGTGCCAATATCGTCTCGTAGAGCGCCTCGAGAATCCCGAGATTGGTATAGGTCTGCACGTGCCAGCCGAAATGGGTGACGCGTTGGGCAGCCTGCTGCAAGTGCCGCGCCGCCACCGTGGGATCGCTCTCGCCGTAGGACTCCAAGTTCACGCGCACGCCACGGATTCCAGAGGCGTGCATGTTAGCGAGCGCCCTGTCGTTGATTGTGTCGTCGATGACCGCGATGCCGCGCGCGCGATGTCCCAGCTTACGCACGGCATCGACCGTGCAGGAATTGTCCGCGCCATAGGGACTCGGATGCACGACCACGACCCGGTCAACATGCAACGTGCGGTGCAGCGCTTCCAAGTCTTCCATCGAAGCGGGGCCTGGCGTGTACAGCCGTTTGGGGGAAAACGGGAACTTGTCATCTGGGCCAAAGACATAGGTATGGGAGTCGCAGGCATTGCGCGGCACCTCGAAAGCGGGCGCGGTGTGCGTGACGCCGAGAATGCGATTTGCCGGGGAGCCTCGCATCAGGCTTGGATCTCGTGGACCTGCTTCGCCTTCTCCGTCATGGCGGCGAGCAGGAATTGGATGTCGGTGCCGGTCGATATCATCCGCGCGCCCATGGCGACGAATTCGGCGGCGAGCTTCGGCCGCGTCGACAAGCCGCCGACGCCGACGTGCTTGCCGTGCTTGCGGCAGGCGGTGATGGTGCGCGCGTAGGCGTCGCGCACCTTGGGGTGCTCGTACTGGCCGGCAAGCCCCATGCTGGCGAGCATGTCATTGACGCCAATCAGTACCATGTCGACGCCTTCGACCGCGGCGATTTCATCCGCCTGGCCGAGGGCCTCGGCGGATTCGAACTGCACGATCACCATGGTGGCGTCGTTGACCGCGGCGTTGGCCTCCGCGGTCGGAAACGTGCGGTACTCCAGATGCGGCAGGGCGCCCCCGGCGCCGCGCTCTCCGAGAGGCGGGAATTTGACGGCTTTGACCACCTCGCGCGCCTCCGCCGCCGAGCGGATGCCGGGTGCGACGATGCCGAGCGCCCCGCCGTCGAGCACGCGCTGGATATATTCGGGTGTGTTGGCGGGAACGCGCACCATCGGCGTAACGCCGGCGCTTAGCGCGGCCAGGCAGATTTGGCCGGTCGCATCGAGCGTCATGGTCGAATGCTCGAGATCGATATAGATCATGTCGAAGCCGGCGGTCTTGGCGAGCCGCGCGATTTCCACACCGCGCGTGAGGCGGATCGTCATCGAGGCGACGACCTCATTGCGCTCCAACTTTTCCTTGACCACGTTACGCACCACTTCGTTCGCCTTCACCCGACGCTCTCCATTATTTTCGCGCTTCCGGGTCGGGAAGCGCGATCGCCAGCATCACATTGCTCAGACTCTTGCCGTGGATGTCCTGCGCGAGCGAGATGGTGACGCCACCGCCGAGCGCATTCTCGATGACGAAATTGAACGCCTTCAGATTGCGCAGCGGGTAGCGCCGCACCGGGCCTTTGGCGACGTGCTTGAACGCTTCGGCCACCCGTTCCGGCGTCAATTCCCGCTCGAGAAAATCCCAATGCTTGGCGTCGTAGCAGATCACCGAAATGTTTGAGGTGTTGCCTTTGTCGCCGGCGCGCGCATGCGCGAGATCGTAGACGCGGACGCTCATAGCGTGCCCTCCACGAGCACCTGCGAATTGACCAGATTGCGCGGCAGCAGCACCGACTTCACCGCCAGCACGTCGCGCACGCGCGGTTCGCAGGCGCCGCCGGCGCCGCCCGGCCCGTGCATGTGCATCGCGCGCACCTCGAAGCCGATCGCGTGCGCCGCCTTGCGGTCACGCGTGCGTCCGGCGAGCCGCAGGCGGACTTCGTAAGGCTCCGGCCGGATCTCCACCTGATCATGCAGGCTAGACATGCCGATCAGGTCGACGCGGAAATCGTCGTAGACAAAGCCCTGCAATTTCAGCCGTTCCTTGACGATCTCCGCCGCCCATTTCGCACGGGCGACGGCGTCGATGCCGGCATAGGAGACCTCGCCTTCACCGATATAGCCGTCGGCATAACCGACATTGACCTTATAGGTCTCGGTGCGCGACTGCGCCCTGGCGCCTTCCACCCGCACGCGGTCGGCGCTGTCCTGCGTGAGTACAATGCCCGTGATGTCGAGCGCGCAGTCGGGCGTGATGTAGGCGGTCGGATCGTGGATCTCGTAGATCAATTGCTCGGTGCAGGTCATCACGTCGAGCCGGCCGCCGGTGTCCGGCGTCTTGCCAATCACGATCGAACCGTCGGCTTTGACGTCGGCGAACGGATAGCCGTTGCGGGCGAGATCGGGCACCTCCTTCTTGCTGGGCCAGCCGAAGCAGCCACCGGTCACGGAGGCGGTGCATTCGAGCAGATGGCCGGCCGCGGTGCCCTGCGCAATTTTCGGCAGGTCGTCGTAGGACCAGCCGAACTCGTGCAGCATCGGCGCCAGAAATAGCGATGGGTCCGCCACCCGGCCGGACAGCACGATCGGCGCGCCGGTGTTGAGCGCTTCGCCGACCACATCGGCGCCGAGATAGGCGTTGGCGGAAATCATCTTGGCCAGAATGGATTCGAGCGGCTCGCCATTCTCGATAAGCTTAAGCTCAGGCCGGTGCCTAACGATACTCGACACATCATCGCCGAGCACGACTGCGACTGGAACATCGCCGAGGCCCAAATCGGCGGCCTCCTTGCGCGCCGCGCGCGCGCCGCCGAGCGGATTGGCCGCGCCCATATTGCTGACGATGCGGATGCCCTTAGCGATGCAGGTGGGCAGCACCATGCGCAAGCGTGCGTGCAGCGATGGCGAATAGCCGAGCTCTGCATCCTTGCTACGCGCCAAGTTCTCCCGCGAGACGGTACGCTCGGCTAGACATTCGAACACCAGGTAATCGATATCGCCACGCTCGGCCAATTCGAGCGCCGGCACCATGCGGTCATCCGAGGTGCCGGCGCCGGCGCCGATGCGCAGCCTATCCCGCGATTTCATCGAACGTTGCCTCGCCGTGCCTTTTCTTGTCTTCGCCGAGACTTTACCTTTGCTCCGGCGTGCGCAACCTAGAGTCTTGGCAAGCCTATGTAGATCGTCCAAATTATTATTAGACCACATTGCAGAGGCTACCGAAGTCCCGCACAGTAAGAAACAATAAGAAAAAGTTTGACGCTGGAGGAAGTAGCCGATGCCGATCGGCGCAAAACTGGCATCGAAATCCGCGTCCTCGGGAGTTGGCGAGTCCAGGTCGGCTGCGGCCGGGCGCGCTCGCGCGCTCGCCGATCCGTCGCGGCCGCTGCTCGACGTCCGCGGCGTGACCATCCAATACAAGACCCAGCGACATCTTGTTACCGCGACCTATCGGGTCGGTTTCAACGTGTTGCAGGCCGACCGCTTCGTCCTGCTGGGACCCTCCGGCTGCGGCAAGTCGACCCTGCTGAAAGCGGTCGGCGGCTATCTACAGCCGACCGAGGGCGATATCCGCTTGAAGGGCGAGCTGATCACCGAGCCCGGCCCGGACCGGATTATGGTGTTCCAGGAATTCGACCAACTGCTGCCGTGGAAGACCGTGCTGGAGAACGTCATTTTCCCGCTCAAGACGACGAGAACGCTCAATGCCAAGGCCGCCGAAGAGCGGGCGATGCACTACATCAAGAAGGTCAATCTCACCAAGTTCGCGCACAGCTACCCGCACACCCTCTCCGGCGGCATGAAGCAACGCGTCGCCATCGCGCGCGGCATGGCCATGGAGCCTGATATATTGCTCATGGACGAGCCGTTCGCCGCGCTCGACGCGCTCACGCGCACCCGCATGCAGGACGAGCTGTTGGCGCTGTGGGATGAAACGCAATTCACCGTACTGTTCGTGACCCATTCGATCCCGGAAGCGATCAAGATCGGCAGCCGCATCCTGCTGTTGTCGCCACATCCGGGTCAGGTGAAGGCCGAAATCAACAGCGTGCCGCGCGGGCAGGAAAACTCCAACGAAGCCGCCGCGCTCAGCCGCGAGATTCACGAAATGTTGTTCACCGATCAAATTGAGGAGAACTCCAATGCTTGAGGCGGCGCAACGGGCAAACATCTACTGCGAGACCTTGGGGCCTGAGCAGTTCGGCATCATCCAGAAACCGCTGACCTTGGCCGAAAAGATTTATAACCAGGCCTGGCTGCGCAAGATCAGCATCATTGTGGTGCTGGCGCTGGCCTGGGAGCTCTACGGCCGCTGGCTCGACAATCCGCTGCTGGTGCCGACCTTCGCCGACACCATACGCGCGCTCATTGCCGGCGTCGCAGAGGGAACGATCCCCCAGCGCGCGCTGAGCTCAATGGAGGTGCTGCTGATCGGCTTCGCCACCGGAACGCTGCTCGCCGGCATGCTCACGGTGTTCGCGATCGGCACGCGGATCGGCACCGACTTCCTCGAAACAATGACCGCAATGTTCAACCCGTTGCCCGCCATTGCGCTGCTGCCGCTGGCGCTGATCTGGTTCGGGCTCGGCGCCGGCAGTCTGATCTTCGTGCTCGTGCATTCGGTAATGTGGGCGGTCGCACTCAACACGCTGGCCGGCTTCCGCAGCGTATCGACCACCGTACGCATGGTCGGACGCAACTATAATCTTAGCGGCTTACGCTTCGTCGCCAAGATCTTGATCCCTGCTGCGTTTCCCAGCATTCTCGCCGGCCTCAAAATCGGCTGGGCCTTTGCCTGGCGCACGCTGATCGCGGCCGAACTGGTGTTCGGCGTCTCATCAGGTCAGGGCGGGCTTGGGTGGTACATCTTCGAGAGCAAAAATCAGCTCAATATCCCGGAAGTGTTCGCCGGCCTTCTCACCATTATTCTGATTGGCCTCGCGGTCGAAAACGTCGTGTTTCGTTTCGTCGAAACCAGAACGGTCCAGCGCTGGGGCATGCAATCATGATTGTCCGCAGCCCGGCTTCGATCAACGGGAGGTTGTCATGATTCACAGGCGTGCTTTGTGCAAAGCGCTGGCGGCGGCGCCGGTTCTGGCAACGCCGGCGCTGCTGCGGTCGGCCTTCGCGGAAGAAGTGTCGAGCGTCGTCTTGGTGAGCCAGCACGGTCTGCCGTATTTACCGTTGATGGTGATGGACACGCTCAAGCTGATCGAAAAACATGCCGGCAAAGCAGGCATGACGTCGCTCAAGCCGGAATACAAGACCTTGGGTGGCACGCAGTCGCTGATCGACGCCCTTTTGAGCGGGCAAATGAATTTCGGTGTCACCGGCGTGCCGGGCCTTGCGACGCTTTGGGACAAGACCGCCGGCACGGCAAACGAGGTGCGAGCGCTCTCGGCGGTGCAGTCCATGCCCTTCATGCTGGTGACCAACCGCGAGTCTATCAAGACGATCAAGGACTTCACCGACAAGGACAAGATCGCGATACCAGCGGTGAAGGTGTCAAGTCAGGCGATCTGCCTGCAGATGGCCGCCGCCAAGGAGTGGGGGCAGGATCAATATGCCAGGCTCGATCCGTTCACCATCACCCGGCCGCATCCGGACGCCGCCACGTCGGTGATCTCGAAGGCAACCGAGATTAACAGCCACTATTCCGTCGCGCCTTACTACTATTACGAGCTGGCGACGCCGGGCGTGCACAACGTGCTCAAGTCCTACGATACGCTCGGCGGTCCGGCGACCAACGGCGTAATGATCATGGCGAAAAAATTCCGCGACGCAAATCCGAAGGTGATCAGCGCGGTTTACGCCGCCCTCAGCGAGGCGGAGGAATTCATCAACAAGAACGCCGGCGAGGCGGCGCAGATCTACATCAAGACCACCAATGAGAAACGCAGCAGCCAGGCCGAGATGGTCAAGTTCATCTCCGATCCGGACAATGTGTGGACAACAGCACCGCAGCAGTCGATGGAATTTGCCAGCTTCATGCACAAAGTCGGCACCATGAAGCGGCTGCCGGCGTCATGGAAAGACATGTACGTGCCGGAATCGCACGAGCTCAAAGGCAGCTGAGCACGCGGTTTGTACCAGTACGTATGAAACTCAGACGAGAAGCTCACTGCTGGTGGATCGCGCGGGCGGTGGAGAACGCCAAGGGCGAGGCCTTGCCAAAAACCGATGTGGTGCTTGCGTCGAGAGGTTAGTGCCCAACGCACGCACGTTGCCGGCGAGCGGAGCAATCTGTCCCGATTTTATCCCGGCGGGCGATCTTCATTGGATTCATCCAGTTCCAGCCCGAGAACGAGGCAGCTCCAGGACTTTCCGTGCGAGTCGAGATTTAGCGAGCTATTGACGCCGACTTCCAGCGCGTCCTGCATGACGAAATTGAGGCCACTGCCTTCGAGTCAATGACTTCCTATGGTCGCCCCGGACTGGCTCCCCCCATTGACAATTCGTAAGTACTTGCTTACGGTAAGCTATGGCTTACGGAAATGCGCTTGTAGCTTTAGCCGACCCAACGCGCCGCCGGGTATTCGAGCGCCTAAAATCCGGGCCCCAGTCGGTTAGTCGTCTTGCGCGCGGATTGCCAGTCAGCCGACCGGCTGTGTCACAGCACCTAAAGGCGCTCAAAGAGGCAGGGCTCGTGGCAGACCGCGCCGAAGGAACACGTCGGGTCTACTCCATCGATCCAGAAGGTCTCGGTGCGCTCCGCAAGTGGCTCGATCAATTCTGGGATCAAGCGTTGGCTGCGTTTCAGGAAGAGATCGAACGCGAAGCGAAACACGGGAAGGACAGAAAATGACCGATGCCAAACTAACGATTGCGCCGGTGCGCAAGTCGGTACAGGTGAAAGCCAGTTCCGCACACGCCTTTAAGGTGTTCACCTCAGGCCTCGGTCGATGGTGGCCTCGCGACAAAGGCATCGGAAAACTCCCGATGAAATCGGCCGTAATGGAAGCGCGTCTCGGAGGTCGCTGGTACGAACTTGCTGAGGACGGCACGCAGACGTCGGTCGGCAAGATTATCGTGTGGGATCCGCCCAACCGCTTCGTAATGACCTGGGACATCAATAGTCAGTGGAAACCTGACAGTACCATCAGCTCCGAAGTCGAGGTCAAATTCATCGCTGAAGGTCCGAACGCGACGCGCGTAGAGCTTGAGCATCGCAAGTTTGAGCAAATGGGCCAAGAGGCCGGCGAATCCATGCGCAAGTCTGTCGATGGCGGCTGGCCGGGAATGCTGGAGCGGTTCAAGGCTGAAGCCGAAGCTACCTAAATCGCTGCTGATCCTTGGCCGCCGTTTGAGATCCCTGAAATTATCTAAATTAACCAGTCGAGGCCTTTTTGAAGGAGGAGGTTATCATGTCGGGATTTATCATCCACAGCGTCCCCGGAAGTCCCTTCGGTCGCGCTGTTCTCGCAACATTCGCAGAGAAAGCCGCCGCCTATCGATTCGCTTCGGTTCCGCCGGGCGCTGCCAAGAGCGAGCCGCATATTTCGCGACATCCCTTTGGTCGCGTGCCGGTGCTCGAGCACGATGGATTCATGCTCTATGAGACACAAGCGATCCTGCGTTATCTCGATCGCGTTCTATCCGGTCCGGCCCTAACGCCTGCTGATCCCAAAGATGCTGCACGGATGGATCAGGTGATGAATGTCAGTGACTGGTACCTGTTCCACGGGGTCAATAACGTCATTGGTTTTCACCGGATCGTTGGTCCACGACTTTTGGGTTTGGCACCGGACGAAACAGCAATCGCCAATGCCATGCCAAAGGCATATCTCGTTTTAAGCGAGCTATCTCGTTTGCTCGGAGGCAAGAGCTACTTTGTCGGAGACGGGGTAACCCTGGCTGACCTTCACGTCGCCCCGCAGTTGGACTTCCTGGCCAAGACACCGGAGTGGAAGCCGTTGACCGCGAATTGCACCAATCTCATTTCCTGGCTTTATCGCATGAATGATCGTGCAAGTTTTCAGGCAACGACATGGGAACGGGTGGCAGAATTAGCCAAGGCGGCATGATCTATGGATGGCGTGGAATATGAAGAACGGCGACGGGTTCTCGACGCTGTAAACGCGAATGTCCGCTGATGGCGAGACAGCAGAAGCTCGGCCTTGCGGCTGGGGCTTCGCGTGTGAACGTGTTGTAAAAGGACAAACCAAAACAACACACCCCGCACACTTAATTTGAACAGAGGATACGAACATGAGTGAACTACGGTATCCAAACGAAAGCAGAGAGTATCGCGATGCGCGCGACTCATTGCTTAAAGACGAACAAGAACTTTCCGACAAAGTAAAATCTGTGGCAGAAAGGCGCCGCAATCTCCCTCCCGGTGGGCAATTGAAAGAGGACTACGTCTTCCAATGGGCCAACGATGGGAAAGTAGGGACGAGTGTGAAATTCTCCGAGCTATTTGCGGATAAAAACACCCTGCTGCTTTACTCATTTATGTACGGTCCGAATTGGGATAATCCCTGTCCTTCCTGTACGTCGCTGGTCGATGGGTTTGATCGCACCTGGTATCAGGTGACTCAAAGCGCGGCGTTTGTCGCAATTGCCAAAGCTCCGGCCGATCGAATCAATGCGTGGGCCAAACAACGTGGATGGTCGCAGATTGCGCTGGTTTCCGGATCGGACTCTCCCTATCAAGCCGATTACAAATGCCAGGGAGACTCGGATAATATGCAATGGCCAGTGATGCATGTATTTAGGAGGCAGAACGGAAAGATTTTTCATTTCTGGGGAACTGAACTGTCGGCGAATCATGTGGACACGGTGTGGCCGTTCTGGAACCTCATGGACTTTACGCCAGAGGGTCGGCCAGACATTCCCACGCCGCCACAAAATTTTAGGTCCGAGTTCTTGGAAAAAAACTATCTGAATAAGGAATAGTTTGGCGCCCAATCGCGCGGTGTCGGTTCCGAAAGTTCCATCCATTGGTTTCGCCCCGAAACCAGATCCGTACTGCATGACGGTCAGTTGATAATCCGTCTCGTCACCTTCATGCGCGAAACGCTGTCTCCGGCGAGATGGCTCCAAATAAACGAATCGCGCACCAGCTTGTCGGTGTGCGGATCCATGTGGCCGCCGTCGGCGCTGCGGATATCCATATAGAGTTCAGTCACCTCCTGCACGACATCGCAGGAATAGTTCATTGCCAGGCCGGCATTACACGAGTGGATCTTCCTATCGTGCTCCCAGGCTACCCGCAAGACGAACGAGCGCAGCGCCTCGGTCATCATGTACATCCGGTTGATCTTCAACTGCACTTGCTGCTGCGCGAACAAAGCCTGACCGCCCTGTCTCGCTGTTTTGCCGTAGCGCAGGGCGCTATCACAGGCATCGTCGCAGATACCGAGCGCATTGGCGCTGAGTTCAAGGTCACCGAACAGGTCGCCGCCAGTAGTGTCGCCACCGGCGCCGCCGGTCTTGCGGACAGCGCCGTTGACCTCGCCGACCACGTTGGCGTGCGGCACCCGTGCGTTCTCGAAGATCATCTCGCCATTCTGATAGAACCGCCAGCCGCTCTTGTTGAACACCTTGCCAATGCGGAAGCCGGGCGTGTCGCTCGGCACCAGGAACATAGTGATACCCTGCTTGAGCGGGACGGTTGGGTCAGTACGCGCATCGACGAAGAACAGCTTGCCGATCGGGGCGTTAGCAATGAAAGCCTTCTCCCCGTTAAGGATCCACTCGTCGCCGTGGCGTTCGGCCTTCAGCCTCAGGCCAGGCTTAGGATCGTCGGTTGGCGGCATGCGATTGTCCGAGCCCGCGCCGGGCTCGGTAATGCCCTTGCCAAGCACGAAGGTATCGTCGGCTACGAACGGCTTGAGGAAGCGCTCCTTCTGCTCGTCGGTGCAGGCGGCTGAAATCAGGTGGCTCCATTTCCAGTTCTGGCTGAAGGCTTTGGAAATCGCGCTGTCGGCTTTGGCGAGCTCGGTCATCACCAGCGCCTGGGTGACGAAATCGGTCTCCTGACCGCCGTATTTCTTCGGCACCGCCATGGTGCGGAAGCCGAGTTTGGAGCCCTTCTTGATGATGTCCCAAGTCCAGGTCTCGCGTGCGGTCGGAATAGCATCGCGCTCGAGCGAGATGGGGCGAATCTCCTCGTCGGCAAATTTGCGGGCTAGCATCTGCCAGGAACGTTGTTCGTTGCTGAGCGAAAAGTCCATGAGAGCACCTAACCTCGTGAGTGTTGCAGGCGATTAATCGCCCGCGATCGCCATCGGCGTATGCGCCGGCCGCCGGAACCCGGCGATCACTTCGGCGAGGCGCAGCTTGGCGTCGCTGTTGCCATTTCCGCTGTGCTGACAAACTCGGGCATCGTGGATGTATTTCTGTAACGGCATGTCGCGCATCACGCCCAAGGCGCCGAAGATCTCGGCCGCGTCCTTGGTCGCCTTTACCATCATTTCGGAGGTAAAGATCTGCGCGACCGCCTGCAGAGGCAGATCGGGCAAGCTGCCGTCGGCGATGGCCTCGGGATGATCCGAAGCCCAGGCCGCCTGCCAGACCGAGGCACGAGCGACTTCCAGCCGGATCGCGATTTCGGCAAGCTTGGTTCCGATCGCCTGATGTTCGATGAGCGTTCGCCCTCCCTGCACGCGTAGGTGCGCAAAGTCGAGTGCGGCTTCGTAGGCTGCACGCCCTATTCCGAGGTTCAGCGCCTGGAACAGCGGCATGCCGTCGCCCGGGACATCGATGCAAGCCAGCAGCGCGGCCGCATCGTCGCCGAGAAGATTGCCGGCCGGCACCCTGCAATCTTTGAAGGTCACATCGCCACCACAACCATGCGGCCATGGTTTCTCGTGTGCTCGTACTGTTAGTCCAGGTGCATCCGCCGGAACCAGCAGCACCTTGGGCACCAGATGCCCCGGTATTTTGACCAGGACCGCGAACAACGCGGCGATCGGTGCATTGGCCACGTAGTCCTTTACGCCATTGATGATCCAGTCGCCACTATCCACCTTTGCGGCAACCGTCTCGAGCGCTACGTCGTCCGGTGCCGGGCGATGATAATTTACGCCAAGCCGTGTGTCAGTTTGGGTTTCATAGTTGGCGAAGGCGAGATGGAAGCGGTCGTCGCTGACGAATTTCAGCAAGAAGCGTTGGCGCTGGGCGTCGTTCATCACGTGGTCAAACAGGAGATGACCGAGCCTCGAGGTCGTTGAGAGTACGGCGGCAATGTCGGCATCGCCGGCCGCCAGTTCTTCGGTCACAATGCAGCAGGTGAGATGATCCGCGCCAGCCCCGCCGCGATCTTCCGACAAGGCTAGCGTGCGCAGGCCCATCTGCG
>JANWKN010000228.1 GCA_025451355.1 Pseudolabrys sp. | reverse complement strand
CGGCAACGGGGTGCCGTACAGCCAAACCCTAACAGCGAGCGGGCGAACGTCGCCTTATATGTCCGTGGTCAGCGGGGCCCCGCCAAATGGAATTGCGCTGCCACCCAGTGCGGGAGTGTTGTCGGGACGGAATTGCGCGGAACTGAATTTTTACGCCTGCCTGCGGCAAACGCGGCCTATCGACGTCAAAAACCAAGGACGATGGTTGTGGATGCTTAACGCGTTGGACTGCGGTTAACGCTCATTTGGCGTCATATCCCCCAGCCGTGGGCGTTTGAATGATAATGGCCTCGCTTGCATCGATATTTGTCTCGTCGCAACCCTGCAGGCGCTCCATGCGTCCGTCCTTGCGCCGTACCCAGTTCACGCCGACCTGACCCGCTTCGCCTCCCGCAAGTCCGAACGGGCGCACCCGTCTGTGGCCTGACAGGATCGTACATTCCATCTGTTCCAGGAAACGAATGGTACGGCGGATCCCGTCGCCGGCGTGCCATTTCCCACGCCCGCCAGAACCAAGGCGGATGTGGAAATCTTCGAGCACTACGGGGTAGCGAAATTCGAGCACCTCGGGATCAGTCAACCTGGTGTTGGTCATGTGGGTGTGAACCGCATCGGTCCCGTTGAATCCCGGCCCCGCTGGCGAGCCGGAGCAGATTGTTTCGTAATATTGATAGCGCGTGTTGCCGAAATTGAGATTGTTCATAGTACCCTGCGCCGCGGCAAGTGCTCCAAGCGCGCCGAAGAGGCAGTTGGTCACGGCCTGCGAAGTTTCGACATTCCCTGCAACCACCGCGGATGGAAACTCGGGTGAAAGCATCGATCGCTTGGGAATTACGATGTTGATCGGGCGCAGGCAGCCAGCATTCATCGGAATGTCGTCCTCGACCATGACGCGGAACACATAAAGCACGGCGGCTCGTGTTACAGGTTCAGGAGCATTGAAGTTCGTTGGCTGCTGTTCGCTCGTGCCGGTAAAGTCAACGGTCGCCTCGCGCGCCCGTTTACCCACCGTGATTTTCACCTTGATGACCGTGCCCTGATCCATCTCGTAGGTGAATTCCGAATCGTGCAACCGGTCGATCACGCGCCGCACGCTTTCGGCGGCGTTTTCCTGGACGTGCTGCATATAGGCCTTCACCACGGGCATCGTGAAATGCGTCACCATCTTGCGCAGTTCGGCGACGCCCTTTTCGTTGGCGGCGATCTGCGCCTTGATGTCGTTGATGTTCTGAACGGGGTTACGCGCCGGATATTTAGCCCCGGTCAACGCTGCCATCAATTCCTTCTCCCGGAACCGGCCGCGGTCGATCAGCTTGAAATTATCGAACAGGACGCCTTCCTGCTCGATTGTGGTGGCGTTCGGGGACATCGAGCCGGGTGAGATGCCGCCGACATCAGCGTGATGGCCACGCGAGGCGACCCAAAACAAGATGGCTTTCTTTTTGTCGTCGAACACGGGCGTGCAGACGGTAATGTCAGGAAGATGAGTGCCGCCGTTGTAGGGAGCGTTGATGGCGTAGACGTCGCCTGGGTGAATGCGCCCTCGGTTCTCGCGGATGATGGTTTCAACGGCGCGATCCATGGAGCCGAGGTGCACCGGCATGTGCGGCGCGTTGGCGACCAGTGTGCCATCATGTGCGAAGACCGCGCAGGAAAAGTCGAGCCGCTCCTTGATGTTCACCGAGTAGGCGGTGTTCTGCAGCGAGACCCCCATCTGCTCGGCGATCGACATGAACAGATTATTGAACACTTCCAGCATCACCGGATCGGCATGCGTGCCGACCGCATGCGCCCGTTTGAGCTTTCTCGCGCGCGTCAGCAGGAGATGATTTTTCGCGGTCAGTTCGGCTTGCCAGCCTGGCTCGACGACGATGGTCTGATGCGGCTCGATAATGATGCCGCCGCCGCTGATGCGCGACCCTGGCTTGAGCTGATCACGGACATAGACGTTTGCCTTGTGCCATTCACCGGCTGAGAAGAACCGTGTGCGCAACGCGGGTGGTGGCAGTTTAGCGTGGCTCCGCTTCATCTTCTTTTCGTTGAACTTGGCCCCGCCGCCGACCGCTTCCACTGAAACGGCCTCCACCACCATCTGTTTTGCGCGGTCAATAAATCCGAACCTCGCTTTATGCGCTTTTTCGAAGGCGCGCTTCATTGCGGCGGCGCTGCCAGCCGGCACGACGAGCGACGAATCAGTGCCCGCATAGCGGATATGCGCGCGCACAAATATCGTGATCTTCTTCGCCGGCACGCCCTGGCCGACGACTTCGGATTTTGTCTCCTTGCCTAGCGCAGCGCCGATACGTGCAATCGCCTTGAACGCGTTGGAACCGAACTCCAGCTCGACCGCCTGTTCGCGGGTGGCGCGGATATCCGCGAGCCCCATGCCATATGCGGACAGGAGTGAGGAGAACGGGTGCATGAGTACACGCGTCATTCCCAGCGCGTCGGCAACGAGACACGCGTGCTGACCACCGGCACCTCCGAAGCAGTTGAGAGCGTAGCGCGTGACATCATAGCCGCGTTGCACGGAAATCTTCTTGATCGCATTTGCCATGTTTTCGACCGCGATCTTGATAAATCCGTCGGCGACTTCTTCTGCCTTGCGACCGCCGACCTGTTGCGCAAGTTCGGTGAACGCATCGCGCACCGCGTGCGCGTCGAGAGGAAGATTCTGCGACGGGCCGAAAATCTTCGGGAAGAATTCCGGGATAAGCTTGCCGACCATTACGTTGGCGTCGGTGACCGCCAGGGGCCCATCGCGCCGGTAGCATTTCGGTCCCGGATTGGCGCCAGCGGAATCGGGTCCGACGCGGAAGCGGGCCCCATCGAAATGCAGGATCGAACCTCCGCCGGCGGCGACCGTGTGGATGAGCATCATCGGCGCGCGCATACGTACGCCGGCGACTTCGGTTTCGAATGCGCGCTCGTATTCGCCATCAAAGTGCGAAACATCCGTCGACGTGCCGCCCATGTCGAAGCCGATGAGATGGTTCAGTCCGGCTTGCCGACCGGTCTCGGCCATGCCGACAACGCCGCCTGCGGGGCCGGAAAGGATCGCGTCCTTGCCCTGGAACAAGTCGGCCGCCGTCAGCCCGCCGGATGACATCATGAACATCAGACGCGCAGCAGACTGTTTCGCGTCGAGGTCTTTGTCCACTTGCGCTACGTAGCGGCGCAGAATTGGTGAAAGATAGGCGTCCACGACCGTGGTATCACCGCGGCCGACCAGTTTAATCAGTGGCGAGACTTCGTGGCTGACCGACACCTGCGCAAAGCCCATTTCACGGGCTAGCGCGGCAACGCGCTTCTCATGCTCGGGAAAGCGGTAGGCGTGCATGAACACCACCGCGACAGCTTTGATGCCATCGGATTCTGCGCTCTCAAGCGCGGCGCGTGCTGCCTCGAGATCGGGTTCTCGCTCGATCGTGCCATCGGCGCGGACGCGTTCATCAACTTCGACAACGCGCTCATAAAGCATGTCGGGTTTGATGATCTGGCGAGCAAAAATTTTCGGACGGGCCTGGTAACCGATCTTCAGCGCATCGCGGAAGCCCTTGCTGATCAGGAGGAGGGTACGCTCGCCCTTCCGCTCGAGTAGCGCATTGGTCGCAACCGTGGTGCCCATCTTCACGGCGCCCACCCGGCCGGGCGGAATTGCTTCACCGGTCTTCAGCCCGAGCAAATCGCGGATGCCCTGCACGGCTGCGTCGGAATAAGCACCGGGATTTTCAGACAGCAGCTTGTGCGCAACAAGCGTGCCGTCAGGGCGGCGTCCGACGATGTCGGTGAAGGTGCCACCGCGGTCGATCCAGAAATCCCAATGCTGCGGTGATGCGTTTCTCGGCATGGTGATTTAATGAGCTCGGACGAGACCACTATGTCCGGCCTGTCGGGGGCAAAACAAGCCTGCTAGGCTGATGGCAACGAAAAAAGCGGTGATGCCATGAAGATGCGTCTTGCATTGGCGGGCGGCTTAGTGGTGCTGGCGTCGCTCGCGCAGGCAACCGAAATCAAAGTGTTAAGCGGCAACGGTGCGAAGGCCGCGGTGCGGGAGCTGTGCACGCAATTTGAGCGCGCAACCGGCAATAAAATTAATCTTCATTTTGAGGTCAATGCCGATATCCAGAAGAAGATTGAAGCTGGCGAGTATTTTGACGTTGCGGTGCTCAATCCTCCGGTTATCGAGACCCTGTCCAAGGAGGCGAAAATCGTGGCTGGCAGCCGCGCCGATATCGGCCGCGCCGGTCTCGGCGTTGCTGTGCGCCAGGGCGCTCCCAAGCCGGACATCTCATCGGTTGACGCCTTCCGGCGCACCCTGCTTGCGTCAAAATCTGTTGCCTTTCCAGGCAAAGGTGCCAGTGGATTGTATTTCGTCAGCCTACTCGATCGGATGGGGATCAAGGCGGAGATGCAAGGCAAACTCAAGCCGATGGAAGCGGAAGACACTGTCGAGGTGGTTGCTCGCGGCGAAGCCGACCTCGTGGTCGTCGTCGCCACGCGCATCATGGACGTCGCCGGCGTCGATATGGTCGGCCCCATTCCCGAGGAACTGCAGACGAAAATCGGCTTCGCGGCAGGTCTGTCGTCGTCCACGAAAGAACCTGATGCAGCCAAAACGTTGATCCGTTTCCTGACCGCGCCCTCGGCAGCCGCGACGTTGCGGTCAAAAGGCGTCGATCCAATCTGACAAACCCTGTTCATTGCCCGCTCTTGCCAGCACCGGCTTATTGGCTCCATTCTTGCTTTCATTCAAAGCCCGCTCGGGGTTGGTGAAGTTTTCGGCGGTTGGTGGAGGAAACCTATGATTAAGTTGGTGCGCGTATGCGCGGGTCTGTTGCTCGCGTGCGGAGTTGCGACTGGAGCGTCAGCGCAAACCAAGTGGGACATGCCCACGCCCTATCCGGACGGTAACTTCCACACTAAAAACGTGATCCAGTTCGCCTTTGATGTAGATAAGGCGACCAATGGTTCGCTCAAAATCACGGTTCATTCCGCAGGCTCACTCATCAAGCATCCCGAGATCAAGCGCAGCGTCCGACAAGGCACCGCGCCAATTGGAGAGATGCTCGAGTCACTTTCGGCTAACGAAGCGGCTGTTTATGGGCTCGACTCGGTTCCGTTCCTTGCCACCGGATACGATGCTTCGCGCAAGCTTTACGACGCACAGAAATCCTATCTCGAGAAGCAACTCGCCTCGGAAGGCCTGATGCTGCTCTATTCGGTGCCGTGGCCGCCGCAAGGTCTCTATGCCAAGCGCGAGATCAAATCGGTTGATGACCTCAAGGGTCTGAAATTCCGTACGTACAACGCGATGATCGGCCGTATTGCCGCGCTCGCCGGCGCGGTGCCGACGCAAATTGAGGTGCCTGATTTGCCGACGGCCTTTGCCACAGGTCGCGTCGACGTGATGATCACCTCGGCGTCGACTGGTGTGGATACCAAATCGCAGGACTACCTCTCTCACTACATCGACACCCAGGCTTGGCTGCCCCGAAATATCGTGATCGTGAACAAAGATGCATTCGACAAGCTCTCGGCGGCGGAAAAGAAGGCTGTCACCGACGCTGCCAAGGCTGCAGAGGATCGCGGCTGGAAGCTTTCGATAGAAGAAATGACAATCAAGACCGACGCGCTGAAGGCGGCGGGGATCATCGTGCTCGCGCCGAGCTCCGAGCTGAAGGCGGGTCTTGCCAAGATCGGCCAAACGATCGCATTGGAATGGGAGAAGTCGGCCGGTGCCGACGGCGCGGCGATGCTGGCAGCGTACAGGAAGTAAGTGCGTCGCGCACTCGACAATCTTTACCGCCTCGCGCTGTGGGCTTCAGCTCTTTGCTTGGTCGCGATTGCGCTCATGGTCGGCGTGCAGCTTGCTGCACGTCTGATCGACGGCGCGCTCGCGCTCCTGCATTTGCCGCGCACCGACTTCGTTGTCCTGTCGCTCAATGAAATTTGCGGTTATCTGCTAGCGGCTGCCAGTTTTTTCGCGCTCGCCGGAACACTGAAGGCAGGCGCGCATATCCGCGTCACCTTGGTGCTGGCTGCGTTAGGCGAACGTGCACGTTGGTACGCAGAACTATGGGCTTTCGGCTTTGCGGCGGCAGCGGCCGGATACATGACAGGGCACCTCGCCAATTTCGCCTGGGTGTCGTTTCGGTTTCACGAGGTGTCGCCTGGCGTCATCCGCGTGCCACTTGCATATCCGCAGGCGGCAATGGCAATCGGCGCCCTGATTTTCACCATCGCGCTGGTCGATGAATTTTTCATCGTGGCCAGCCGTGGCCGGCCGACCTTCCGCACCGCCGAGGATGCGATAACACTGGGCAAGGAAGGTTGAGCTATGAATGAGCTCGAGCTTTCACTTGGCTTGATGCTGTTGCTATTTGCCATTCTTGGATCCGGCGTGTGGATTGCGCTGGCCTTGGCAGTGTGCGGATTCGCCGCCGTTCTGACAAAGGTAGCAACCCCAGCCGGACAGGTGCTGGCAACTTCGATGTGGACTGCGTCGAATTCGTGGGATCTCACGGCGTTGCCGATGTTTATCTGGATGGGGGAGATTCTTTATCGCACCAAATTGTCGGACGATATGTTCGAAGGACTGGCGCCGTGGCTGCAGAAACTGCCGGGCCGCCTTTTGCACGTAAATGTGGTCGGGTGTGCAATCTTCGCCGCAGTCTCGGGTTCGTCCGCCGCTACATGCGCCACCATCGGCCGCATAGCCCTGCCGGAGCTTCTGAAGCGGGGCTATGACGAACGCATGGCCGTCGGCACGCTTGCGGGATCCGGCACGCTCGGACTGCTGATCCCGCCCTCGATCATCATGATCGTGTATGCGACCGCCACTGACCAATCGATCGCACGACTGTTCATCGCTGGGGTCATTCCTGGGATTGTGCTGGCCGGATTGTTTATGGGCTTTATTGTCGTGTGGGCATTGTTCAACAAGACGCGAATGCCGCCGCCGGAGCCACCGGTGGCGTTTAGCCAGCGCATCTACGCGTCACGCCGATTGATCCCGGTAATGCTGTTGATTATGGGCGTCATCGGCTCGATCTATGGCGGGCTTGCCTCTGCCACCGAAGCTGCCGTTGTAGGTGTTTTTCTTGCCCTGGCGTTATCCTGGTTGTCAGGCACACTGACCTGGCGCGGCTTCATCGATTCACTGATGGGGGCAACGCGCACCAGTTGCATGATCGCCTTCATCCTGGCGGGTGCAGCGTATCTCACAGCTGCGATGGGCTTTACCGGTATTCCACGCGCGCTCGCTGAATGGATAACGGAATTCAACATGCCGCCTTGGGCGTTGCTGACGGTTCTGACGGCTTTCTACATTGTGCTTGGTTGTTTCCTTGACGGCATCTCGATGGTGGTGCTCACAACCTCGATCATCATTCCGTTGGTGACGAAGGCGGGATTCGATTTGATCTGGTTCGGTATCTACATTGTGCTGGTAGTGGAGATGGCGCAGATCACTCCTCCCGTGGGTTTCAACCTCTATGTCTTGCAAGGGATGACCGGCCGTAACATTTTTACGATCGGCGTCTACGCGCTTCCGCTGTTCTTATTGATGTGCGTAGCCGTGATGCTCGTGGCAACATTTCCCGGGCTCGCGCTTTGGCTACCGTCGACGATGCTCGACGTCAAATAACGGCGGGAATACCGATTCGCAAAGTTTCGATCTCGCCGTCTTGATACAAAATTCTAGCCGAGATCTGTCGCGCATGACGCTCTGAGCAAGTTGCTCAGCTACATTTGACGCGTAGAGCATAGTTTCGAGCCTTCCCAAACACTTTTTCTGGACGCGCACTTCGGACGCCGTTTACGGTGCGCGCCACAAAAAATTCAAAGCACGAAAAAAGTAAGAGGAAGCTAGATGTACCGAATTTTGAGGTAACGGGAAGTATGTCTATTCTCCCATTTATGGCTGAATGTGTCAGCTTCCGCGGGAATCGGAGACAAAAAGGGGCGAATGACGAGTATCTCGTCGCCGAACCGCGCGACACGCGGACTTCGCAAGCTCTACAAATTGGCGGGGGCCCGGCGGGTTTTCCGCCGAGCCCCCTTAGACGATCAGCCGGCCTGTAAGCCGGGTTCTGTATGGTCTGCGGTGCGAACCGCAAACGTGACGACCATTCCTCTTGTACGCCGGTTGCCCGGCGCATCAAGCAACCTACCCGAACGGCAGATCCGGACAGATCTGGGATTTCTCCCGCGCCGTTCCTATTCGGTCTTGCTCCCGGTGGGGTTTGCCGTGCCGCTTCCGTCGCCGGAAACGCGGTGCGCTCTTACCGCACCGTTTCACCCTTGCCGCGGCTAAACGCAACGCGCCGAGG
>JANWKN010000227.1 GCA_025451355.1 Pseudolabrys sp. | reverse complement strand
TCGCTTCGCGTTGTGCGCCTTCCAATGCCGCATCAAAATCGGCGTGACGGTCTACGCGCCTCATCCCTTTACCACCACCGCCGGCGACCGCTTTTATGAGGACCGGATAGCCGAGCTCATAGGCTTTTTGCTTGAGAAATTTCGGATCCTGCCGCTCACCGTGATAGCCAGGGACTACGGGTACGCCTGCTTTCTCCATTAAGGCCTTGGCACGATCCTTGAGGCCCATGGCTCGAATTGCCTCGGCGGGTGGCCCAACGAAAACAACGCCAGCGTCCGAACACGCTTGCGCAAAATCCGCGGTCTCCGCGAGAAAGCCGTAACCCGGATGGACGCACTCGGCCTGAGTTGCATTTGCCACTGCGATCAGCTTTTCGATCGACAGATAACTTTGCGCCGGTGGCGAAGGGCCAATGGCATGCGCCTCATCACAGAGCCGCACATGCAATGCGTGGGCGTCAGCCTCCGAATAAACCGCGATCGTTCGCAATCCTAACCGTTTCGCGGTTCGGGCAACGCGACACGCGATCTCGCCGCGATTGGCAATCAGGACGGATTTGAACATTCGGGCCTGCGTCAGTCGGCCCGATATTAGCGCGCTGGCGGGGTCGCCGCCTGAGCCTGTGGACGTTTTGGCGGCACCGGAGCACTTGCGGCCGGCTTTTCCCCCGCAGGGTGGGCAGTGGTCGTGCCGGTCTGCTCTTTCGGAGCCGGAGGCTCAGCATTCATGATGCTGACCGCCGGAATCGAGGCGGCGGAGGGAAAATCGTACTTGGGATCGACCGGATGGGGCGCCGATGGCTCGGCAACGTTGGCAACCGACCCCGACGTCACGGCGGAGGTCTGTGGCCCTTTGTCAGCGCCCGGCTCATGCTTGTTCCAGGCGGAGGCATAGCGAGCCACATAAGTGTCGAAAGCGCGAACTTTCAGATTCGCCTTTAGTGTTCCTATGTCCTCAAAAATAGCCAAAGCCGCACAGCGTTCGGTGGTGCAACCGTCGCGCACAGAGAGAACATGCGCCGCAATCCCATAGCGATCGAGCTCAATGGCGCGTCGTCCGGTCGCAAACGCGGCAAGGAAGCCGCGGTCGCCGTGCGCCGCTGTTGCAACGTCGGAAAGTAACGAAAGCCGGGCGCTGATATAGGCAACAGCCCTGGCTGTGTTCTGGGCATCTGCGAACACCGCTTGCTCGCAGGCATTCTCGACCTGCTCACCGGTAATGCCATCAAGACAGGCGAGCGAACCAGAAGCAATGGCGCTCATACTCAGTTGCGCATCGCGGTGAAGAAGCGCTCGCTGTTCGGCCGTGCGCTCGCTCACCGCGAGCCGATCGAGGATACCGATCGTCGCTAAGGTGCAGACGGCAACCACGGAGACCAGAGCCAGCAGGCGCGACACGATGCCACTGTCGGAACGGCGCACCAACATCACAAACAACACCAAGAACAAGCCGCCAACGCGCCGGCCAAAGGAGCCGGCAGCACCAGCGGCGTTGAGAGCAATCCGTTCACGGACGCGCTATCGGTGATGGGCATAGGTTCCGGTTACTGAATCTTCGCTCCCGAGACTTTTACCACATTCGCCCATTTTTCGATGTCCTTTAGCAAGAATGCTTCGAATTCTTCGGGTGTTTTAACCAGCGGAATTGCGCCCTGCTTGAGCCAGGCTTCCTTTACGTCAGGCCTGTTGATGACCTTGTTGATGTTGGTGTTCAGGAAGTTGACGATCTCTTTCGGCGTACCCTTGGGCGCCATGACGCCAAGCCAGATTGTCGCCTCGTACCCCGACACCGTTTCTGCAATCGTCGGAAGATCAGGGGTCAATTCCGATCGTGTAAGTCCCGTTGTTCCCAGCGCGCGTACCTGCCCTGCCTTGGCAAGTTCCGTCATGGTCGTCACGGCATCGAACATCATCTGCACGGTACCGGAAACCACGCTGTTGCGTGCATCGCCAGAAGCCTTGTGCGGCACGTGTACGATGTCGGTTTGGCTCATCGCTTTAAAGAGCTCGCCCGCCATGTGATAGGGCGTACCGGGACCGGACGAGGCGTAATTGAGCTTGCCCGGATCCTTCTTCGCCAATTCGATAAATTCCTTCACAGTTTTTGCCGGCACGGATGGATGAACGACCATCAGCAGGTCGGAATAGTTGATCGTTGCCACCGGAACGAAATCGCGCATCAACTGGAATGGCTTGTTGGGCAGCAAAGATTCATTGGTCGTGTGGGTATTTGACATCACCAACAGCGTGTAGCCATCGGGCGCAGATTTCGCGACCGCGTCAGTGCCAATAATCGACCCGGCGCCGGGACGATCCTCCACAATGAACGACTGTTTGGTTTCTTCAGAGAGATGCTGCGCAAGCACGCGGGCGAATACGTCGGCCGGCCCACCCGCTCCGAACGGAACGATGAATTTAACGGGCCGGCTCGGATAGTTCTGTGCCGTGGCAGGCCATGTATGCACGACCGCAAATATCAGTGCGGCGAGACGCAAAAAGGCGCGCATTGATCCTCCCCTTGATAGTTCGTTCTATTTGATTTTCTTTTTTTGAGTTCCGTCTCAAGTCCCACCAGGCGATTTAAACCCCGGCGCAAGATCGCTCGCTGCCGCGAAGGCTCCTTTGGCCTCCACGGACGTCAGTGCGACAGTGGTTCGCAAGCCGGTAACTCCCCCGCCACTGCCGGCCGCCAATAGCACGGCCGCCATCTGAACGTCGTTCGGAGCTTCAGCAATAGTAAGAAAATCATACTCCCCAAATGTGACGTAGTATCCCAAGAGCCGCCCACCGATCTTCGACAATATGCGCGCAACGGCGTCCGCGCGATCTTCCGGCTTGACGATCATCCCCTTTATGGCTTCGCGGGTATAACGCCCCTGCGTGATGTAGATCGGCATGCCCGGCCCTCCTCCGGCGCAGCAACTGCGCCATCCCAGACATCATAGGGAACAGCCGCGGCAAAATCGCGACAGGAGATCTTCACGGCTCATCAAGCTCGATCGAGCTGGCTCTCTTTGGCCACGCGTTCGAAGGCCTCGCCGGAACTCTTGATCCGGTACTGATAGTCGTCGCCTTCAGATGGCAAGAGCTTGACCACAATGTAGCTGCCGGTTGCGGCGGCGCGTCCGAAAGTCGGTGACGTATAATAGACTGTCTCGCCAACCTGGTACTTATGCCGCACCAGCATCTCATGCGGAGCCGCCGGCTGGACTGGTGGGCTCGGCGTGCGGATCATTGTTGTGGCTTTTGCCGCCGTACCCGTCCTTGCCGGGCGCGTGGCTTTTCCAACCGGAAGACGAGCCGATTTCGATACCTTTTTCGTCGTCGCACGGACGCTTTTCGCGCCTTTTTTCGCGGCCTGGCTTGTCGTCTTCGCGGATCGCCCGGCGGTTTTTGTTGAATGTTCGCTCATAATTTCAATATAGCAGCTAATTTTGTTTGCGGGCAAAGTTTTTTGGCGTAGAAACAAAGTGTTTTCAATTAGTTATAACGTAATAGGCGGTGGTACAAGGTTAACGGTGGACGACCCTAAATCCGTCGCCATTGCTGTCACAATCGGCCCTAAACCGTGCAAAAAGGCCGGGAACTCACCTCCGTCAGCGGCGTTTGAGGTCGGGAACCAGGAGTTTTCACCATGCGTGTCCTTATCGGCATCATCTTCGGCGTTTTGCTCACAGTTGGGGGCGCCTACCTCTATGACTCACACTACGCCGTGGCTAATTCCGGCACCGCGAGCAGCCTGCAACGCCCCATGGTCAACTGGGATGTGGTTGGCACCAAATGGAACCACCTCACTGAGCGGGCTCGTGCGGAATGGAGCCGGCTTGCCGCCAAGACCTGACACATCGCCAAGCGTTGATTAGTCCAGCTGCTCGCGCATGCCTACTCGCAACGCATCGATGATTGCGCGGCGATTCATGCGCGTGCCGTCATCGCCTTCGATTAACAGCGGAATACGGCCCGTTTTCCTTCCAGATGGCGGGCCCACGACAGCGCGTCGTCAAGAACCGTGAACTCCTTGAACAGCAACTGCGATTTCTCGAGCTGCGACACGTCGGGCGACCCTTTTGGACCACTGTAGACATGGTAATGCATCGTGAAACCTCGTGGTTTTGCCCCCACACCGAGTTGATCGAGGATAACGCCTGACGGGCATCCGTGTTTCGCGTCCCCATTTTTCAAAGGGAGGCGTACTATACGTCCCGTTTCAGAAGGCTTGTACATGCGAGCGGCATATTATGAACGCAACGGCACTGCACGCGAGGTGCTTTATGTCGGCGAACTTGAGACGCCTCATGCCGGGCCAGGAGAAGTGCGCGTCAGACTTGCCACCTCAGGCGTCAACCCGTCTGACGTCAAATCCCGGCAGGGTACTACGCGAAAAATGGCCTTCCCGCTTGTCATCCCCCACAGCGATGGTGCCGGCGTAGTCGATGAAGTCGGCGCCGGCGTGCCGGAGTCTCGCGTTGGCGAACGCGTATGGCTTTGGAATGGCCAATGGAAACGCGCCTTTGGAACGGCCGCAGAGTTTGTCGTAGTGCCTTCGTCACAGGCTGTACCTCTACCGGCCCGTATTGGCTTTGAAGCCGGCGCCTGTCTTGGAATTCCCGCCATGACGGCTGTCCACGCTGTCATCCTTGCCAATGCGTCCGCTGATACAACGCTGCTGGTATCGGGCGGCGCGGGCGCTGTCAGCCAATACGTCATTCAATTTGCAAAGGCCAAAAAGGCGAAGGTGATCGCGACGGTATCCTCACCCGAAAAGGCGGAGATCGCGCGGGAAGCGGGTGCTGATCAAAGCATCAATTATAAAAAAGAGGATGTTGGCGAGCGCGTGAAAGAAATCACCGGCAAACGCGGAGTGGACGCCGTGATTGAGCTTGACCTTACGGCCAATGGCAAGCTCATCCCGGATGTGCTGGGACCGAAGGGTACTGTCGTCGTGTACGGAACCGGACCTGAGGCGGTATTGCCCGCGGCTTTTTGCCTGGTCAATTCCATCCGCCTGCAATTTTTCCTGGTTTATGAGCTGCAAGCAAATGAACGCGAGCGTGCGATCGCAGACATCGACAGTGCGCTTAAAAGCGGTGTGCTACTCAACCGCGTGGCACAGCCGACATTTTCCGTGAACGAGACCGTCGCGGCGCACGAAGCCGTCGAACGCGGCACTATTGGTAATGTCATTGTAACGTTTTGAAAGTCGGCAACGCGCTAAGGCGCGACTTCAGCTTCGTGAAATCCGGCGCCGTCAAGAGCCCGACGCACCAAACCTGAAGTCTTCGCAACTTCGAGCAGCTCGCTCGCAATCTTCAGCGCAGAAGGCCGCCCCTTCGGCACTGCGACCGCAATCCCGGTCTGCTGGAAATTTCCCGGCAATACGCGGGCGCCGGGAAGCTTTGGCAGCAGCCCTGTGAACGAGTCATGCGAAAGCGCGAACGCATCGCCCTGCCCTTGCCTCGCCATTTCCACCATCCGATCGACGCTCTGTACTTCTTCTACACCGGCGTTTGGGGCGGTCCGCCGCGCGCTCCGGGCGGTCGTGGTGTTGGAAATGGCAATGATCCGAAGGCCCGGACGATTGACTTCATCGATGCTTTTGATCGTGGAACCCGCCGGGATCAGATAGGTACTTTCGATGAAGTAGTAGGCCGGTCCGAAGTCAACCCGCTTTGCGCGTTCCGCATCTTGCGGCATGAATGCGATGTCGCACTCACCGCTCGCCACTGCATCGGTTACCTGACCGGAGTTGTCGTAGATCTGTATTGCCAAAGGCAGCTTCAAGGCAGCGGCAAAACTGCGGATCAGATCGACCGTAACCCCCCTGAC
>JANWKN010000226.1 GCA_025451355.1 Pseudolabrys sp. | reverse complement strand
GTGACGCTGCACGTAGCCGAGGAATGTCTTCACCACAATCCAGCCGAAGATAAACGAGAAAATAAATCCAACCGCCGTCACCGCGACATTGCTTCCAAGCGCGAGTTCTCCCCGGCTCTTGTAGAGCTCGTAAGCGAATGCACCGACCATGGTCGGCATCGCGAGCCAGAAGGAGAACTCCGCCGCCGAGCGCCGATCGGCACCGAACAACATTGCGCCGACGATCGTCGCACCCGCGCGCGATACGCCGGGGATCATCGAAATGCACTGGATGATTCCGATGCCGAGATACATGGGAAGCGGAAAACCGGTGGCCTCGTGGTAGCGCGCCTGCAGGTTCAGCCGGTCCACCCACATCAGGATAAAGCCGCCGACGATGAGCGACACGCAGACAACTCGCACGTCGAACAGGTATGACTTGATGTAATGATAGGCGAGCGCACCGATCACCGCTGCCGGCAGGAAGGCGAGCAGTACGCCGATGACAAAGCGCGCCGCGGGCCACGACGTAAACATATCTCTGGCGAGCGCCAATAACCTGCCGAAATAGATCGACAGCAACGCGAGAATGGCGCCGAGCTGGATCAGCACGGCAAACGACTTGCCGAAGGCGTCGTCGCCCCAACCAAACACATGCTCCAACAGCAGCAGATGCCCTGTCGAAGAAACCGGCAGATACTCCGTCAGGCCTTCGACGATTCCGAGAAGTGCCGCTTTGATCAGGTCGATATTAGCCGCGTTCCAGCCGGATACGGCCGCCTCTAAGGCATCGAGTTGCATGAGTTACTCCGGAAGGAAATTGCGCGCATGCCGCCGGGACAGGTAGGCCAGCGCTTTTGACGCAAAGGCGCCCGCGAGGCAACGAAAAAAGACGGTAATTCTTGACGGTTTGCACCCCGGTCGCGCCTTTCTATAGTGCGGTGTTGATTCCCACCTGCGCGGGCTCGCATATCCGCACGTCATGTTGACACTTTTTCATCAGCCGCTTTGTCCGCACTCGCGCTATGTGCGCCTGATCCTCGGCGAGTACGGCATCGCCGCTCGGTTGGTCGAAGAGCGCTTCTGGGAAAGGCGCGAAGAATTTTTGCTGCTCAATCCGGCGGCGGAGCTGCCGGTCCTGGTCGCCGAAGGCGAGCCGCCGATTCCGGGCGCCGGCATCGTCGCCGAATACATCGAGGAAACCCATCACGCCGAGAACAGCGAGGATCGCCTGTTGCCGCCGCAGCCCGGGCGACGCGTCGAGGTGCGCCGGCTGGCACACTGGTTCAACGACAAATTTCATGCGGAAGTCAGCGGACCGCTGGTAAACGAGCGCGTTTTCAAGCGCCACATGACACAGGAGCAAGGTGGCGGGCCGCCCGACACCGAAGCGCTGCGCGCCGCGCGCCACAATATCCGCTATCATCTTGCCTATATCGGCTGGCTCGTGCAGACGCGCGACTGGCTGGCCGGTAACCGGTTGACCTTGGCTGATCTTGCAGCGGCTGCCCATCTCTCAGCCGTCGACTATCTGGGCGAAGTGCCGTGGAACGCAGACGAAGCGACAAAGAATTGGTACGCGCGCGTGAAGTCCCGTCCATCGTTCAGGACGATCCTGGCCGACACTCTGGCCGGTCTCCCGCCATCGAGGACCTACGCCAACCTCGACTTCTGAAAGATCCAGTTGAGATTAAGGCTGCGCTTGCGGAAAGGGCCCGCGCGCGGGGCTTTGATGCCTTTGGTATCGTGAAGCCGGACGCCGCGCCGGAATTGAAATCGCGACTCGAACGCTTCCTGGCTGATGGCGCGCACGGCGACATGACCTGGCTCGAATCGACCGCGGAGCGCCGCGCGTCACCGCTGGCGCTGTGGCCGGACTCGCGGACGATCATCATGCTCGGAATGAACTATGGGCCTGATGACGATCCTCTGGCAGTCCTGAAAGAGCGCACCCGTGCCGCCATCTCGGTCTACGCGAAGGGCGATGACTATCACGACCTCATCAAGTCACGTCTGAAAGAACTGGCACGCTGGCTCACGGTAAATGCCGGTGGTGACGTGAAGGTCTTCGTCGATACCGCCGCGGTCATGGAAAAACCACTCGCCGCCCGCGGCGGACTCGGATGGCAGGGCAAGCACACGAATCTGGTATCCCGTCACTATGGGTCCTGGTTGTTCCTCGGCTCGATTTTCACGACACTCGATCTTCCCGCGGATTCGGCGGAGCCCGACAGCTGCGGCTCCTGCCGCGCGTGTCTCGATATATGTCCCACCGCCGCGTTTCCTGCCCCTTACCAACTCGACCCGCGGCGTTGCATTTCATATCTGACCATCGAGCATAAAGGTCCGATCCCGTCCGATCTGCGGGCTGCGATAGGAAATCGAATCTACGGCTGCGATGACTGTCTCGCGGTGTGCCCCTGGAACAAGTTTGCCAGCCGCGGCCGGGAGGCCAAGCTCGAAGCCCGTGATGCGCTGCGCGCACCGCGTCTGGCGGATCTCGCGCGTCTCGACGACGCGCAATTCCGCGCGCTGTTTGCCAAGACATCTGTCAAACGTACCGGCCGCGACCGCTTTGTCAGAAACGTGCTGATTGCGATCGGCAACTCAGGCGACACAACACTAGCTGCCGAGGCCGAGCGTTTACTCGGCGACGCATCGCCTCTGGTGCGGGGCGCCGCCGTGTGGGCGCTGTCTAGGCTGTTGCCGCGTGAAGACCTTGCAGTCCTGTCGCGACGCGTGCGCGATCCCGATGCGCAAGTGCAGAGGGAATGGGACGCGGCGCTCGCCTAGAACTCTTTGACGGCCGCGAATAGCCGTTCGATGTCTTCCTGACGCGATAGTCGATGATCGCCATCCTTAATCAGGGTCAATACGACATCATCGCGTGAAAAGCGCGATACAAGCTCAACGGCGTGCCTCCAGGGCACGTCCGGATCTTCCACGCCTTGCAGAATATGAACCGGGCAACCTGTTTCGATTAATCCGCCGAGCAGAAGGTGCTTGCGGCCGTCCTCGATCAGCGCGCGGGTGATGGGATAAGGCTCTTCGCCATACGCGGACGGACGCATCCAAAGACCCTTTTGCTCAACCTCATGTCTTGTTGCGTCGGGAAACTGTTTCCACATCAGTTCCTCGGTGAAGTCGACGGCCGGCGCTATCAGCACCATGCCGACGACCGGAGCGGCGCCATCCCGTTGGGACAGCGCGTGCACAAGCAGTAGCGCCAGCCAGCCGCCCATTGATGAACCGATCAGGACCTGCGGACCTTGGGCAAAGCGGATATAGATGGCGAGACTTTCCTCGAGCCACCGTCCGATGGTCCCGTCAGTAAAAACTCCGCCCGATTCGCCGTGACCCGAATAGTCGAACCGCACGCAGGCACGGCCCTCTTTTTCCGCCCAACGATCCAGTGCTTCGGCCTTCGTGCCTTTCATGTCCGACTTGAAGCCGCCCAACCAGAACAGACCCGGATTCTTGCCTCGGCGAGCGCGCACGGCGATGGTCCTGTGCGGCAAAGACGAATCCACTACGAGAGAAGTCAATCGAGCGTCGCTCATGGGCAAAAAAATCCGGTTGTCTGGCCCTCTTGTCACCGCAAGGCACTCGCGGGCGCAAGAGGCAACCGTTGCCCACATCATCCGCTCCGTCTATACCCTGACGTTGGCACGCAATGAAAAGCCTGCTGTAATCACCTTGAAAAGCACTTTCGCCGGGGCGCAAAACAAATTATGTCGAGTTTGCCTGCATCCGCACCACCGCCGATCGGCACGGATGATGTTCCTTTGACGGCAAAAACTCGCGTGCCTCGCGCAACGAATGCGCCGGTTGCGGTGCTCGTCATTGTGCCGACGCTTGACGGTGGCGCTTCGGATGCGGGCGCAGTCGAACTCGTGCGTATTCTTGAGGGTGCTGGATATTCGACAGTCCTCGTGTCGCGCGCAGGCCGACTTGCGGCCGATGTCACGACGGCCGGCGGCGAATTCATTCCGCTCGATGTCTCGAGCAATAATCCCGCCTTGATCTTACGAAATGCAATCATTCTGAGTCGGATTGCCCGAGAGCGGCGTTGCCAGGTGATTCATGCATTCGGCCGCGCCGGTGCATGGAGTGGATCGATTGCCGCGCGTCTGAACGGCACCAAGTTCGTGACCAGTTGGCACAAAGGCTTCCGCGAACAGAATCTTTTCAAGCGTCTCTACAACGGGATCATGGCGCGCGGCGATCGGATTATTGCGTCGAGCGAGCAGATCGCGCAACTCATCAATGATCGTTACGGCACCGCTTGGAACAAGATCAAGGTGGTGCCGTGCAGTATCGATCTGGAGCGTTTCAATCCCGAGATTGTCACCCGCGAGCGCATCGAGGCGATACGCGCCACTTGGGGAGTCCACCGCGACACCAAGGTTATTCTGATCAGTGGCCGCATTCTGCGGCGCAAGGGTCATCATGTGGTCGTCAAAGCGGCCAGGCGACTCAAAGAAATGGGGTTGAAGGATTTTCTGTGCGTTTTCGTCGGCGAGGACAGAGGCCGCACCCACTACACGGGCGAATTATGGGATCTCGTTCACACGACCGGCACCATGGACGTCGTCCGCATGGCATCGCCCGTTCCCGACATGCCGGCGGCCTACGCCGCCGCATCAGTCGTGGTGTCGGCGGCAATCCAGCCGGAAGGCGTACAACGGGCAATCCTCGAAGCGCAGGCGATGGCCCGGCCAATTGTCGTGTCAGATCTTGGCGCAGGTCCCGACGTCGTTCTCACCGCACCCGCGGTTCCCGAAAGCCGGATCGCCGGGCTGCGCTTTCATGCGGGAGATGATGCGGCGCTGGCGGCGGCTTTGCTTCGGTTATTCTCAATGCCGGAACTGAACCGGGCAACCCTCGGGCGCCGTGGACGCGAGTGGGTGCTCGGGCATTTCAATTCCGCTTCCGTTACCGAGCAGATGCTGCGAATTTATGATGAAATTGCCGCGTCAACGAAGCCATCCGACCCTGCCAAGCAAAATAAACAACAGACAAAATCAGAGTAATTTGAATAGTTTGGCCACGAATTGATAACGACCTATCGGCTGCAAAAGCGGAACCGCGTTGACTTCTTCACGGTTTCTACCAATCTTTTGCAATTCCCATGGCAGGTCATGCCGGGGAACAGTCGCAACAACACAAGGAGAAAATAGCCATTCGTCGTCCGATGAAGTCCGCGCTGCCCGTTCAGAAGGACGGCCCGCGCATTAACGAGGAGATCCGCGTCCGCGAGGTCCAATTAATCGATGCCAGTGGCCATAACCATGGCCCCACACCCATCCAAGCCGCGCTAGAAATGGCGCAGGCGGCAGGGCTCGACCTGGTCGAAATCGCCCCTAATTCGTCGCCACCTGTCTGCAAAATCCTGGACTACGGGAAATACAAGTACCAGGCGCAGAAGAAGGCGGCCGAAGCCCGCAAAAAGCAGAAAGTCGTCGAGATCAAGGAGATCAAGCTCCGGCCGATGATCGATGACCATGACTATCAGGTGAAGATGCGCTCGATGAAGCGGTTCTTCGAGGAGGGCGACAAGGTCAAGATCACCTTGCGATTCCGTGG
>JANWKN010000225.1 GCA_025451355.1 Pseudolabrys sp. | reverse complement strand
AGTTCCAAGTGGGCCGGCGCGGTCGATGGCGACATCGTCATGCCACTCGGTGTCCTTTGCACCACACGCAGCGATCAACAAACTCGACGGCAGTAGTGCGACGATAGGATATCGAGCGTTCCAATGCGAGGGCGTTGGGAGGTTGCCATGTTCCCGGAATGCAAGCCGCCTGCATTTTTCGTCACCCGGTCATTTGACCGATAGTTTTCGGGTCTCGGAACGGCTCAAATTGCTACCCATATATGTTGCGGGAGCTAGCAATGGTCGACAGAACAAATATCCTCGCCCAGTTCTCAAGTGCCTTAGTCGAGCGCAGCGTTGCCGCAAATTCGGCGATCGCAGCAATTCGGCTGAGGGAGGGTCGGCACATGACCGGCATGCTGTGGCGGCCGGATGCCGTGATCACCTCCGAGCAATCTTTACCGGAGCGCGAAGAATTCGAACTCGTGACCGCAGACGGGTCGGCGATCAAAGCGAAAATGGCCGGCCGTGACCCCGGCACGAACTTGGCGGTTCTCAAGCCCGAGCGACCTCTCTCTGTCGCCACGGCGATCCCTGCGGCTTCTCACGTGGGCGCTCTTGCCATCGCGTTTGGAGCCGATGCCGGTGGGACTGCGACCCCGCGCCTCGGTGTCGTCAACGCCATCGGGCCCGAATGGCACAGCAGCCATGGTGGGCGCATCGAACAGAGGGTTGAACTTGATATTGATCTCGCGCGGCGCGAAGAAGGCGGACCGGTTTTCGACGCGTCAGGCGGACTCTTGGGCATGTCGACGTTCGGACCGCGCCGCCAGGTGATCATCATCCCTGCGGCGACGATCGAGCGAGTCGTCCCGATACTTTTCAAGGATGGCCGGGTCTCTCGCGGGTGGCTCGGAGTCGGTCTGCGCCCGGTCGCTGTGCCGGAAGGACTCGGGGATGGTCAATCGAGCGGCTTAATGGTCATGTCGCTGGCCGCGGGCGGCCCTGCAGCGAACGCGGGGATTGTGGCAGGAGATATCGTCCTCAGTGTCGACGGTGTTTCGGCGCGTCGGATGCGCAACATCACAGCACGGTTGGGCACTGACAGCATTGGGCGCACGATCGATCTCCGGTTTATCAGGGGCGGCCTCGTGACATCGCGACAAGCAATGATCACCGAGAGACCAAATTCATGACCGCAGTTCTGAAAGTGTCAGCCGATGCACGGCTCCGGGTGGCACTGTCGGCGCCGGATTCGTTGCGGCGTCAAGCTTTGAGCGATGTGCTGGTCGAGGCGGGATACATCGTTGTCGATATCGAAGATCCGGCCGATATCATATTGGCTGACGGGGATTGTGCGGCAGGCGACAACAGGCCGATGGTCAGACTTGGCGACAGTGATCGCCCGGCATCCGGCTTGCTGCCACGTCATGCCAAGCCGCATCAGATCGACGCCGCATTGCGGGCTGTCGCAGCCGGTTTAATTGTGCGGTCTCCAGCAGCAAGCGAACCTGGCTTTGGCCAGTTGGACGAGGGGGATGCCCAGGAACTGCTGACACCGCGCGAACTCGAGGTGTTGAGCGCGATCATGGACGGATTGACCAATAAGTTGATTGCCCGGCAGCTGGATATTTCGCTGCATACCGTGAAATTTCATGTTGAATCAGTTTTCAGGAAGCTTGAAGTCGGAACACGAGCCGAGGCCGTGGCAAAGGCCTTGGAGGCGAACCACTTCAAGATGATCAAGCTCTGACATACTCACCCCGTATAAATCGATAGTAAAAATATGTGGCGAGAGGGGCGATAGTGCTACGCCGAAAGCGGGCCGGAACTATTTGAATTAGGATCGTTACAACCTATACTTTGTTTTGACTTCATCACTTACGGGGAAGGGTGAAGTATGCAGGTTGCATACGAGCCTTGGCTCGTCCTGCTATCAATCGTGATGGCTGTACAAGGCGCCTATGTCGGGTTCACCCTGGCGGGGCAACTTGGCAGTGCCACCGGGGTTCGAAGGCGCGTGCTGCTTGCAGGGGCGGCGTTTTCTCTGGCAGTCGCCATCTGGACAATGCACTTCGTCGGCATGCTGGCCGCCCGTATACCTTTTCCGATCGACTATCTGGTTTTTCCAACGCTCCTCTCGCTTCTGGTTTGCGTGCTTGTGGTCGGCGCCGGTGTATTTGCGATCAGCAGTGGCCCCTTTTCTTTGCCGCGCCTCTTTCTGTCCGCCTGCCTGATGGGTGTCGGCATCTTCACCATGCACTACATCGGGATGGCCGCGCTGCATGCGAGCGCGCATATGGAGCATGCGCCGCTTTTTGTCACCGCGAGCCTGATCATCGCCATTGTCGCATCGGGAATGGCGCTTTGGCTGGCGACGGGGCCGGTAAGGCAATGGCCGTTGATATTGTCATCGGTGATTTTCGGTATCGCCGTTTCGGGGATGCACTATACGGCGATGGCGGGAATGAAACTTGTCCCGATGTCGGTACCAGCTTCGAGTGCGCCGGCGCTTTCGACCGATCTGTTGGCAATCGTCGTCGCGATTGTCGCTTTCTGTGTCTCCGGGATATTCCTGTTGGTCCTTGTGCCGGATCGTTCGCGGGGAGAAGGCTCGCCGGCGGAGGTTGCTCCGGCGCACGCGCACACCTTGCAGGTTGCCGGGATTTCTACCGGCCCGGCCCCAGCGCTTGCCACCGGCAGCGCGGAACACGAGGCTCACTTCGGACGGGGAACCTACGCGCCGCTCGGCGGTGCCGGCGGTCCGCCACCGCGCATTGCCCGCCATCTGCCTATAGAGCGCGACGGCGCGACACAGTTCATAGCCGTCGAAGACGTCGTCGCGGTCCATGCCAACGCCCATTACACATACGTGTTCGACGGCGCGCGCAAGCTGTTCTGTCCTCTGGCCATCGGCGAAGTGGAATCGCGCCTCGACAAGAATCGGTTCATTCGCGTCCACCGCAGCCACATCATCAACATCGACCGGGTGGTCGGCCATCGGCGAAACGGCGATAGCGAGTTGGTGGAGCTTACCGGGAGCGACCACTACTCCGTTCCGGTCAGCCGCAGCCGCATCGGCTGGTTGAAGTCTCGGATCGCCAAGGCGCGCTAGGGCAATCACGTCAATAGTTCTGACGCAATTGGTGCCGTCACTGGTGCAATCTAACTGTCATTGGTGCAGGTCTCACCGCGCACCATAAATCGGTCGTTGCCGCCCCGACGTGCATCCGTCACGCTGGCTGCAGTCAAATGGACAGGACGCCCACCTCAGGAACCGCAAGTCGGCCGTAAGCCGTCCGGTTTAGGGCATCCGGGAGGGACACCCATGATTCCTGGGTCATTCGCCTATCATCGGCCATCTTCTGTTAAGGAAGCCGTCGGCCTGCTCGGCAGTCTCGGCGACGACGCGCGCGCAATCGCGGGCGGGCACAGTCTTATTCCGATGATGAAGCTGCGGCTCGCAAGCCCGTCGCACTTGGTGGATCTTGTCGGCGTTGCTGATCTCAAAGGCATTCGCGAAGATGGCAAGGACATCTTGATCGGTGCGATGACGACCCAGCACGAGGTCATCGCCTCTGACCTGCTGACCAAGAAAATTCCGATACTGAGTGAAACCGCGACCCTGATTGCCGATCCGCAGGTGCGCTATGTCGGTACGATCGGCGGCAACGTCGCCAATGGCGATCCCGGCAACGACATGCCGGCGGTGATGATGTGCCTGAACGCGACCTATCACGCGGTCGGCAAATCAGGCGAACGCCGCATTGCAGCCCGCGAATTCTACCAAGGCGCCTATTTCACAGCGCTGGAGCCCGGCGAAATCGTAACCGCCATCCGCATTCCGACGCCGGCGGCCGGCCACGGCTATGCCTACGAGAAGCTCAAACGCAAGGTCGGCGATTATGCCACAGCAGCGGCTGCGGTTGTGCTCACGGCAAGCGGCGGCAAGGTGACCAGCTGCTCGATTGGCCTGACCAATGTGGCGGAAACGCCGCTGTGGGCCGAAGAGGCCAGCAAGATCCTGACCGGGTCGGCGCTCGACGCGGCGACGGTGAAAAAAGCAGTGGCCGCCGCAGAGGCGATCACGTCGCCTGCAAGCGACAGTCGCGGACCCGCCGCCTATCGCACCAAGATGGCTGGCGTGATGCTGACGCGTGCCCTCGGCCGCGCCAAAGCGCGCGCCGGTTTTTGAATTAGGGGAAGAGAACCATGGCAAAATCCCAGGTTTCGATGACCGTGAACGACAAGAAAGTAGAGGGGCTCGTCGAGCCGCGTATGCTGCTCATTCACTTCCTGCGCGAGCAACTTCATCTGACCGGTCCGCATATCGGCTGCGATACCAGCCATTGCGGTGCCTGCACGGTCGATCTCGACGGCAAGTCGGTGAAATCGTGCACGATGTTCGCAGTGCAAGTGAACGGCGCGGATATCCGCACGATCGAAGGCATGGCCGCGGCCGACGGGACACTGCACGCACTGCAGGAAGGTTTTCGTGAAATGCATGGGCTGCAATGCGGATTCTGCACGCCCGGCATGATCGTGCGGGCCTATCGCCTGCTCCAGGAGAACAAGGATCCGACCGAAGATGAAATTCGCTTCGGCATCTCGGGCAATCTGTGTCGCTGCACGGGCTATCAGAACATCGTCAAAGCCATTCAATATGCTGCCGCCAAAATCAGCGGCGTGCCGTTCCAGGAGGCCGCAGAATGAACGACATGACCCCCACCTCCGCCGAACGCGCCGAAAAGCTTCAGGGCATGGGCTGCAAGCGGAAGCGCGTCGAGGACATCCGCTTTGTTCAGGGCAAGGGCAACTACGTCGACGACATCAAGTTGCCCGGCATGTTGTACGGCGACTTTACGCGTTCGCCGCATGCGCACGCCCGCGTCAAGAAAATCGACACGACCAAGGCCGCCGCAGTACCTGGCGTTGTGGCGGTGATCACGGCGGAAACGCTTAAGACCGTCAATCTCGCCTGGATGCCCACGCTTGCCGGCGATGTGCAGATGGTGCTCGCCGACGGCAAGGTTCTGTTCCAGAACCAGGAAGTTGCCTTCGTCATCGCCGAGGACCGCTACACCGCGGCGGATGCTGCCGAACTGGTCGAAGTCGAGTACGAGGGGCTGCCGTGTAACGTCGATCCGCTCAAGGCCATGTCCGCCAATGCTCCTGTGATCCGTGAAGACATCAAGGACAAGAAGGAGGGCGCGCACGGTCCGCGCAAGCACCCCAATCACGTCTTCAATTGGCAGGCCGGAGACAAGGCCAAGGCAGACGAGGCGTTTGCCAAGGCGGACGTCACGATCAAGGAGATGATCGTTTATCCTCGCGTGCATCCTTGTCCCCTCGAGACCTGTCAGTGCGTAGCATCATTCGACAAGATCAAAGGTGAGCTCACTCTGTGGGGCACGTTCCAGGCGCCGCACGTCATCAGGACCGTAGGCTCGCTGATTTCGAAGATTCCAGAGCACAAGATTCACGTAATCGCCCCCGATATCGGCGGCGGCTTTGGCAACAAGGTTGGCGCCTATCCGGGTTACATCTGCGCGATCGTCGCTTCGATCGTGACCGGCCGTCCGGTAAAATGGGTCGAGGATCGCATCGAGAATCTTTCGACGACTGCATTTGCGCGCGACTTCTACATGGAGACGGAAATCGCGGCCACAAAGGACGGCAAGGTGACCGGCTTGCGCTGTTACACGGTCGCCGACCATGGCGCGTTCGATGCTTGTGCCAATGCGACAAAGTGGCCGGCCGGGCTGTTCAGCATCATCAGCGGCTCGTACGATTTTCCGGCCGCGCATGTATCCGTTGATGGCGTCTACACCAACAAGGCACCGGGCGGCGTTGCCTATCGCTGCTCGTTCCGCGTCACGGAAGCGGCTTACGCGATCGAGCGCGCCATGGACATCATGGCGCAGAAGCTAAAAATGGATCCGGCCGAATTCCGGATGAAGAATCTCATTCGGCGCGAGCAGTTCCCGTATACCTCGGCCTTCGGCTGGGTTTACGATTCCGGCGACTATCAGACCGCTCTCAACAAAGCGATGGAGACGGTCGGATACAAGCAGCTGCGCGAAGAGCAAAAGAAGTGCCGCGAGGCGTTCAAACGCGGCGAGACGCGCGAATTGATGGGTATCGGCCTTGCTTTCTTCACCGAGATTGTCGGCGCAGGGCCTTCGCGCAATTGCGACATCCTCGGCATCGCGATGTTCGATTCCGCGGAGATTCGTATTCATCCGACCGGCACCGGCATCTGCCGTCTCGGCACCAAGTCGCAAGGGCAGGGGCACGAGACGACCTACGCCCAAATCATCGCAACCGAACTAGGATTGCCCGCCGATAACATCGCAGTCGAGGAGGGCAACACCGACACAGCGCCTTATGGCCTCGGCACTTACGGGTCGCGCTCAACGCCGGTGTCGGGCGCCGCCACCGCGATGGCCTGCCGCAAGATCAAGGCAAAGGCGCAGATGATCGCTGCCTATATGCTGGAAGTGCACGACGACGACCTCGAATGGGATGTCGATCGCTTCCGCGTGAAGGGCAATCCGGAGCGCTTCAAGACCATGACCGAACTTGCCTGGGCGGCCTATCACGAAGTTCCGCCCGGCATGGAACCAGGGCTCGAGGCGATCAATTACTACGATCCGCCGAATTTCACTTTTCCGTTCGGCGCGTACATCTGCGTGATGGACGTGGACGTGGACACCGGCTCTAGCAAGGTGCGGCGTTTCTATGCGCTCGACGATTGCGGCACGCGCATCAATCCGATGATCATCGAGGGACAGATTCACGGCGGCCTGACCGAAGCCTTCGGCATCGCCATGGGCCAGGAGATCCACTACGACGAGGATGGTAACGTGACCACCGCGTCCTTGATGGACTATTTCCTGCCGACCGCGGTCGAAACCCCGAAATGGGAAACCGACTGGACCACGACGCCATCGCCCCACCACCCGATCGGCGCCAAAGGCGTCGGCGAGAGCCCGAATGTCGGCGGCGTGCCGTGCTTTTCCAATGCAGTGAACGACGCATTTGCGTTCCTCGGCTCGACCAATATTGCGATGCCGCACGACAACTGGCGGACGTGGACGGCCGCCGACAAACTCGGTCTACATAAATGAGTAGGTGGGCTGGACTGATATCTGGGGCGTCGGAGCAATCCCGGCGCCGCATGTCTATATAATACACCTGCATGACCCTGAACCGCGACGATATCTCGAACCGGTTGGCCGCCGTCAGCTACATCGCCGATCACGACGTTGCGACTGCATTGTGGCTGATGGATTTCCTGAAGCGTCCGCTGTTGCTCGAAGGGGAAGCCGGCGTCGGCAAGACTGAAGTTGCAAAAGCACTCGCTGCAGTGCACGGGGCCGAACTGATCAGGCTGCAATGTTACGAGGGCCTCGATCAGAATGCGGCACTCTACGAGTGGAACTATCAACGTCAGCTCCTCGCCATCAAGACGCGCGAGGGTGTCGGGGTGAATGCCGACGCCATCGAAGAGCACATTTTCTCAGAACAATATCTGCTGGAGCGGCCATTGCTCGCCGCAATCCGCCGCGAAAAACCTCCGGTGCTTCTGGTCGACGAGGTGGACCGCGCGGACGAGGAATTTGAGGCCTTCCTGCTTGAGCTGTTGTCAGATTTTCAGGTCAGTATTCCGGAGCTTGGAACCATCAAGGCCACGTCGATCCCGCGCGTTGTGTTGACGTCGAACGCGACGCGCGAACTGTCGGACGCCCTGCGCCGGCGCTGTCTCTATCACTATGTCGACTTCCCGGACGTCGACCGCGAAGCCAGGATTATCATCACGCGCACACCGGGCATCGATACCGCGCTTGCCCTGCAGATCGCGCGCATGGTTGCAAGCGTACGGACAGAAGACCTGCGCAAGGTTCCCGGAGTTGCCGAGACCCTCGATTGGGCGGCAACGCTGGCTGGGCTTGATTTTCACGACCTGCGGCAGGAGCCGGAGGTCGTGCACGAGACCATGATGTGCTTGCTGAAGACGCGCGAGGACCGCAGTCGCCTCACGCGCGAGGTCACCGAAAGGCTGTTGGGCAAGGTGGCTTGAATGAACTCCGGCGAGCGACAATCCGCTCATTCCCACGAAAGCGGGAATCCAGACGAGAGGAGCGGGTGGTTTGCCGCGCGCCGACGGCTGGCCGGTTTCGTGCACACGCTGCGTGACAACGGCTTCAGGGTCGGCCTCGCCGAGAGCGCAGATGGGCTCGCAATCCTTGCGGGACCGCTGGCCGCGGGGGCATCCACGGTGAAGCCTGCGTTTCGTGCGCTGTTCTGCGCGACACATTCGGATTGGGAGCGTTTCGACGAGATCTTCGACGCCTACTGGCAGGGTCGTGGTGTTCGCCAGGCGCGCGTGGTTGCCGGTACGGCCCAGGAAGGGCGCGCGCAGTCGCGGCAACTCAAGGATGTCGGGCCACGTGATGGAACGCCCGGCCTTCCTGATCACGTCGAACGACCCCACGACGATGGGGATGGCACCGGCGATGGAACGGGCAGGCGCGAGGGCGCCTCGCGGATCGAAAACCTCGCAGGCACCGATCTGCGCCATATCGTGGACGCCGCCGACGTTGCGCGGGCCCATGCGCTTGCCGCGCGGCTGTCGCGTGTGATGCGGGCAAAGCTTGTGCGGCGCGAGCGGGTGGGTCGGCGCGGGCGTCGCCTCGATCTGCGCCGGACCATTCACAGAAATGTCTCGCACGGCGGCACTCTGCTGGATCTCGTCTGGCGCCGGCGCAAAATCAGGCCGCTGCGTCTGGTATTTCTGCTCGATGCATCCGGCTCGATGAGCCTTTACACCGCGTTCTTCGTCCGCTTCCTGCACGGTATCGTCGATGCGTTCCGGGAATCGGAGGCTTTCGTTTTCCATACCAGGCTGGCCCATGTGTCCGCCTCGCTGCGCGACCGCGACGTCACGCGTGCGGTCGACAAGCTGGCGCTGATGGCGCAGGGCATCGGCGGAGGCACCAAAATCGGCGAGAGCCTCGCCACGTTCAACCGCTGGCACGCGCGGCGGGTGATCAATTCGCGCACCGCCGTGATGATCGTTTCCGATGGCTACGACACAGGCGCGCCTGAGCAACTCGGCGAGGAAATGCAGCGCCTGCGCCGCCGTTGCCGGCGCATCATTTGGCTCAATCCGCTGATCGGCTGGCGCGACTACAGCCCGCAGGCGCGCGGCATGCAAGCGGCGCTGCCCTATGTTGATCTGTTTGCGCCGGCGCACAATATCGAAAGCCTTGCGGCCCTCGAACCTTACCTTGCGAGGATTTGATGCGATGGAGCGTGCCTCCGACATCCTGCGCATCATCTCAGCGCGCAAAGCGGCGGGTGAGCCGTTCGCGCTCGCGACCGTCGTGCGCACAGTGGCGGCGACCGCGGCAAAGGCTGGCGCAAAGGCGGTCATCCTGCCGGACGGCACGATTTCGGAAGGATGGATTGGGGGCGGCTGCGCACGCGCGGCGGTCCTCAAGGCGGCCAAGGATGCGCTGGCGGATGGACAATCGCGTCTTGTGTCCGTGCAGCCGCCGGACCTGCTCGATCAGCAAGGCCATGCATCCGGTGAAGAGCAGGGCGGGGTCCGCTTTGCCAAAAACATGTGCCCCAGCCAGGGTACAATGGACATATTCGTTGAGCCCGTCTTGCCACGATCCCAGATCATCATTTGCGGGTCGAGTCCGGTCGCCGTCGCGGTCGCCGACTTTGCCAAACGCGCCGGGTTTTCCGTCACAAGCTGCGCGCCGGCGGATGAGCAGGCGGCGTTCGGCGAGATCGACCGCCGCATTGAAGGTTATGCGCTTTCAGTGGATGAGCCCGGAGCGCGCTATATTGTCATTTCAACGCAGGGCCGCGGCGATGAAGCCGCCTTGCTCGCCGCGCTCGCGGTCGATGCCGAGTACATCGCTTTCGTCGGCAGCCGGAAGAAGGCCGAGGCCTTGAAATCTTCATTGGCGGGCCGCGGCATATCCGAGGAGCGGCTCGCCAGGCTCAAGGCGCCCGCCGGCCTCGATCTCGGCGCCATTACTCCCGAGGAAATCGCAATTTCGATTCTAGCCGAGATTGTTGCCGTACAGCGCCGCAAGGATTCGCGCGACAAAGCTGTGGTCGCGTAAGTTTCTGGTCAGAGCGGCTGCTCCGGAATTTACTTGCTCTAATCGTGCTATTTTCGCGGCTCGGGTTGTTACCGACCAAATGCTGGGTTTCGCGTGCAGAAACCACGATTGCCGCTGATCACCGTACAACGACAGGCATCGACCGAGTCAAAAATGCAATTCTTTCGGACGCGAGTGGCGCCAGTATTTGTCTCGGCAACCACTCGTGCTGACGGCGGCCGGCGTTCGCCGGTTCTGGGCACGTACAAAGGGTAACGGCAATCAAACCACCAACGAGAAATGAAACACGCACAAATACCTCCTTGAAACACAAGTCCTGCGACGGGTAGCAATCTGGATGGCGGATATCCTCAAACTCTTGTCGTAAAATCACAAGATGGAATGCGTCCGGCAGACTATTCGTAGCGCGGACGACTGCCCGCGCGCTGTTTAGCCGCTGGGCAACAAGGGCCGCGCCAAGGTCGGGGATGCCGAAGCGCGGCCCTCTGCTTTTCATTTAGATGCAACGGCAGATCATGCACTCGGCATGATGGGCGGTCTTGGCAATTGAACGCTTGCCTCAAGTAAGGGGCGCAGAATTGGCGACCTACGGCTT
>JANWKN010000224.1 GCA_025451355.1 Pseudolabrys sp. | reverse complement strand
TAAGATTCGCGTGCGCCTTATGGACCAGATAAGGCACTCGGAGTTGCTGTCGATCGAAGACGTGGGTCGGGCGCGGATTGTCGCGGCAATCACGAGCGATTCGGCCGTGCTTACGCAAGCGAGCAACATGCTCGCCTTTACGGTGCAGGGCGTGGTCCTGATCGTTTTTGTCGCAATTTACGTGGCATTTTTGTCTGTCGCGGCGATTCTCACAACGATCGTGGTCGTCTCGATAGCCGCGGTGATTTTTCACCAGAAGAACCGACGCTTGGTCAGCGAGAAACAGAGGGCGGCGGCATGGGAGCGCCGTCTGTTCGACCGCCTCACCGACTTCCTCGATGGATTCAAAGAAGTGCGGCTTAACAGCGCACGCAGCATGGATTTGTTCAACGATGCAGTCGACGTGTCGCGAACGGCGGCGAACATCAAAATAAATACTCAGGCCGAAACCTTCAGGATGATCGTGACGTCGCAGATTTCGATGTACGTGTTGCTCGGCGCCGTCGTCTTTGTAGCCCCTCAATTCAGTGACACGCTGGGCGGCGCAGCTCTGACAAAAACCACGACCGCTCTCATGTTCATCGTGGGGGCGTGTTTCGGTCTGGTGCAATCGATTCCAATCCTGCTGAATGCAAACGCGTCGGCAGACCGCATCGTGCAACTGGAGAACGCGCTGCGGGCAACCGCTTCTCGGCGAGCGACCGAAGTTCCGATGGCCAAGCGTTTCGACAAGATCGAGATGCGCAAGATCAATTTTCGCTACGTCGACAAGTTTTCGGAGGCTGCCTTCAAGATCGGCCCGATCGATTTTACCCTGCGCCCCGGTGAGCTGGTTTTCATTACGGGAGGCAATGGCTCGGGCAAATCGACCTTTCTGCGGGTCCTTTCCGGCATCTATCCCCCCGATTCCGGCGAAATCATCCTCGACGGAAAGCACATCGACAATTCCACGCGCGACGAGTACCGCGCGTTGATGTCGGCGATTTTCTTCGACTATCATTTGTTCCGGCGGCTTTATGGGGTGCCTGATCCTGAGCCGAGCGAGGTTGCTCGTCTCCTCAGCCTGTTCCGGCTGTCCGAAAAGACCGGACTGATTGACGGTGAGTTTCGTACCCTCGATCTGTCCGGGGGGCAGCGCCGGCGTCTGGCGCTTATCGTCAGCCTGCTGGAAAAGCGTCCGATCCTCCTGCTGGACGAATGGACGGCCGAACAGGATCCTGAATTCAGGCGCAAGTTCTACGACGAACTGCTTCCGGATCTTATGAAAGCCGGTGCAACCGTCGTAGTGATCACGCACGATGATCGCTATCTCGACGAACTCAATTTGCCGGCTCGCAGGATTCGGATGGACGAAGGAAAGATTGTCGAAGAGCGTACGATAAAAAGCACAACAAGACCGAGACGTCGGTAGCGGGAGTACGACTGATGGCAAAGTATCCGGAGTCCCTTGATGAAATGCCACCCAGGCCGCGCACCTGGCGGCGTTTCATTGGGCGCCATCTGCCGAGCCTGTCAGTCACATTGCTAGCCGCATTGCTCATGGCGACCATCCTGTTTCCATATATCGTGATCACGGTCCCGAGCGGCAGCGTCGGCGTTCTCTGGAAACGATTCAACGGCTACGACCTCTATTGCTGGTGCTTTGTCGGTCGCGGCACGATTCTGGATCCGCGAGAGCTCAGGGACGAAGGTCTTCACGTCATCTGGCCCTGGGACAAGCTATACATCTACACGCTGCGACTTCAGTCCTCGACGCAGACATACAATGCCATCACCAAGGACGGCGTGAATGTGACCGCGCAAATCAATGTGCGGTTTCAGCTGCTGCACAATTACGTTGCCGTGCTGCACAAGTTCATCGGTCCCCAATACTTGGCTTCGGTCATCGAGCCGGAGCTGGGCAGCCGGGCGCGGGAGATCATCGCACAATACACGGCGCAGGAGGTCTACACCTCGCGCGAAGCGATCCAAACGAAAATCCGGGCGGATGCGCAAAAGAGTCTTAGTACGCATCTCAACAGTCTCGTGCAGCCCGAAGCGATGGAGCAACCGGACCCGAAGCACTACAACGACTTCCTGCAGAACTCGATCCAACTGCTGGATGCCCTGGTTCTCGGCATCGAACTGCCGCCGGAAATCGTCGCGGCGATCAACCGGCAAACCCAACAGTATTATGAGATCCAGGAATACAAGTATCGTGTCGAGCGCGAGGCGCAGGAATCGACGCGCAAACAGATCGAGGCAAACGGCATAGCCGCCTTCCAGCGAACGGTGAGCGAGGGAATTTCGGATTCGTACCTCCGCTGGCGAGGTATCGAAGCAACGCTTGCGCTCGCCCAGTCGCGCAATTCGAAAGTCGTCATTATTGGCAGTGGCAAGGACGGCCTGCCGCTCATTCTCGGCAACGTGGAGGGGTCGGGGGGATCAAACTCCAAAGCCAACGCCACCGAGGACGATACGACGCCCAACGAAAAGGCGCCCGGAATCTCAGCTGGCCAGATCAGCACACTGCCAAGACCAACCGGAGCCTCGACACCCGAGAAGAACAGTGCGGCTGCAACTGCATCGACGCCGGCCGACGTCACGCAAACGCCGACGGCTGCGGCGCCGATCGGGCATCTGCCGTTCGATCTGTCGAATATCAAGGACTATATGCAACGGCTTCCCGAATGGCTCAGGTCGGCCACATCGGGACCGGGGCCGGGGCCTGGAGCTGGAGCGCCGCCCAAGCAGTAATTGGCGAAGGAATCGCAGGTGACCGGTATGACTAACGCAGAGCAATCGATACGGCCCAGGTCTTTCCTGTACCGGATGTTCACCGGCCGATGGCTATTCCTGCTGACTATCTTGGTCGGAATCCTCGCTTATGTCGTCGGCCTGAACGTCGGCTATCTCGATATTGCCGGCGCGAGGCAACTGACCCAGCAGTTGCGGGCCGATAACCAGAAGCTGAAGACCCAGATTGCAGACCTGAATGCGACACAGGTCGCCCTGCAAAACAGGCTTTCGACTTTTGAAGCCGCGTTGGACGAGATCATCCCTTCGAAAAACACCTACAATGTAAAACCGAATCAATCGATGATCGTCGCGGCCGGGCGCCTGACCGTTGGGCTGATCGGCGCCCCCACAAACGAAAGCGTCAATATTAACATCAATGGGAAAGCGCATTCGGTCGCCACTGGCGATACCATCAGCGTGACGCTCGATCCACAGACGACATGCCGGGTACGCGTGCAATCATTCGACATGTTCAAGGCGATTCTCAACGCATCGTGCACGCCGCAATAGGCTTTCCGAGGCGACAATAGCGGTGAGAAACCGGCGCTCGAGCTTGTGGGGCGCCCCCCAAAAACCGCAAATATTCACGACCAATCGGCGTCATCGGAAGAATGACGGCCGGGAATCCGGTAGCATTGGCCGCAAGTGATTCGCCATGACGCGTAAGCGGAAAAGGCAGGTCGGATATGAGACAAATAATCACTGTAGCGACAATGAAAGGCGGCAGCGGTAAGAGTACGCTGGCAAGTTGTCTTGCGGTTCATTGGCATCTGACAGGGCGGCTCCCGACGATCATCGATGCCGATCCCCAGCGTTCTATCGCGCGGCTTGCCCTGCGCGAGCGGGCGCTCGGCGGGGTCCCGGTGGTGGAGGACGCGACCAACGACGCATGGAAGACCGCGCAGAATCTTGCGGCCTCGGGTCGTCCGATCATCATCGACACACCCGGATTTCGTTCGCAGGCGACGCTTGCTTGCATCGCGGCGGCCGATTTTCTTCTGGTCCCGGTCAAGGCATCACCGCTCGATGTTGACCGCATGCTCGACACGCTCAATTCGCTGATCGATGGTGCCGGCGGCAAGAGGCCGAACTTCCGCTGCATTCTCACGCAGACCATCCGGGATTCGGTCATCGCCAAACAAATACGCGCAGAGCTCATTGAGGCCGGATTCCCGGTGCTCGAAAACGAGATGGTCAACCGCGTCGCCTACGCGGAAGCGGGCCTATGGGGAGCGACCCCGAGCCTCATCAGTTGGAAAGGACCGGCGGCGCGAGAGATTGCAGCCATTGCCAGCGAGATGGATGGTATAGTCGGTATCAAACAGGCGGCGTGACCATGAGTAAGAAGTTGCCGAAGGCAATCCGGCCCAATGTGACTCACGGGGGCGGGCCGGAGGCGCAGTCCAGGATGGCCGAGCCCATGCCGGAGACGCGTGGGCCTGCGAAGACGAAGCAGGCTTCAGCAATCGCGCCTGAGGATCTCGTGGCCACCGACATCGACGTGACAGAACGCAAAGGGCGTGCCCGCAAGCTGGTCGAACGCTTCTCTCTCTATTCGGGGGTGGCTGGGCTGCTTCCGGTGCCGGTCGTCGATATTGCCGCCGTCGCCGGGGTTCAGCTCCAGATGTTGCGGCGCATTTCGCAGCTGTACGATGTTCCGTTTTCGAAAAATCGCGGCAAGGCGATCGTGGCGAGTTTTGCCGGAACGATGATCCCCGCGAGCACCGGACTGGGTGTGGCCAGTATGGTCAAGAGCGTGCCCGTCGCCGGAACGGCAATTGGCGCGATGACCGCGCCGGCTCTGTCCGTAGGCGCCACTTATGTGATCGGAATGACATTCGTCGAGCACTTTGCCCGGGGCGGGACGCTGCTCGATTTCGAGCCCCCCGACCATCAGGAATTCATCAAGGCGCCCGCGGGAGTGCGCAAGACCTGAGACCGCCGGTGTCGGGCAGCTGCAGCACAAAGCCTATTCCGTCAGGATCTCTTGCCGCCGGTCTTTGCGGCTTTCTCCGCGTCCCACCACCATAGCGCTGGAAAAGCCGACATGCCGTATTTCGGCAGCGGATCCTGGTAACTGAAACGATTCCATCGCGCGGTGCGCAATTTGGCGTAGCCCCACTGCGGCACGACGTAGTTGTTCCAGAGCAGGATTCGATCAAGAGCTCTGGTCGCCGCGACGAGCTCGTCGCGGTTCTTCGCCGAAACGATCCTCGTGATCATTTCATCGACCGCCGGATTCTTGATGCCGAGGATGTTGTCCGACCCGGATTGGTCGGCGGCTTGCGAACCCCAATAGCCGCGCTGCTCGTTTCCGGGCAAGAGGGACTCGCCCCAGGCGAACGTAATGACGTCGAAATCCCATCCACGCAGTCGGTTCTCATAGTGCGCCTGGTCAACCGTGCGCACTGACACGGTGATGCCGAGACGTTCAAGCGACGGTTTGTAGAACAGGAAGATGCGTTCGAAGAGCGGAGCATTAGCGAGGAATTCCACTTCGAAAGGCTCGCCCGTCTTTGCATTGACGATCTGCTGGTTGCGCACTTCGTAACCGGCTTCTTTGAAAAGCCGTAAGGCCTCGCGCAGATTGTTGCGAACGGCGTTCGGATCGCCGTTGATCGGATTGGCGTATGGTTTTGTGAAGAGTTCAGGCGAAACCTTGTCTCTCACCGTTTCGAGAAGCTCAAGCTCTCGACCGGTCGGCAGGCCCGTCGCGGCCAACTCGGTGCCTTCGAAATAGCTGCCGGTGCGCTTGTATTGCCCGAAGAAAATCTTCTTGTTCATCTCCTCGAAGTCGAAGATGTAGTTGAAAGCCTGTCGGACGCGAGGATCCTTGAACTTGTTGCGACGAAGATTGAAGGCGAAGGCCTGCATCACGCCGACATTGGTGATCGGGAATTCCTGGAGGATGACGCGTTTTTCGGCCACTGCCGGGAAATCGTAGGCCGTTGCCCAGTTCTTGGCGCTGTTCTCGGTGCGCCAATCGACCAGATCGCCCTTGAACGCCTCGACGGCAACGGTTGCATCGCGGAAGTATTCAAATTTCAGTTCGTCGAAGTTGTTGCGGCCAACATTGACGTTGACGTTTGCGCCCCAGTAGTCCTTCACGCGCTCATAGATGATGGTGTGAGCCGGCGAGAACTCCTTGATCTTGTAAGGGCCGCTGCCGAGTGGCATCTCAAGGCTGGTTTCCTCGATGCTGCGCTTGCGGCCGTCTTTGTCGCTGCCTTCCCACCAATGCTTGGGCAGAACGGTGAGCTGTCCGACGATTATCGGTAACTCCTGGCTTCCCGTTCCGTCAAGCACGAAGGTCACATCGCGGTCGGCCGTTTGTTCTGCCTTCACCACATGACGATAATTTGCGCCGGCTTGCGGACTGACTTTCTTGTACGCATTGAATGAGAAAATGACGTCATCGGGCGTGACGGGTTTGCCGTCTTGCCACTTCGCCTCGGGGCGAAGTCGAAAGGTTACCGAGGAGATGTTCTCCGGAAAGCTTACGGATTCGGCGAGAAGTCCATAGACGCTGGACACTTCGTCGAGGGCCGACGTAAGAAGGGTGTCGTAGACAAAATCGATGCCCTGAACGAGCGTGCCCTTCACGCCGGCAACCACCATATTGAAATTGTCGAAGGTGCCGAGCGCGATCTGTGAGGCACCGCCGGTCTTCGGTGGGTTCGGGTTGACGTAGTCGAACTGTTTGAATCCCGCCGGATACTTCAGCTCACCGAACTTCGCCAGTCCGTGACGCCACACGTGCTTGGGACTGTCCGCCGCGGCGGGACCTATCCAGTCGGGTAAGGGGAGCCGCTGCCCGGCAACCATGACGAGGGCAGAGGTAAGCAAGGACCGACGATTCATCTAATACTCCACGGAGAGCACAAAGCGGGCGGGAAATTTTAGGCCAATGCTAGGTGCTTTTCGCTCGCGACGACAGTGGAGAATGTGTCGCGATGCAGCAAACCAACGAGTTCCACGCGCTCAGCGCGAAGCAGTACTGCGGTACGCCTGATGAGATAGTGCAAAACGCAGCGAGGCGCCGAAATGCATTCGGCGCCTCGCGCAAGACTTCTGTCCCGCGGGTCAGAAATTTATTTAAGAGACTAGGACCAGTCTGAGACCGGTTAGCCGTCGCACACGGACAAGCCGGTGCAAGCACCGAGCGTGAAGCCCGCTTTTTCCTTTGCCATGCCCGCCGCGATCTCCAACGCCTCATCGGAGACTTCGAAGGCAAGGATCTCTTTTTCAGTCTTCTCAAGTCCCAACATCGTCTTCATTGCACGATCCTTTCTTTCGCCAGCGGCGCCAGCAGTCAGCTAAGAGTTGCTCAAAAAAACGCCCCCTCCCAGCGCCATAAGCCATGATCCGATGCGCTCCAGGCAAAGTCAATTGGAATAAGCCTATATCCGCAGGCACTTATGACAGTCGGCTGCTGATTTATGTAGACAAATTGTGTCCGGTCTTAACCAATCCACGTCATAAAAACGTTCATTCAGGCACCTCCCGTTGCTCAAGAGGTCCCTATGCCATTCAAACGACTGGCCCGGCGATATCGCC
>JANWKN010000223.1 GCA_025451355.1 Pseudolabrys sp. | reverse complement strand
TTGACGATCATCGGTAACAAACAGGCGAGAAAGACTGCCGCGATTGCCGTCACATTACCGATTCCAAACCACAAGGCGAACAGCGGGATGAGCGCCGACTTCGGCAGCGAGTAAGTCCCGCCGACGATGGGCATCACGTATTCTTTGAAGGACCGCGATCGCGCCATCATTAGGCCGATCCAGACACCGCACCCTGCCCCGACAAGGAGACCAGCGGCGGCGCGAAAGATCGTGACGAAAAGGTTTTTAGCGATGTCGCCTCCGGAAAAAAGGTCTGCAAAAGCAGCGGCGACCGAGATCGGGCCCGGCAGAAAATCGCGATTGACGACGCCTGAACTACAGAGCACCTGCCAGACTACTCCGAATAGCACTAGCGGGACGGCTCGCCCCGTCAAACGCAGACCCAAGGCAAATGCCCCTTTAAGAGCTTTGGGCATCCTGCTTTCCGGCGGCGAGCGCCTGGCGGCGCACCGACAGCCAGACCTCGTTGCGAATGTTGTTGAATTCAGCGGAAAGGACGAGCTCTTCACGCGGTCGCTCGCGGTCGAGAGCGACCGCGAACTCCTCGATGATCTGCCCTGGTCGGGCCGACATCACGCAGACCCGATTGGAGAGGTAAACAGCCTCGGTGACGTCGTGCGTAACGAGCAGCACTGTTTTTCGCGTTTCCAGCCAAATCCGCAGCAGTTCGTCTTGCATGATTTCTCGGGTCTGGGCGTCGAGTGCACCAAACGGCTCGTCGAGCAGCAAGATCGCCGGATCACAGGCAAGCGTGCGGGCGATTGCCACTCGCTGTTTCATGCCGCCGGAGAGTTCTCTCGGATAGCGATTTTCAAAGCCGGCAAGCCCGATCACGCCAATCAAACGATCGATGATTTTCACAGTCTCGACCGCGGGCACTCCCTGTCGCTCCAGGCCGTAACCGATATTGTCGCGCACGGTGAGCCAAGGAAACAAAGCGTATTCTTGAAAGACCACGCCCCGATTGGTCCCCGGTCCGGTGATCGGCGCACCATCAACGACGACCTCGCCGTCCGCCTCAAGGAAGCCGCCGACGATATAGAGTAACGTGCTCTTCCCGCAGCCCGACGGGCCGACGATTGAAACGAACTCGCCTTCATTGACGGCTAGCTCTGTGTCGCGCAGGGCAAGGACTGGGCCGTGCTCGCTGGCATAGGTCTTTGAAACCCCTCGGATCTCGATCTTGGGCCTCACTATGTCGAGCACGGGCGCGGCAGGTAGCTCAAGGCCAGATATTTCCCGGCGTCCACCGGCACTGCGATCAATTTTTCCTCGACCATTGCGTCAATCGGCTTCTGGATCGCGACTGCAGGCACGCAACCATTCTGATCGCGATAATAGTCGCTGCCAGTCGCAAAATAGCTGTCCAGCACCTCTTTCGGCGACTTCGTGAATGCTGCAACCAGCTCGATTGCTTTGGTGCGGTTGCCCTTGTCGTAATACCAGTTGAGCCCTGTTACATAGTCGGCGAGGAATCCACGCACCGCATCTTCGTTTTGCTTCAAGAATTCAGTGCGGGCGACTTGAAATATCACCGATGATGGGCCGAACGCATCACCGCCGGTGAACAGCACGCGCAGATCACCTTTGCGGCTTTCTACGGCGAGGAATGGAATGACAAGCACGCCGCAATCGATCCGCTTTTCACGGATCGCAGCGCCCATATTGGGGAAATTGACTTCGACGATCTGCACATCGCGGCGGGGGTCGAGTCCCTTCTTTTTCAAAACCACACGCAAGACCAAGTCGACAGCCGACCCAAAGGCATTGATACCAATTTTCTTGCCCTTAAGATCCTCGACTGTCTTGATTGGAGAATCCTGCAACACGAAAAATGTGTTCGTCGCATTGCCGGGGTGACCATCCTGGTAGTTGTCGGAAATAATGGAGAGGCCGCCGGCGACGGCGTCTTTCGCGACCGCGGTGGCAAAGGTCGAAAATGCCAGGGTGCCGAGGTCGGCTTGCCCTGAGGCCAGCAGCGTTGCCGCCTCGGGCGTTCCGCGCGTAAAAGTCATTTCCAGGGTGTAGGACTTCCCGTAATTCTTGAGAACGTTCTCTTTCAGATAATCAAGATAGATAATCGTCTCCATCTCGTTCGGGCCGATCCCGCCGCCAGTGGCGTAGTGGATTGTGACGGGTGCCGCGGCGGCGCGAGCCATTAATCCGAGGGACGCGCCGGCGAAACTTGCGGTTCCTACTTGCAGCAGGCGGCGTCGTGATAAGCGGTCTCTATGGACATTCGATTGTGCGCGCATGGTTCGGCCTCCTTTGCCAGGGCCGATGCCATCTTGCTAAACGGTCAGAACGACCGCAATAGCCACCCCGCGACGAGCAGGAGACCAGCCATGCCGGTGACGAAAATCCAGCCCAAGATGCTGTTTCAACGCGCACTTGAGGGACGTGTGCTCTACACCCATGTGGTCGTAGCCGAAACCCAGTCACTGATTTTCATTTCCGGACAGCTAGCCCGCGATCAATCTGGAAATATCGTCGGCCCGCGCAACATGCGGGCCCAGATTCAGCAGGTCGGTGAAAACCTGCGCGTGGCCCTCGACGCCGCAGACGCCACCCTCGAAAACCTGGTCAAGACGACAACCTTCGTCACCGATATCGACGAGTTCTTTCGTCATGTCGATGTTCGGCACGATTATCTCGGGGTCGGGCTGCCGGCGAGCACGACTGTTGAAGTGCGTCGTCTCTCCCATCCTGACCTGATGGTCGAGATCGAGGCGATTGCGATTAAAGATCGGCCGTGATTCATCTGCCAATATTGAACTCATTAGCAAATGCGTCTTTATGATGAGTTGGACGAAAATTCACGACGCCCGAAGGCGTCATGCGGCCTGTCCAGTCCCGGCCAAGAATATGCGGAAACCGATTAAGGCTGTACCGCCCGCGTCGAAGTAAGCTGATGTCTGGGCGTCGCCTTGTGGGGTAGAAACACCCCCACGTCTTTGAGATTGACTTTTGGCCCAGGCCATCGCTGGTTGGTCAAGGCGCTCGAGGTGCTACACCGTGAGGCAGTCAAGGCGTTTGCCGCAGCCTGAGGGTCCAGCACGGTCAGGCGTTCCGGTTGCAAGCCGAACGAGCAGTTCTCGAGAACCCGCTGGCGCAAGGGTCCAAGGCCAAAGCTTTTGGGTCATCGTAATTCGGCTCGGTTGCTACACATCGAAATTTATGTTCGCAAGCGAGCTACAATGTCAAAGTCGTATCCGATCAACTTCGCCTCTTTACCAACTGACAAGCGATTCACTTCGCGACTAGCATAAGTTACGAGACGATCGATAGCGAACGCCCCTATGAGGCTCAGGGACCCCGCGATTGAACGAAGCCGAGCTCCTACTGCCGGCAGATTGTCTCTAGCGTGCGACCGCCGACTTCAACACGGATCGAGCCGTCCAGGATTGATCTGCGCTTCTGCAGTGGCGGGTCGCAGGAGTTGAGAAGCCCGCGTCGAGCAATCGTTGAACCGACGGCCGACCTGCCCTCCTGGATTTGTTCCAGAATGCGTGAAGTTCGAGCGTACCCTGCAGGCCAGCCCATTAACGATAGAGTTCAAGCTCCGGGCGAGGGTCGGGCTCGAAGCCGTCTCGGTTTGGCATGGCCACCTTCGGCAACGTCCGAGCGTCCATAGTTTCGGTCGGCTGGATGATCTTGGCCTGTGACAAGATGTAGGCGACCACCGCGTAAGTCTCATCATCCTTCAGCGTGCCAGGCGAATTAAATGGCATCGCCCGCTTGACGTAGTCGAACAAGGTCGTGGCATAGGGCCAATAGCTCTCAACCGTCTTGACCGGCGTCTTGGTCGCCAGCGAGCCGCGACCGCCGATCAGCTTGTCGCCGCCGATGCCCTTGGCTGGATTGCCTTCGAGCTTTTCGCCATGACAAGCGGCACAATTCTCGGCGTAGAGCTTGGCGCCGGCAGTGGCGTTGCCGCTGCCCGACGGTAAACCGCGACCGTCGACGGGGATCGAGAAGTACTTCGACAGCTCCTGCTCGGTGACCGGCGAGCCGAAGCCATATTTGACCGGCATGGTCTGCGCGAAAGCGGCACCTGACACCGCGACGGACGCCAACAATACGCCGAGGATTTTGTCACCCGTGGACATTGGCAACCTCCCCGGCCTCGTTGACGGCCCAGCTCTGGATAGCGTTGAGGTGATAGATCGATCCAAACGGGCCGTTCGAGCCGCGGATCGCGATCAGTTGCTGAAGTGTCGGCTGCACGTAACCGGTCTCATCGGTGCAGCGGCTTTGCAGGACGGCCGGCTTGCCGTCCCACATCCATGGCGAGGAGAATCGCACCGTACAGATATTCTCCGGCCCAGTGTCGATATGTGCCGGATTCCAAGTCTTGCCGCCATCGACCGAGACGTCGACTGACTGCACGCGGCCGCGCCCGGTCCAGGCCAGACCCGTGATATTGTAGAAACCGGATCCCGGCAGCTTCATGTCGCCGGACGGGAAGGTGATGACCGATTTTGCCTCCATCTCCATGCTGAATTGCCGCGCTTTGCCGTTGGCGAGAAGGTCGGTGTATTTTGAGGTCTCCTCGCGCGTCATAAACGGTTTGTCGCTGACTTCGAGCCGGCGCAGCCACTTGATGTGCGTATTACCCTCGTACCCTGGCAGAAGCAAACGGAGTGGATAGCCCTGCTCCGGGCGCAGTGCCTCACCGTTCTGGCCATAGACGATCAACGCGTCCTTCAGCATCTTTTCCATCGGGATGCTGCGGGTCATCACTGCGGCGTCGGCACCTTCCGCCAAGACCCACTGGCCGCCCTCCTTGAGACCGACCTCCCGCGCGATGATGGCGAACTGCACTCCGGTCCATTCGCTGGTGCTCAGAAGTCCATGCGTGCCCTGTACGGTCTTTAACGTCGGCTTATTCCATTCGGTTAGGCCGTTACCAGAGCATTCGATGAAATACTTGCGAGTAACCGACGGGAATCGCTTGATGTCGGTCATCGAGAATCTCTTGGCCGTATTCACCATGCCGTGCACGATCATGCTGTGCTTCGCCGGATCGATGGTCGGGATGCCGCCGTGGTGGCGCTCAAAGTGAAGCCCCGACGCGGTAAGATTGCCGAGCATCTTGTCGAGCGGTGTCATGCTCCACGACGTGTTTTCGTTCGCGGTCGGGAACCGCCAACGCACTTCCGTTTCAAATTGCGAGCGCGAGCCGTAGCCGCCGTCGGCGTTAACGGCGCGGCCCTGCTCCTTAGTCGGATCGTCCGGCACGTTGAAGTGAATGGCGCCGGGAGGCGCCTTGTCCTGCGCCTGCGCGAGCGATGCGGCACCGGCGACACCCGCAAGAGATGAGCCAGCGGCAAAGAGGAATTTGCGGCGGTCGGTCACACCTGCGGTCGCGAACATGCCCTTCTTGCAGTCGCAGTCTTCGAGTTCCGCTTTGCGGCGGGCCATATGCCGCGCCTCAGCCGCGATCATCGCGTCGGCCATGCGCTGCGCTTTCTCGTCATAGATTACGGCAGGTCTCTTCATCGGCGTTCTCCCTCGAGAAGTGACTGGTTTTTGCGTAACAACGCCTCCGTATTTATTTTATTTTGCGGGATGCAAAAATCGCGCTTTCGGCGGCAATTAAAGTCTAAGCCTAGCTAAGCCAGAGAATAAAGCTCTCTTTTAGCGTCTATCATCCAATCGATGCTCCCTTTGGTGCACCGCAAGAGGAATTGGAAATGAAGGAGAAAAAGTCCTCCCCGCTGTTACACAAACCTCGAAATGCGGCCGGTAATAGAGCGTCACCGAAAATTTCAGGAAGATGGCCCTGTCCCGACAATCCGTGTTTCGGTGGTAAAGCCCCAATGCGGATCAAATCGGTGGATGTGATAGACGGGACATCTCTTCATGTGAGCCGGATAGTTGCCTTTGCGCAGTGTCGTCGCGATGCAGGGTACCGCCGTCGCCGTAATATTCCCGACATGACCCGCAGTCGCACGGTGAACATGGCCGCTGAAACTAGCGACAACCCTCCCGGTGTGCAGCAATGCTTGGCGCAACCTCGCCATCATCTCCGGTGTTTCGAAATTGAGCGGGTCAGGCTCCACCGGAACCTCAAACGGCGGATGGTGCGCAAAAATCGCAATCGGCTTAGTGTTCTCGGCATCTATCAGGCCGATCAAACGTCTAGCGCGCGCGGGGCAAAAGTCACCCTTGTTGCTGCCTGTACTCAAGGTATCGACCGCGATCAGTCTTACGGGAAAGTCCTCGATCGCATAGTCGATAAACTCGGAATCGGGCATGAGATATCCGCATGCCGAAAAGGCCGCGCGCAAATTCGCCCTGTTGTCCTTGTTGCCAGCTAGGACATAGACCGGCGCACGCGCCATAGCGAGTATGGCGACCGCCTGAGCGTATTCGTCTTGCAGACCGTTGTGAACGATATCGCCGGTGTGAACGATCACGTCGGGGGTCGGATCGAGCACATTTAGGGCCGCAATCGTGCGTTCGAAATCCTCTATTCTCTCATCGGCGTCAGGCGTATCGAGCGCGATGTGGGTATCGGAGATTTGCGCGATGATCATGATGCCCGACCCACGCCTGCCTATCTCAGGCCTGCGTAGTAATCCTTGAGGATAGCCACCACCTCGGGTCGGCTGAACTCGGGTGGTATGACGGCGTTGCTCGAGAGCATTTCACGCTGCTGCGTGCCAGAGATCGAAATGTGATCCTTCGGATCGTGAGGGCAGGTCTTCCCCGTCGCCATTCCATAGCACTTCCGGCAGTAAAAAGTGACGTCGATCTTCAATGGCTTGGTGAGAAGCGCGCCCGGCCACAGTTGGTCGAAGATGTGGTGCGCATCGAAGGGACCGTAGTAGTCGCCGACGCCGGCGTGGTCACGCCCGACGATAAGATGCGAGCAGCCAAAGTTCTGCCGAATAAGGGCATGAAGCAGCGCCTCGCGCGGACCGGCGTAGCGCATCTCGATCGGATAGCCCGCCTGAATGACTGTTCCGTTCCGGAAATAATTGTCGATCATCGCCTGAATCGCTCGGGTACGGACATCTGCTGGAATGTCGCCGGCCTTTAGTTTCCCAAGTACCTGATGGATGAAGACGCCGTCGGATACTTCCACCGCGATTTTCACTAGGTGTTCGTGGCTGCGATGCATGGGATTTCGGGTTTGGAAGGCGGCCACATTCGACCAGCCTCGCTCAAGAAACATGGCCCGCGATTGGGCAGGCCGGATATAGAGCTGCGGATATTTGACCGGATATTCACCTTCGCTCAGCACCCTCACCGGCCCTGCCAAGTTGACGTCTCCCTGTGCCAGCACCTTGGCGACGCCGGGGTGCTTCGGGTCGGTGGTGCGATAGACGTGTTCCGCCTCGAGTCGCTTGTCGATCGAATATTTCTCATGCACATCCATGACGGCGAGGATGTTGTCGGTCTCCGCGTCGACGAGTGCGACTTCTTCCTCTTTATGAATGCCGGCAGCGATATTCTTATCGACCGGCAGCGTGATCGGGATTGGCCAGAACACGCCGTTGCGCATTTTCATATCGATGCAGGAGCTGTGCCAATTGTCGTGCCCCATGAAGCCGTCGAGCGGCGTATAGGCTCCCAAGGCCAGCATGAAGACGTCAGAAACCGCACGCGAATCGAGCGGAATTTTTTTCAGCTTCTCGGCGCGCTTACGCTCCTCCACTCGCTCCATCTCCGGCAGCAAGAGCGGTTTGACGGAGTTGGAGCCGTGCGGCGGAACAAGCGTCGACATTGTAGCCTACGGCCGTTTTGGGGTCTTGTATTCGGTTTCCTTCTGAAACGGTTCCCAGACGGTTTCGAAGCCAACAAATCCCTTCTCGGTTGCCGGTTTCTGGCGCGTCGTTAAAAAGCGCGCGTGGCCGTCAGGAACTTTGGTGATTGGCTTTTGCTCGCTGCTCATAAGTCACCTTTTGCATTGAACCCCGGATCGTCACTCAAACAGGTCGCATGAGCGAAGGGTCGATATCCGCCTGCGCGGCGATCGCTCCGCCCGCTCTTACTTCTTCATCGGTTGGCTCGCGCACAGTCACAATCTCGAGCGTAAAAACGACCTCTCTGCCGCAAAGCGGATTGTTACCGTCGACGGTCAGTGTCTTGTCGTCGATCTGCGTAACAATAAAGCTGTG
>JANWKN010000222.1 GCA_025451355.1 Pseudolabrys sp. | reverse complement strand
TTTCTTGCCGGGATGCCGCTGTCGAGCGACTCACCTCTCGCCCCGCTGACCCAACACCCGGCTTGGCAGCAACACGCCCGCTACTTCAATTCCGCTTTCGGCAATCTTGACAAGAACCAGTTCGCTAAAATCCGCGCCTGGTCGAGCGCCAAGCTCACGGCGCCGAGCCCGGTATTGTTTTACATGTTCAGCGGGCCCGACTTCCTCTATGCCAACGCGTTTTTTCCGAACGCAACGACCTACGTGATGGCTGGCCTCGAGCCAGTCGGCCCAATTCCGGATCTGATGCGCTTGCCACGCGGTTCGGTCGCGGGAGCATTACGTCATATCGAAGGCTCACTAAGTACGATCCTCACGATCAGTTTTTTCAAGACGCACGACATGCGCATGACGCTGGGTGCCAGTCGGATGAATGGAGCGCTGCCACTCCTCTATGTGTTCCTCGCGCGCAGCGGCAACGCGATCCAGGACGTCTCGCTGATCAAGCTCGACGCGCAGGGCATGCCGCAGCCGGAAAATACGCCCTCCGATCCGGGCATGCGCAACGCGGCCCATGGCGTCAAGATCGTGTTTGTCGCCCCAGACGCCCGCGTCAGGACCCTCTATTACTTCGGCACGAATATTGCCAACGACGGCTTCAGGGTCAGCGGTTTTGAGAAATTCTGCGATCGGCTTGGCACTGGGGACGCATTCGTCAAGAGCGCGTCCTACCTGCTCCACAGCCCCAACTTTTCCGACGTCCGCAGCTTCCTCCTCGGGCACACCGCCCAGGTCCTCCAAGACGACACCGGCATACCGGTCAGCTATTTCGGACCGGCTAAATGGCAGCTGCGTCCGTTCGGTCGCTATACCGGTCCAATTGCTATGTTCGCGCGCAACTATCAGCCCAAATTGACGCAACTGTTCCAAAAGGGCCGCGGCGAGTCGCTCGATTTCGGGCTCGGATACCAATGGCGTGTGTTAAGCTCCAATCTGCTGCTCGCCACTGGGATCGAGCCGCAAGCCGTCAACCAGCCGGGCGCCGGATCGGATAGCGTATCGATCGCCAGCAAGGGGCCCGACGTTCCGCCGGATTCTGCCGAACAGCCGGCAACCGCTTCCGCAGCCGGGGGAAGGAAAATGACGTCAAAGAATGGCACGAAAAACACAAAATCACGTACGGCTGTGCCAAGGTCGGCGCCGACCTACTTTCCATTCTTCTTCGGCCGCTGAGCAATAAGTTTGGAGTGCGGCACATATGCCACGCGACCCGATTGTTTGATTGAGCCGAAGAATTGGCTGCAAATCATTATCGCTTTCGGAGTGAGCAGTGGAACCTGCACTGGCGCCAAACAACACCAAGAAAGCGCAAAAAACGGTGCCTGGGGCGCGTGGGGGACCTGAAAAGTTCGGCCAGTCGTCTTTTCGCCCTAGTTAGTTAGCAAGCTATTTATCCTGGGGAGTTCAAATTGGGGATGGTTTGGGGACCGTGGGGCTCGCGGGACATCGGGGTACACGCTCCATTTTTGGTTGATGGTACGACGCAGCGACGCGGCCGTGCCTTTTTCCGGATTCGCTCCGAAGTGCGCGCCTCCCACAATTCCGGGCCGTTTGACGCAAGGGTGGGGACCGTAACGCATGACATTAGGCGGTACAGTCATGGCGGTCACCGCCGCCCTCGTGGTGGCGGGCGGAGCCTCCTGCCTGTCGTTGCGCAACAACAACGTCAGGTCGCCGGAGGCGATGAGTGGGGGTCAATCCGTCGTTTACAAGACGGAGTCCTCGCCCGAATTGAAATCCAATAAGTGGGAAACCGCCGAAACGGCGTTTGTGGCGACCACCGATTCGAAAGTGCTGACGATCGATCAGGCGCCTCGAGAGACCGATTCGTTCCCGATGCACCGCTCAAGTCAGAGACTCGCCTTCGTAACTGAGCGAGATTCAGCGCTCGACCAAAATCGGCGTGAGAATGCTCTGCATGAGCAGCGAATCCGATCGCAAAGCTTGACCGTTAAGGAACCACTGACCAAACTGGTTGAATTCGACGCCGCACCATTCCCGTACAACGGCGGCCGCGGCTCCTATCACGACCGCCGGGTTTTGTTGCACATCCCCAAGGGTTTCGATGCGCGTCGGCCCGGCGTCATGGTGCTGTTCTTCCACGGCCACCGAGCCACACTTGAGCGTGACGTTCGCGAACGACAGCAAGTGCCGGCCCAGATCTCGGCTTCGGGCATGAATGCGGTTCTGGTCGCGCCGCAGTTCGCGGTTGACGCCGCCGACTCGAGCGTCGGCCGCTTTTCGCAGCCAGGAGCCGTGGCCCGCTTCGTTGCGGAAGCAGCGGACAAGTTGGCGCAGCTGCACGGCGATCCGCTCACCGCCAAGACCTTCGCGGACATGCGGATCATCATCGTCGGCTACAGCGGTGGCTTTTTGCCCACCGCCTACTCCTTGTCCGTTGGCGGCCTCGCCAAAAATCGCGTGCGCGGCGTAGTTTTGCTCGACGGCGTCTATGGCCAACTTGACAAATTCGCGACATGGATTGAAAATAATCCGTCGTCTTTCTTCATTAGCTCGTACACGCATCTGACGAAGCGCCGCAATGACGAGCTCGAGCAGATGCTTACCAAGCATGACGTGGCGTTCAGCCGGGAGCTCAAGCCGGATCTCGGACGGGGCGGCGCCGCCTTCGTCTCAGCCGACGTGCCGCATCGCGATTACGTCACGCACGCCTGGGTCGACTACCCAATCAAGGATATCGTCGGCAAACTGCGCGACTATCAGCTGCCGAGTGCCTCGAACGCGGTTGCGCAATACGACGCGAGCCAAAAGTAGCCCGGCCGTGGTTCGTAAATGAGCGGCAGACGGTGTGGAGGGCGACTGGTTTGGCTACCCGCATGGCCAATGCCTCTGGTGATCACATCCTTATTTCTCACTATTTTCGCCTCTCCTTGCTTTGGTTTTGGTGCATACGCTGTGGGATACAACCCCAAAAAGAAACAGTCCGAATCCTTCTTAATCGTTGACCGTTCTACAGAACAGGAAGCGGAAGATATTGCCCTTAGGGCATGTCGGAGTAAGTCTCTTACTGATTGTGCCATCAGGTATAGGTTCGCAAGTACATGTATTGCTATCGCATTCACTCAAAATCGGTTGATTAGATTTATAGATACGGATCCCAGCTTGGAGCATGCTCGAACAAAGGTCATGGCTGCCTGCGAATCTAGACCTGGCATTAAGTGCGTTATCGGAGAAGCTGGATGCGACCGCGCAACGGCATCCGCGCCCCCAGCACAATCCCCTTTGATCTTGCCAGCGGCTTCCGTGTTAATGGGAGGACCAGCACCGCAAGATCCGCCTCTGCTTGTTTGCGGCTCGCGGTTCAATAGGTCCCCGTCGGTAAGCGTACGTCCGTTTGCATTGCGTTCCTGAGCGCGGGCCGGTTCAAGATCAAGACGCGACGCTGCTCTAAAGGCATGAAGCATCGCCTAGCGAAGCAGAAGTTGGCGAGTGCATTCACTTCAGAAACTTCCGCGCTTGTAGAACTGCACCTTCGGGAAAATATGATGCACTCCAGCCGATTCATCTTGCCGAGTAGGTTGGCCTTAGTTCGACTCGACCAGGCCGTCGAGATTGCAATCACGGGTCATTTTAGGGGTTGGAGCCTCGGTACTCGGTTTTATCCGGTGCTCTATTTGCTGACGCGCATGGGGCAGGCTCGCGACTGGGGGCACTGGGCTAGCACTTTGGGTGGGCGCGCCTCAAAAACGCAATTTGTGGCGCGGTGAATCTGATTTCAAATGATAATTCTGCCAAGCGGTCTAGATTGCAGTTTGGGTACGCGCGCATCACGAGCACGATTTGCGGTTCGGTGAACCTGATTTTGATTGTCTGGGTCATCAGTGCTTTTTTGCTTTAGCGTTTGCCTGGTGCCGTTGAGGAGCCAGTTCGCCGGCCATCTGCACTGTAGAACGTCGTCGTGTTGCCGCTGGTAGCGGCGCTGCCTGTGCGCCGCCCGTCAGCACCGTAGAACGTCGTCGTGTTGCCGCTGGTCGCGGCAGTACCTATGCTTCGTCCATCGGGCCCGTAGAACCTGGTCTGCTCTCCGGCTCGTGCCTGGTTGATCGACAGGCTCTTGCATCCCGCAATTCCCACCCAGCAGATGCGAAACATCCCAGGAAGCGGTAGAGGCCCTTTGTCCTAGCAGCCTCAAAAAGAAGGAGGTCTCTTCCATTCGCGATGTGATCCCGAATTGCCCAGTTGCCGCGGACAAATTCCATATGGCCGCGTTGCCCCTCACCCGTGTACGCGAAGATGCCATCCGATCGCCAACCATCCGCGTATCAACACGGGGGCGCAGATTGCCATCCAGCTGACCGCCGCCCGCATTGGTGATTACGTTTCCGTCGTGAATGTGGTTGACGACTTCGGTGCTCTCGATGCTTTACGTTTGAGGCACGACGCTACGGACGAGGAAATCAAGTCAAGTACAGGGTTCTAGCCGCCCAGCTCGCTCAGCCTGGCCTGTCGTCAGCGACCGAGGCCAGCACATCAACGATGACGACTGTCCCGCGAACGGCTTTTACAAAAACGCCCGCCCCCTTCCGCAGTGCAGGACCTTCTGCTAACCAGACGGTATCACCTAATCTGACTTTCCCTTGACCAAACTGGAAATCTTCGCATGCAACGCCCTTCTTTCCAATTAACTCGACATCGCGCTGATTAAGTAACGGTATTTGACCACTTACGCCGAGAAGGCGCCGATATATGAAATGGCCGGCGACACAGGCACCAACTGCGGCAATTATGAAGGTAATGAGCTGAGCGTTAATTGATAAACCCAGAATAAATGTTAGAGCAGCTGTTACCGCTGCGGCACAGGCTATCCAAATCAAGTAGTACCCTGGTGAGTAGAGCTCCAAGAATGAGACTACCAGAGCGATAATAGCCCAAGCCCAAGGGAGAACGTTGCTCATGTTAGCTAGTCCCGCTTGACCATAGCTGTTTTGATAAGCTCAGATATTCCTGCTATCGAGCCAGCTATTCCAGACATTTCCATTGGCATTAAAGCTAGCCTAACATTCGGAGAGCTTACAATGTGGCCCAGTGTTTCTACATATTTCTGCGCAACAAAGTAATTGAGCGCTTGCACATTGCCTTCTGCTATTGCCTTAGACACCATTTCAGTAGCAGTGGCCTCGGCTTGTGCCAATCTCTCGCGAGCCTCCGCATCTCGATTAGCGGCCTCTAACCGACCCTCAGCTCCAAGTATAACTGACTGCTTTTCCCCTTCCGCTTTCAAAATGGCTGATTGCTTAATACCTTCTGCCTGTAGAATAGACGCTCGCTTCTCACGTTCGGCTGTCAGCTGCTTTGACATGGAAGCCACAACATCTTCCGGCGGCTTAACGTCCTTCAATTCTACCCGTGTTACCTTCGTTCCCCACGGTTCGGTTGCAGCATCGAGCACACGAAGTAGCCGATCATTGATTTCGTCTCGGTGTGACAAGGTCTGATCTAAATCGAGGGCGCCAATCGCAGTGCGAATGTTGGTCATGGTAAGGTTGGTTATTGCGAACCTGAGATCTTGGACCTGATATACCGCTTGTGGAGGATTTACAATTTGATAGAACACAACTCCATCAACGATAACTGAGGCATTATCCTTCGAGATTACTAACTGGCTCGGAATCTCCAAAACCGTTTCTTGGACATTAAGTTTAGACCTAACTCGATCAATATAGGGTAGTACAAAATTCAAACCGGGGGGTAGCGTTTTACGATATCGACCAAATCGCTCTACGATCCATTGATATCCTTGTGGTACTGTTTTTACGCTAGCAGCAACAGTTGCAACCGAAAGACCTACAAGCAGAAGCAAGAATATCAAGAATTCCATAATTTGTCCTCCTATGCGTCGGTACTTGAGGTTAGCGGTTCGACCCTATGCGGCGCATCCTCTCGCCCTGCTGCGCGCGTGCGGTGAGCGGCCATGTAGCGGCCTATGCCGCCTGAGAGGCTGCTGTGCGCGCGGCAAGCGGCCACCCTGCCATGACGGCCGACAAGCGTCATGAAATTTGCGTCGTATCACCGGATTACTCGCGGCAGGCCGGGTAATTCGAGCTAGGCGGCGCGCCTCCAACCGCTACGATACCACACCTTACACTCTTTGGTCTTTTGCTGATGGTCGTCATTTGCTGGGTCGTTCGTTGGCGTCAGCAACTACTTCAGGCTTCCAGGACATTTGTAATCTCCGTTGTGTTTTGGGGTTTCGCCGTTAGATCGACCAGATGTTTAGTTCCTCTCACGAAAAAACAGGTAACCCGAATCCGCTCGGAACACGAGGTCGCGGCGTTCGTCTCTCGATAAGGTGCAGTCCGTGCTTCAGGCGCTGCATGTGGTTGTCAACGCACGCATCGTATCGGATGAGCGTGAAGTCCCGCGCAAGCCCGATGAAGAAATGGCGCACGATTGAGCTTTCCCAATCGCGGCAATGGGGTGTCCGATTGGGACGTTGAAAACCTGTCGCTCGATGCGTGGGTGAGCGACCTTGAGACGGTAGTCGACGCCGCGGGACTGGATCGCTTCCCGCTCCTCGGGATGTCGCAGGGCTGCGCCATCTCCGTCGCCTTTGCCGTGCGCCATCCCGAGCGCGTTTCGCACCTCATCCTGTATGTCGGCTTCGCGCGCGGGGCATACCGACGGGCGAAGAATGAGTTCGAGCTGCAGAAGGCTAAGGCTCTGGCAACCTTGATTCGAACAGGATGGGGAGAGGAGAGCCCTGCATTTCGCCAGCTCTTCTCATCGCTGTTCATGCCTGGAGGAACGCAGGAGCAGCTCCAAAAATTCGCCGAGCGACAACGCAAAACGACCTCGGCCGAATGCGCCCTACCGCTATTTCGAGACCACTAGAAACCTGGATGTGAGCGAGCTATTGCCCAAGGTCACCGTGCCGACGCTTGTCATGCACAAGCGCGAAGACCAAGTGCAGCCGTTCGAGGCGGGTCGCGAGCTTGCCGTCGGAATTCCCGGCTCGCAGTTCGTAGCATTGCAGGGACAAAACCACTTCCCGTTGGAGCAAGATCCCGCAACGGAGCGCATGCTCGAAGAGATCAAGCTGTTCTTGAAAAAGTAATTTCCATTCCGTTTCGAGTCTTTTCCACCGTAAAAAGTGCTTGCATAACCAACCGCCTCAATCTCCGCATATCACCCCAGGTGCTCGCCATTGCCGACGAGGCAATTCAATGACGCTGGCCGATGACCGCTTGTGGCATTCGCGGACTTGGCGCGATGTCCGACCTGAGTCCGCAAAGCCCGACAAAGCGGACATCGACCAACCATCGCTTATCAGACACGACGAAGGATCATCTCGACGGAAGTTCGATTTTCGATCCATCGAGGCCATCAATACGCCCAAGGATTTTAACGCGGAATGACTTTGCCCCCTCGTCGAGATCAAGCACAACGGCTAGCGCCTGATGGCCCTGCGGGACCCGCTGGGCATCCGCCTTCTAAGCCGCAATGGGACGACTGGTCGCGCGCAGTTCAAGGCGGATGTTGGTGTCAGTAATGTGCGAAAATGCTACAGAGTCCAACTGTCTGTCACCAAGTGGAGCACAGTTCAATCCAAGGCAAGCAAGGGATCGAATTTCGCAATGGACGAGACCAGCAAGAAGAGCGAACCCGCCGTCCGACGGGTAGTGTGGGGTCGTCAGTTTCTTGCTTCGACGGTAGTCGTCCCACCCGATGTGGCTGAGCACCTGAACACTGACGCAATGGCCGTGCTCGCTGTCATTCGAAATGAAGCCCAGGCGAGCGGGAAATGTTCACTCCCGGTGGCACGGATCGCTGAGCGCGCCAACATCGGAAGGGCCAAGGCACGTGCCGCCATCAGGCTCGCCGAAAGCCTCGGACTAATCGCCATTGATCACATGCCCACCGGGAAGCGCGTCATCGTGAACCGATGCGTCACATCCCGCTGTTAGTCCTTTTTTCTTGTCGTCCTTGGGCTGAATCTGCTGCTGCTGCTGCTGCTGAACTATTGGATGGGCTTGTCCGGCTGCTGCTGCCGGATGGGGATCGTCCCAGCCCTCCGCCATTCGCAGCCAGTCTTCCGCCAACCGTAGCAGAGCGGCGCGCGTCTGCTGGTTCTCGGTGGCGTGTGCGGCGTCGAAACAGGTTTTGGCACGACGCCGATATTCGTCTCCCCTACTCGTCACAACTGAGACCCCGAATCGACGCTAAAAACGCGGGCGCAATAGCCATCCCCTCGCTGGACTATCCAACGAAGCGCGTAGCCGGAAAATGGCCCCGCGAGGAGCGACCGAGCGGGGCCCGGAGGGTCGTCATTCAATGCAGCAGGGTTCGATCCCCCGCGCGCCCTTTCCAACTGGCATCTGTGAAATTGGTTCCTGCGGCAGTTCCGAATTGTGGAACTTGCGGGACTGCAATCTCAGCCCTCCTCGGGGAGGCTGTCATGGCCAGAATTTTGTACGAAACTCTGCTGCTTTCCTGCGTGGCCGCGTTCGCCATAGGCGTTGTGATCGCGGCCGCAAGCGTGTTCGGCTAGGCGGGGGCCTGGCGGCGGGGGCAAAGTGCCCCCCGGCCTGCGCACGGGGGTGCAAGACCGGGGGGCGCTAACTCACCATTCTTGCTTGTCGTCGCGAGGGGTGTGCCTGGGGTTGTCGGGGGTTGGGCTGGGCACACCCTCGCCCAGCGATAACGCTCGGCCCCGCGAGGGCGTTCCCGGTTCCACGGATCATGGTCTGGAGAAACCGGCCGCGCCGCGCTCGCGCTGCGCGAGGCGCTCGACACCCACCGGGCGACGACCATGAGCGGCGACAGGCTTGAGGTCAACGTGACGTTTGACGAAAGCGGCTACATCGGCAGCGCGCCCGAGCTGCGGTCGCCGGTGATGGCGCTCTCCCTAGGCGGCCTGCGCCGCTACGGACACCCAGCAGGAGGCAGAAGTACTTAAGTTTCGGCGGAAATGAAAACCCGCCCAGCATTTGTTCCATGGCAGATTAGGTTACCGCGGCAGATGAACCTCAAGCTCGCCAAGGCGCTCGGCCTTACTGTGTCTCGGATCGAGCAGGAGTGCCGGCATCATGACACCCGAGCAGGTTGATCTCATAAGACACTCCTTCGACGCGATATGGTCCCCACCGCGTTCAGAGCATCACAAGACCAGATTGAGTCGCCTTCGCCACCGCCTCGGTCCGGCTGTCTGCGTCAAGTTTGGCGAGTATCGCGGCGACGTGAAATTTGGCCGTGTGGAATGAAATACCTAGCTGACGGGCGATCGCTTTGTTTGA
>JANWKN010000221.1 GCA_025451355.1 Pseudolabrys sp. | reverse complement strand
TCGGTCTCGATTTCCCGAACGGCGCCGTCGTCGAGGTCGCCCAGATCGAAAGGACCAAACGCGACACGGATCAGCCTGTTCACCTTCAGACCCAGTGATTCGAGAACCTTGCGCACCTCGCGGTTCTTGCCCTCGCGAATGCCAAAGGTCAGCCAGACGTTTGCCCCCTGGTCGCGATCGAGCGTAGCTTCAATCGGACCGTAGTGGATTCCGTCGATAGTGACGCCGCTTTTCAGACCGTCGAGCGCCTCCTGCCGCACTCGCCCGAGTGCACGCACGCGATAGCGGCGCAACCAGCCAGTTGCCGGCAATTCCAAGATGCGCGCGAGTCCGCCGTCATTGGTGAGCAGCAACAGACCTTCGGTGTTGATGTCGAGTCGCCCGACGCTGATGACCCGCGGAAGGGTTTTTGGAAGCGCCCGGAAGATCGTATCGCGCCCCTCTGGATCGGAATGGGTCGTCACCAATCCCCGCGGCTTATGATACAGGAAAAGCCGGGTACGCTCGCGCGCCCGCAAAGGTGCGCCGTCGACCGCGATTTGGTCGTTTGCCGTCACGTTGAGAGCCGGCGAAGAAATAACCTCACCGTTGACCGATACGCGCCCGGCCGTGATCCAGGCCTCGGCTTCACGTCGGGAGGCGAGGCCCGCGCGCGCGATGACTTTTGCGATCCGCTCGCCGGGCTTTTCTTTGTTGGATGTTGCGGTCATTTTGGACTTCTTCGTCATGCCGGCTCGGGCACAAGCCTTGTGCTGGGCGCCCACGTCTTTATACACGGAGCGGCATAGAAGACGTGGATGGCCGGGACAAGCCCGGCCATGACTGGGGATGCCATCGCCCACATTCATGTCCATCGCCATCGAGGAAGCCCGCGCGGCAGGAGCGCGGGGCGAGGTGCCCGTAGGCTGCGTGATCGTAAGGGCCGGGAGCGTTGTTGCGCTGTCCGGCAACCGAACGATCGCCGACCGCGACCCGACCGCGCACGCCGAACTCATTGCCATTCGTGCTGCGGCTGCCGCCCTTGGGAGCGAGCGCCTCTCGGATTGCGATCTCTATGTTACGCTGGAACCTTGCGCCATGTGCGCAGCGGCGATGTCTTTCACGCGCATTCGGCGACTTTACTTCGGCGCCGCCGATACCAAAGGCGGCGCAGTTGAACATGGCGTGCGTTTTTTTGCTGCGCCCACATGTCACCATCGCCCCGAGGTCTACAGCGGCATTAACGAAAGCGAGTGCGCCGAACTCCTGAAAAGTTTTTTTCAGGCCCGCCGATAATTTTTAAGGGATCCGATCAGGCCGTCTTGTCGACGAGCTGCCCATTCCGGGTGGTGGCGGGGCTTGCCTGACAACCGGTTTTGTAGCGGGCTCGCGTTGGCTCGCCTGCTGTTGGGCGGCCGACTTTGGAGTCGTTTCGCGCTTCGGCATAGCGGCGGACAACCTAGGCGCGCAGGTCTCAATTATCCGCATCCCCCACACCGCAAATCCGGTTTTCTTACGAAAGGATTTGTTGACCGTGTCGCCGTGGGTCAGGCGCGCAGCGCGAATTCCCAGGCCTTGTCTGCAAGCGGTCGGATCATTTCAGCCTTAGCCGGCGCGAATTCGCTTGTCGCGGTACCGTCGCGAACGCGACCAATGATCCCCTGCAGGATCGCGGCAATACGGAAGAAATTATAGGCGAGATAAACCGGCAGATGTGGGCGTGGGTCCAGTCCGGTACGCGCAACGTAAGCGTCGACGTAATCGGCCATCGGCGGAATACCCAGTGCGCGCATATCGTGTCCGACCAGGGTCGCCGTACCGGCCGCGCTCTCTGAATGGGGCATGTGCCAGGCCATTAGATGGTAACTGAAGTCGGCCAGCGGATCGCCCAGCGTCGATAGCTCCCAATCGAGCACGGCTACGATCTTCGGCTGATCGCGCGCAACGATCAGATTGTCGAGCCTGTAGTCGCCGTGCACCAGGCGGACCGATGCGTTCGGTGGTATGTGCTTCGGCAGCCAGTCGATCAGGCGCTCCATCGCGTCGATTTTTTCGGTTTCGGACGCGCGATATTGCTTCGACCAACGGTCCACCTGTCGAGCAACGTAGTTTTCGCCTTTGCCGAAGTCGCCAAGGCCGATTTTGGCCGGATCGAATCCGTGCAGATGCGCGATCGTCGCATTCATCGAATCGTAGACGGCCGCGCGCTCGGCTGGATTTGAACCGGGCATCTGCGGCTCCCAGAAGACGCGGCCGTCGACGAAGTCCATGACGTAAAACGGCGTGCCGGCAACGCTCTCCTCAGCACAATAGACGAGCGGCTCCGCGACGGGGAAGTCCTGAGCGTGAAGTGCGCTGATCACGCGATATTCGCGATCGACCGCATGTGCCGATGGAAGTAATTTGCCCGGTGGCTTGCGACGCAAGACATAGCTGCGGGCCGGCGTCTCGAGGAGGTAGGTCGGGTTCGATTGGCCACCTTTGAATTGCCTGACCGTCAGCGGTCCGGCAAAGCGCTCAATCTGCGCATTGAGATAGCGTTCGAGTTGCTCGACATCGATGCGCAATGCAGGTGCTGCATCCTTGGTTCCCGAAAAAGCCTGCTGACGGTCGACCGATGTCATCGCCGCAACGAAATCATTTACGCGTTCCGAAAGAGATCGGCGCGTCGGCGTAGATTTTGTATTGCTGCGACTTTGGTTTCGCCTTGTCCTCCTCGTTGACGTATTGAATCGAGCTTTTTCCATGCAGTTCGCGTGGCAGGATCATCACGCGTATAAATCGGCTGGGCTTGTCAGACGAGGCCTGCGCGAACACGGCGTCAGGCCCGGATTCATACCAGGCACTGCCCGGACCAAACGACGTCGAACGTCCGTGCGTGTCGATGCGAATGCCACCTTCGATCAGACAGCGTATACCGGGTCCTTGGTGACGATGCAGGTAGGCGTAACCGCTGGGCGGAAAAGCAACGCTGTCTCCGCGCATCAGCAACTCGCCCTTCGGCAGCGTTTCCAGAAAAGCGGTCAGCTTTTCGTGCGTGACCATGCCCGGCGCGTTTGCGGTCGTACTGCCTTGGTCGCCGCGCGCGAGTTCCCAACGCCAGCAAGTAAACCCGGTGGGTCCCGGCTTGACTTTGACTGCCGTCTCACCCTGCCAAGCTTCGCCCTCACGCACCGCCTCGTCCCCGATCGTCGCAGAACCGTGCACGATAAAGATAAAGCGCGGCACCGGCGGCAACCTGAGCTCGATCTTTTCGGCGCTTGAGAGGACGTCTTCGTAAAGCCGCAACACGGGGTGCATTCATAGTCTCCTGCGTCAGCCGGCGAAGAAGTCTACTAGTGCCGCCGCGGTCGCTTGCGGATTTTCCTCGGTGAGAAAATGTCCCGAGTCAATTGCCCTACCTGTGGTCTGTGGGGCCCATTGTTGCCAGATCTTCAGGGGCCCCTCGGTCTCCGCCGCGATGCCGACACCACCCCACAAAGCCAACATGGGGCATGCGATTGTGCGTCCAGCCGTGCGGTCTGCCTCGTCCTGCGCTAGATCGGCATAGCGACCGGCACGGTAATCCTCGCAATGGGCGTGGATGCGCAGTGGATCGGCAAATGCCGCGCGATAATGATCGAGCGCGCGGGGATCGAAGGCGGAGAGGTTTTTGGCCTTCGTCCAACTGGCCATTTTCCATTCCAGATACTCGACAGGGGCTTTCGAGATCAGCATTTCCGGCAGCGGATCCGGCTGCGCCAGAAACGGCCAGTGCCAGACTTTCATGGCCAGGTTACGATCTATGCGGTGCCACATGTCGTAGGTCGGAACGATGTCGAGCGTCGCCAACCGCTCGACGCGGCCCGGATGATCGAGAGTAAGGCGATATGCGACGCGGCCGCCGCGATCATGGCCGGCCAACCTGAAGCGCACATGGCCGAGTTTCTCCATCACCTCGATCATGATCTTTGCCATCGAGCGCTTGTCGTAGGGCGCATGCACTTCGTCGGCGCGCGGCACATCCGACCAGCCGTAACCAGGCAAATCCAGAATGACGAGCGCGAAGCGTTCGGCGAGCACGGGAGCGACGCGATGCCACATCACATTTGTTTGCGTGTATCCGTGCAGCAGCAAAAGTGGCGGGCCATTGCCGCCGGCGCGCGCAAAGATTCGTCCGACGGTCGTGTCGATCCAGTGCGAAGCAAAACCGGGAAAGAGGTCGGCCAAGTCGGGCATGAACTACCTTACTCAAGCCTGCCCATTTGTGGGAGAGGGAACCCGGGGCACAAATTCACTCCCGCTCGATCGCGCGCCAACCAATATCACGACGGCAGAAGCCGTCGGGCCAACGGATAAGGTCGACCGCAGCATAGGCGCGGCTCTGTGCCTCGCGGACGGTCTTGCCGCGCGCACATACGTTGAGGACGCGTCCCCCATTGGCCACGATGCGACTACCATCGGCCTTCGTGCCAGCGTGAAAGATCTCCGCGCCCTCGATCTGCGCCGCCGCGCCAAGTCCTTCTATTATTGAACCCTTGTTGTAATGTCCCGGGTAACCCTTCGCAGCCATTACCACCGTGAGTGCTGCGTCCGGATACCAGCGCAGATCGAAATTCTTCAGCTGTCCGTCGCGTGCGGCCAACAGGGCCGGTACCAAGTCGGACATCAGGCGCAGCATCAGCACCTGACACTCGGGATCGCCAAAGCGAACATTGTATTCGATCAATTTGGGACCATCTTTCGTGATCATCAGGCCGGCGAACAGCACGCCTTTATACGGCGCACCGGCGCGCTTGAGCGCGTGCACGGTAGGATGAATGATCTCATCCATCACGCGCCGGTTCATCTGCTCGGTCATGATCGGTGCCGGCGAATATGCACCCATGCCGCCAGTATTTGGCCCGCTGTCACCATCGCCGACGCGTTTGTGATCCTGCGCAGACGCAAGCTGTATCGCGGTCTCGCCATCGCAGAGCGCGAAAAAGGAAGCCTCTTCGCCGACAAGGCACTCTTCGATGACGATTTCCCAGGCAGGAGCTCCCAGCCCGCCCCCGAACATCATGTCAATCGCCGATTCAGCTTCTTGCACCGTTTCCGCAACGACCACGCCCTTGCCGGCGGCGAGCCCATCGGTCTTCACGACGATGGGTGCGCCCTTTTTGCGAACATATTCCTTAGCGGCGCTCGCGCCTTTGAAGCGCTCATAGGCCGCGGTCGGCATGTTGTTGGCCTTGCACAGATCCTTGGTGAAACCCTTCGAACCTTCCAGCCGCGCTGCCCATTTGGTTGGACCGAAGGCCTTGATGCCTGCCGCTTCGAGATCGTCGACAATGCCGGCGCACAGCGGCACCTCAGGCCCGACCACGACAAGATCGATTTTGCGGTCCTTGGCAAACGCGATGACCGCCTTGTGGTCGGCGAGGTCAAGCGTCACACATTCGGCCTCACGCGCTATGCCAGCGTTGCCGGGCGCACAGTAAAGCTTGTCGGTGAGCGGGCTGACAGCCATTTTCCAGGCGAGCGCGTGCTCGCGACCGCCGGAACCGAGACTGAGGATGTCCATGAGACGCGCGGGCGGCCTTTAGGGAGTGGTTGCGGTTTGGTGTAGCATGGCGCCTTGCGCTCGCAAGAGATTCGACCTGTATGACAGAAGTTGCCCTCGATAACGTTGTGGAATGGACTGTCTCGGAGCTTTCGGCGGCACTTAGGCGCACCGTCGAGGATGCCTACGGCTATGTACGGGTCCGAGGTGAGATTTCCGGCTTCAAGGGTCCGCATTCTTCCGGTCATGCGTATTTCGCCCTCAAGGACGAAGGTGCCCGCCTCGAAGCCGTTATATGGAAAAGCGCCTACGGCCGGATGCGCGTCAAGCCCGAGGAGGGACTTGAAGTCATCGTCACCGGCAGGCTGACGACCTATCCCGGCCGTTCCAGCTACCAGATCGTCATCGACAGGCTGGAGCCCGCCGGCATCGGCGCACTGATGAAGCTCCTGGAGGAGCGCAAGAAGAAGCTTGCGGCTGAAGGTCTGTTCGACGAAGCGCGCAAACAACTTTTGCCGTTTTTGCCGAAAATCATCGGTGTCGTGACTTCGCCGACTGGCGCGGTGATCCGCGATATTTTGCACCGTCTCGAGGAGCGCTTTCCCCGACGAGTGCTGGTGTGGCCTGTACGGGTGCAAGGGGAGACCTCGGCGGCGGAAGTCGCCAATGCTATCCGCAGGTTTAACGAACTACCCGAGCTCGGGCCGATACCGCGTCCCGACCTGATTATCGTCGCGCGGGGAGGCGGATCGCTCGAGGATTTGTGGTCGTTCAACGAAGAGATTGTGGTGCGCGCTGCAGCGGCCAGCATGGTTCCGCTCATATCCGCCGTCGGACACGAGACCGACGTCACGCTGATCGATTTCGCGTCTGATCGTCGTGCGCCGACACCTACGGCTGCCGCAGAAATAGCCGTACCGGTGCGTGCTGAGCTGATGTTGTCGCTTTCTGACCTCGGCGCCCGCAAACATGCCTGTTGGAAACGTAACGTCGAGCGCCATCGCAAGGAACTCTATTTGCTCAGCCGTGCGTTGCCGGCGCTCGACGAGCTGCTGTCGGGGCCCCGCCAGCGGCTCGATGCCTGCGTCGGTCGGCTGCCCCGAGCGCTGCGCGCCAATGCGCAAATCCACCACACGCATCTGACGCGCGTCGCGTCCCGCCTGTCTCCGCGTCTTCTGTCTCACCGCATCGAGCGCTGCCGGGAACAGACGGCGAGTTTTGGCGACCGCGCTAGGCGCGCCTTTCGGATTTTCCGAGACCGTCGCGCTCAGCGACTGCTCAGTGCTGGCCAACTGCTGACGGCCTACTCTTACCGAGGGGTACTCGCGCGTGGATTTGCACTTGTCCGCGACAGTGAAGGTCGCCCGTTGCGCTCGGCTGATGCGGTCGGGCCCGGGTCACGCCTTGATATTGAGTTTGTCGATGGACGTGTTGGTGCAACCGCCGAGGGTGATCGCTCGCTGCAGCCATTGGCAAAAGCCAAAGTACGAGGCCGCAGCGGCGATGAGGGTGCTGGGGGGCAGGGCACCCTGTTTGGTTCATAAGACAATTTTCGAGGGTTTCGTTCGCGTAACCGACCGACTATGTTTGGGTGGAGACGCAGGCCGAACATTGGAGGACACTTTTGCTCAACCGTTATGATCGCAGCCCGCCAATGAGCGGAGAGGCGGAAGTGAAGTACCTGGACGGGGATTTCCGCGTCGTGCGGCCTGGTGCGTTCGTGCGTTGTTCGGTCACCGGCGTGCCGATACCGCTAGAAGAGCTCAAATATTGGAACGTCGATCTGCAGGAAGCCTATGCGACGCCGGAGGCGGTCCTGCAGCGCCATCGTGCATTGAACGCGACGAGAAAATAACTGGCTAGCGTCGCAGTTTAGTCAACACGAGCCGGCGCATTTCATCCGCTTCCTCAACAACCATAGTGACGCGCAGGGTGTGCGCCCTTGCAGCAAGCGCCTCGAGCAGTCGCTCCCCTGTCATCCGCGCGTGGTCCTTTTCGGTGGTCAGGAGCGCGAGCCCGCTGTGTTCGGCTCGCATGATTAGCCCGGCTGCTTCCTCGGCCGTATAGCAGTGATGGTCGTCGAAGGCCTCGCGCTGAGCCACGACGATGCCGGCACCAATCGCAGTTGCAAAAAACTTTTCTGGATCGCCGATCCCGGCAAAAGCCAACACATCGCGACCTTTCAGGGATGCCACGCAATCGGGGTCAGGAACAAGGCGGCTGTGGAAAATCGGTAGGCCACGGGTACGACATTGGGTGATGACGGGATCTGCGTTGAAGCCATCACCGACCACCAGCAGCGCATCAGTTTGATCCAGCTGCCCGGCCAAGGGTGCGCGCAACGGCCCGGCAGGGAATACATGCTCATTGCCGACACCACGCCGGGCGTCGATCACGGCGAGCGTGAAGTCCTTCAACAACGACGGATTCTGCAATCCGTCGTCCATGATGACAAGGCCCGCACCTTGTGCGCGCGCGAATGCTGCACCGGCGACACGGTTCCTCGCCACGACAATCGGGGCAGACTGCGCGATGTGAATCGCTTCGTCACCAACTTGTGCGGCAACTTCGCTGTGAGCATCGACGCTCTTTGGACCTACAGCGCTCCCGCCATACCCGCGGGTGAGGCAAAACGGACGCGCGCCGGCGTCTGTGAGCATTTTCGCCAGCATTATCACCGTTGGTGTTTTGCCCGCGCCACCCAGCGTGAAATTGCCGACGCATACCACGGGCAGGCCGGCCGAAACTCCCTTCGTCGCCATGCGCCGCGCTGCGATGGCACCATAAATAAGCCCCAGCGGCGCAAGCATCCCAGCCAAGAGGCCAACTTCGCGCCACCAGAAGGCCGGCTCACGCATGGTGCGCCCGTTGTTGCAGCTGCAGTTGCATGAGATAGGGATCGAGAGACGCGAGCGTACGATCCAGCGCTCCGCCCAGATTCTCTACCACGTTATGTGCTGCCGCGACGACCCGGGCACGCGCATCAGGGTCGCTCAGCCATGCGGCCAAGTGAGCAACAAGGCGGTCCACGCTTTCAATCCGCTCGGCACCGTGGACGTTGTCGAGCGCGGAATAAATCTCCGCGAAATTCCAGACATGTGGACCGTGCAAAATCGCTGCGCCCAGCTTGGCGGCCTCGACGGGGTTTTGACCGCCGTGTCTGATCAGCGAGCCACCGACAAACACCACTGGGGCCAGACGATAGACAAGGCCAAGCTCGCCAACAGTGTCGGCGACATAGATTTCTGTCTCGTGCTGGGGCAATTCCCCGAGCGAGCGGAGCGTGCTCGGCAAACCGGCCGCGGTCGCGATCTCGGCAATACCGCGGCCGCGCTCCGGATGGCGCGGCGCGATCACGGTCAGCAATCCGGGAAAATTGCGGCGCAATCGCGTATGCGCCTCGATTACGGCTTCCTCTTCACCGGCATGGGTAGACGCGGCTGCGACCACCGGCCGGTGGGCGATCGCATTCTGCAGTTCCGCGAGCGCTGTTGGTTCGGCGGGCGGCGCCGGCGCGTCGAGCTTGAGGTTGCCGGTCGTAACGACGTTTGGTGCGCCAAGATCGCTCAGGCGCGTTGCGTCGGACGAAGTGCCAGCTAGACAAAGATCGAGGCGCTGGAGCAAGTCGGCAATCGAACGCGGCGCACGACGCCAACGCCGGTAGGAATTCTCGGAAAGACGTGCATTGACCAGAACCATGGGTATGCCCCGCTCCGATGCCTCGATCATCAGATTCGGCCAAAGCTCGGATTCCACGAATAACGCAAGATCGGGCCGCCAATGATCGAGAAACCGCCGCACGAACCGCAAAATGTCGAGCGGAATGAATTGGTGAATCACGCCGCGCTGAAGGCGCTGTTCGGCAAGCCCACCCGAAGTGACGGTCCCCGTTGTGACCAATATGCCGAATCCGCGCGCCCGGATGCGATCGATTAAAGGCAGGACGCTCGCGAGCTCCCCGACGCTCGCGCCGTGCAGCCAGATAAGCGGGCCTTCCGGCCGTCCAATACGACTTTCACCGCGTCGTTCGGGCAGGCGCTGGCGGTGTTCCTTGCCGCGCTTGAGGCGCCACGCCAGAATAATGGGAGTGAATGGACCGACCGCCGCGGACAACAGCCGGTACATCCGCAAGCCAGTCGGCAATTTACCACTCAAGACGCCCCGCCCCCGGTCCTGTCGGCGATCTCGTAGGCGCGTGCTGTCGCCCGATTGAGCTCAGTTTCAACCTTTTGTCGGGCCACTTCCAGCACCTCTCGGTCAGCTTCGGGTGGCACAAAAATGGGTTGGCTCGCGACGATCCCCATTCGTGCGAACGGCAAGTTGATTGCCGAGCGATCCCAGTTGTCGAGCTCTATGCGGCGACTCGACGCCATCGCAACGGGATAAATCGGTCGACCCGAATGTTGTGCGAGTTTCACGATTCCGAGCCCCGCGATACGCGCGACTTTGGGAACATCGGCGGTCATCGCTATATTGTAGCCGTCCTTGAGTGCCTCGAGCATCTCCGTAAATGCCGCGGGACCACCTTTGTGGTGAAAGCCCCCATCATGCGCGCCCGAGCCGCGGATCGTGCCGATATCCAGCCGTTCGGCAGCACGCGCATTGATCTCCCCGTCGCGGTGGCGGGAGATCAGCACTTTAGTGCGATGTCGGGGATCGTCGCGTTTAATGAACGGCGCCATGAAATGCTGACCGTGCCACATCGCCACAATCGCCGGCATCTCGGCTTCGTTGTAGATGTTGCCAGGCTCCAGGGTCACTCGGCTAGTTCGCCAAACGAATCGAAGGTACCAAGCGGCCACTACGCCGACGGTCTCCTGAAAGGCTGGTGAGGTGGCGATATTGCGCCTGAACGATCGCATCAGCATTCAGCGTACCGGTCGACCTGCGGCTTCGGGGTCGAGCAAGCGATGCAGGTGAACGATGAAATAGCGCATGTGGGCATTGTCGACAGTCTGTTGCGCCTTGGACTTCCAGGCGACATAGGCGCTGGCATAGTTCGAAAAAACGCCGACGATGTCGATCTTTTCGAGATCCTTGAATTCGCTTCCGCCGAGCTCAGTCAGCTCGCCGCCAAGGACGAGATGCAACAACTGCTTTTTCGCGGTCGGTAGTTCTGCAGCCATGGCTCGAAGTCCTGATAATCCCAAAGGGTGAAATGGTCGTGGGTGGCCAAGCTTACGCGAATTCGGTTTCGCGGTCGCGCACGAGCTCTATCAAAGCAGTGTGGCGAGCTTGGCCGGCGGCAATCAGCGCGCCATGCGCAGATTCCGAACCGTTGTATTTTAGCGGCCGGCCGGAAAATTCGGTGAGCGCGCCGCCGGCTTCGTGCACCAAAAGGTCGGCAGCCGCAAGGTCCCAATCATGACTGCCGCCTGAAGCAAACGCGGCATCCAGCCTGCCATGCGCGACGCGGGCAATCCTCAAGGCCAGCGAATGCACTTTGGGTTGGGCCAATATCTCCGGTGTGACGGCTGACAGCCGATCGAGATAACGTTTGGGGCCGGCGAGTCTGGCGCCGACAAGCGTTGCGCCGGGCGATACCCCGATCGGGGCGCCGTTCAGCATGGCACCCCCGTCGCGCAAAGCGAGAAACATCTCGTCGCTCACCGGCGCGTAGATGCTTGCGATCAAAGGACGACCATGCTCGGCAAGTGCGACAGAGATGGACCAGTCAGCGCTTCCGGAAATATAGGCGCGGGTGCCATCGATCGGATCGACGATCCACGCAAGCGGGACGGCACGGTCGGGCAGGGTGGCGTCTGATTCCTCTGACTTCCAGCCGGCGTCGCGCACGAGCTCTGAGAGACGCGTGTGCAGGAACTCATTCACCGCAATGTCTGCTTCAGTCACCGGCGAGTGGTCGGTCCCCTTGGTCCAGCGCTTGAATGGCCCTCGCGCAATCGCGCGGGCGAGATCGCCAGCCGCGCGTACTACGGTTGCGAGCGGTTCTCTTAGCGTGAGCAGATCACTGGCCGGCAACGGTTAATCCCTCTACGCGCAATGTTGGCGCGTTGATGCCGTAGCGGAAGCTGAGGTCATTGGCCGGGGTCAGCGTGCGGAACATGTCCGTGAGGTGCCCGGCGATCGTCACCTCGCTCACCGGATAGACGCGCTTGCCGTTCTCGATCCAGAAGCCCGACGCTCCGCGGCTATAGTCCCCAGTTATCATATTGGCTCCCACGCCGATCAGGTCGGTCACGTAAAATCCGTCGGCAATATCTGCGATAAGCTGTTCGGGGCTCAATCGGCCCGGTTCCATGTACAGATTGCTTGATCCAGGCGACGTCGCGGACGAGCCGCTGCGCTGCGCGTTGCCGGTAGTGACCAGCCCAAGCTCACGGGCGGTTGCGCTATCAAGCAGCCATGAACGAAGGACACCGTCCTCGATCAGTGCAAGCTTTTTGCAGACGACACCCTCGCCGTCGAACGGGTGCGAGCGAAGGCCCCGTCTGCGCAAGGGATCGTCGACAATTCGAATGCCGTCGGCAAAAAGCTTTGCCCCCATTTTGTGGCGAAGAAAGCTGGTCTTCCGTGCGACTGAGGCGCCGTTCACAGCGCTCGCAAGATGCGAGACCAGCGACCCCGCCGAGCGTGGATCGAATAGCACGGACACCTTGCAGGTCGACACCTTGCGCGGATTTAGGCGTGCGACAGCACGCTCGCCGGCCCTACGACCGATGTCTTCCGGACGTTCCAGATCCACGGCGTGGCGCACAGATGAGTAGTCATAGTCGCGCTCCATACCGATGCCGTCGCCGGCGATAGCGGTCATCGACAGCCCATGATTCGACCCGATATAGGCGCCGCGAAAACCGTGGCTGGTAACCAACACCATTCCACCGATTCCGGCCGAGGCAGACGCGCCGCCCGACTTGCTGACGCCTTGGATTGAAAAAGCCGCTTCTTCCAAGATTTGCGCTTGCGTTTCGAGTTCTCCAACCGTCGGCAATTTGGGGTCGATCAGGTCGAGGTCAGGAATATCACGTGCAAGCATACCGGGCTCAGCGAGCCCGGCGAACTTGTCTTCCGGCGTCGCGCGGGCCATCGCGACTGCTCGTTGGGCGAGGGCCGCGCTGTTGTCCGAAATATCATTCGTCGACACCATGGCCTGCCGGTGACCGACCAGGACACGCAGGCCGATATCGTCGCCTTCGGAACTTTCCGATTCCTCTACCCGTCCGTCACGAACCTCCACGCCCAGCGACATCGTGCGTAAAGCCACGGCGTCGGCGGAGTCCGCGCCCGCGGCGCGTGCGGCTTTGACCAGCCGTTCAGCACGATCGGTCAGGGGCGTGAGATCCAAAAGCGAGGCTGGAGCGAGCATGTGTGACTTTCAAATGGTCGAGATCGCGATACCTTTCAACCGCCGAACCATACAATGTGGGCAAAGACGGCAACACCTCGTCAATCATGCTTTGCAACGGGACGTCAATCATCCGTAGCGAAGGGCCCACTGCTACTTCCGATTAACCCAGAACATTAAGCGGATTCAGACCCGTTTCTGCCACGATTATCACGCGACCCGGCACAAAAGTCGGGCGCGGGAGAGTTTGAGGCGTCAATGCGAAGTGGCGGATGTGCCGGGTCGGGCCGCGCCCTGCGGCTCGACCCGTTTGCGTTCAGCGCGACCCGACGGGCCTCGGAGAACGTCGATAGCGTGAACAAATAGTTCAGGACTACACCGGGGCCACGGTGCGGCTCCGGAGTTTTCCGGACGCGTCAGAGCGCCTCGAGCCGCGTCTCGCGCGGCGAGTGCACGACGAAAACTCTCCGTCCCGGCGCGACCGTGTCGAGCGGCCATCTTATGGCGTACCGGCGCGCGTGCTCCGATCCGTGCGTGACGCGTATCCAGTCCATCATTCGCATTTTCACCCGGCGCCGGCTGGCCCTCGCGCGCATGCGGCGGCTGCATGAGCGGCAGCGCGCCGGAATATCGATCGCACCGGCGCCCTACAGCAACGACATCGTTTGAGCTGTTGCAGCCGACGGAGTGAGAGGATGTCCGCTTTCGGATGTGAAGCGGACATGCCTTTTTGCACTGCATATGTCCGCTAATGACCCAAAGCGGACATGCGACCGACAAAGCTTAGGCGCCGGATAATACGGGGGCAGCGAAGCCACAACAGCTAGTTGGACCCCGGGTCCGGTGAATTTTTGGGTTGCGCAACATCGATCTTGCTTGTTTTACTTGTGAGCCCGCCGGAAGCGGGCCCAACCACGGGGGGAC